>JANOBY010000225.1:0-24061 GCA_031411935.1 Planctomycetales bacterium | reverse complement strand
TCGCGGGTGAAGCCCAGGGGCCCGGCCAGCTCGCCCCAGTGCCTGCGGGCCCAGCGGGCGATGGCGGCGAAGTCGGCCTGGCGGCAGAGCAGGCCGAGGAAGGTCAAGGCCAGGAGGCCATCGAAGGGGTGCCGGACGCCCCGGCCGTGCCCCGCGTCCGTCACTCGCGCGAAGGCGGCCAGGAGCGAATCGACGGCGGGGGTGGTCATGGGCGTCCGTCCCGGATCGGTGGTGACAAGTTCTTCCGCTGTCAAGAAATAAACGCCCCGACTCGACTTTGCAATCGTCCTGCTGTGTCAATTTGACGACTTGCGAGTCGCCCGATATGGGGGTAAATTACAGGACTTCCCTTAGGTTTGATCTCGCTGGCGGAACGACCTCATGACGCAGGTCGCAAACGAGGAAGTTTGCCCGTCGAAGCCGCGTACGCGGCGTAAGCATCTCGCTGCGCTCACGTTCGCCGGCCTCCTTGCCGGCGGCTCGATCCTCATGATGACCGAACGGATCTCCGCGGAGAAGCGCCCGGCGGGCGTATCTTCCCGGCTCCGAGCCCTGGACCCGGACGTTGGGGTTGCCTACGCAAGGACCCAGGTGGTCGTGACCTTCCCCAACTATCTCTTCGAGGGAGAGGACTTCCCGGTCGCGGACCTCAAGCGGCCGTCCCGCCTCGAGCTTGAATTGGGTCCGTGTGTCCTGAAGCCGACGTTCTACAACGAGCATGGACAGCCCGTCGAGAAGGCCATGCGGCCCGGACCTTACGCGGCGATCGTGGAGATCATCCCGAAGCGGGGCGCCTCCTCCCGACGTTACTTCCGCCTGTACCGGGTGGCCTCACCCCTGCCCGCCGACGGAGTGATTGACCCGAAGCGATGGGATGACCTGTCGGCGGCTCTGGGAGTGTCCGCCAGTTCGCTCGCGAGGGAGTCGCCTTCGACCTGGGATCGTTTCCGATCCACTCTTTCGGAGCTGAGGTTAGACCCCGGATTCGCGCGCGTGATCTCCGGAGTCTATCTGAACGAGAACGAGACGCAGCCTGTCCGGGCCTGGAACGATGCCATGGCTGCCGACCGACGATGGTGGGTCGACTGGAAGCTGGCTCAGACCCCTCAGAATCGCTTCGTGTATCCCTTCTTCGGCCCGAAGAGGATGGAAACACCTCCCGCACCCGAGTTGCGCGAGGGCCCGTTCTCGGAAACGGGGATGAAACCCGGTTCGGTCGAGACGCTCGACGCCCTATTTAAGGAATGGGCCTCGAATTCGGACCAGGGCTTCGCCGTGTGCATCGCCCGCAGGGGGGTGATTGTCCTGCACAGGGCGTACGGGATGCGCGACGGCAAGCCCATGACCGTGAACACAAAAAGCTGGATGGCGTCGGTCACGAAGCCGATGTCGGGCGCGCTGATGATGATGCTGGTGGACGACGGCCGACTCACGCTGGACGACCGCGTGGCCGACATCCTGCCGCCTCTGCATCGGCTCACGAGCAAGCGGCCGATCACGGTTCGCCACCTCTACACGCACACGCATGGGCTTGAGTGGTGGATGAAGGCCCAGGATGAGTGGCCCGACCTGGACGAGCGAGTGGCCGACGTCTACCACTTCGCACGGACGGGCCGCAACTTCAACTACAACGGAACCGGTTACGCGCTCGCCGGGAAGGTGATCGAGGCGGTCTCCCAGAAGTCCTTACCTGACTTCTACCACGAGCATCTGCTCGCCCCGCTGGGGATGGACAGCACCGACGTGGCGGGCTCGTACGGCGACGCCCGCAGCATCCCGCTGGACATCGCCAGGTTCGGGCAGATGCTCCTGAACGGCGGGACCTACGGCAAGAAGCGATTCTTCCGCGCCCAGGCTTATCACGCCATGCTGCCCCGCCCGCTGACCTCGGTCCTCGGCCCCGGGGCGACGAAGGTCTGGGGCATCGGCCTGAACGGTACTCCTCGCGAGTTCGGCCACGGGGCAGCCTCGTCCGCCACGTTCCGGATCGACCGGGAACAAGAGCTGGTCGTGGTGATCACTCGCAACAGCGCAGGCAAGAAGTTTCTGGAGTACGAAGCCCGTTTCTGGGAAACGCTCCGGGCCTTGCTCTGATCAACGAAGCAGTTCGCGAGACGACCCGGCGAAGCCGATGACCAGCCCGCTCAGAATCATCACGAGCCCCCACATGGCCCTCGCGTGCTCCACGGCGAGGGATTGAGTGGCCCATTGGACGAGCTCGATCGGGCTTGCATGGTGAGGGATCACGAACAGCCCAATGGCCGCCGTCAGGAAACCGATCGCGGCGACCTTCATGGAGATCGGCGTCTTGCTGGGGCGATCGCGCAGCTGTCCGACCGTGCTGTGGGCGTACCCATAGGACGCATACACGGCGAAGCCCAGAACGAGCCACCCTACAAACCGCCACCACGACGTGGGGGGCAGGTAGAACATCAAGAACAGGCACGATAGGACGCCCATGCCTGGCAGAAGGAATGGCCCGAAGGGGACGCGGAACGGGCGAGCTCGGTCGGGGTCCTTGTACCGGAGGATCGGGATCCCCACGCAGACCAGCACGAAGGCGAACAGGGTGCCGATGTTCGTGAGGTCCACCATCTCGTCGATGCTCGCGACCATCGCGATCCCGCCCACGAGCAGGCCGGTCAGGATCGTGGTCACGTGAGGCGTCTTGAAGGTCGGGTGGATCCTGGCGAAGACCGGAGGGAGCAGGCCGTCACGCGCCATCGAGAAGAAGATGCGCGGCTGGCCCAGCTGATACACGAGCAGGACCGCTGTGGTGGCCATGACCGCGCCGAAGGCCACGATCGCCTGGGCGACCCCGGACCACCTCGATCCGGCCGGGGCGACCCGTTGCAGGGCGACCGTGAGCGGCTCGGCCTTCTCGGCGGCGGTCAAACCCTTCATCTCCTCGAACGAGAGCAGGCCGGTGAACACCGCGACGATCGCCACGTAAAAGATCGTGCAGATGATCAGCGAGGCGAAGATCCCGAACGTGAGGTCGCGACCGGGGTTCTTCGTCTCTTCGGCCACCGTGGACACGGCATCGAAGCCGATGTAGGCGAAGAACACGACCGCAGCGCCCGTCATCGTGCCCGACCAGCCCATGGGTTGGAAAGGAGTCCAGTTCTTCACCATCCCGGCGGGCGACACCATCCAGAGCGCCGCCCCGATGAAGAACATGAGGACCACGATCTTGATCATCACCATCACCGCGTTGAGCCGAGCCGATTCCTTCACTCCCCACACCAGGACCACGGTGATCGCCATCACGATCGCGAACGCCAGCACGTTGAGGATCAGGGGCTGCCCGAAGATCACGGGGGCCGAGCCGAAATCCAGCTTGTAGCGCGCTGGATCGGCCAGGCGCAGGGCGGCGGCGGATCGATAATCGGTCGCCAGCCACAACGGGACGTTGATGCCGACCGTCTCCATCAGGAATTTACGAAAGTAGCTCGCCCACGAGATCGCCACGGCCACGTTGCCGATCGCGTACTCGATCATGAGGTCCCAGCCGATGATCCACGCCACGAACTCGCCCAGGGTGGCATACGAGTACGTGTAGGCAGAACCCGAGATCGGCACGGACGAGGCGAATTCGGCATAGCAGAGTGCGGTGAAGGCACACACCACCGCCGTGATCACGAACGAGAGCATCAACGAGGGGCCGGCCCCGGCGCGGATCAGTTCTCCGGTCTCGCTGTAGTTGCCCGCGGCGGCCGAGCCCACCGTGGTGAAGATCCCCGTCCCGATGATCGCGCCGATGCCCAGGAGCGTGATGTTCCACGGCCCGAGGGTGCGCTTCAGCGAGGTTTCAGGATGCTCAGCGGCCGCCAGAAGGTCGTCCAGCGACTTGGTGCGAAAGATACCGCGCAGCACGATCCGGCTCCGAAAACGTCACGCCTCGATTTCCGGCCGAGAGGGCGCAACCCGCGTGCGGAGTTTGGCAGGTTTCTGGCGGAAAAGCAACCGCCCCCGGACCGATTGCCGGAGACGGCAAATCCAAGTTGTCTCTCGCCGTTAACCCGTCAAACCCTTGAGCGGCCCCGTGCTGTCTCCCAGGTTCGGGACGCCCGCTCCCATGCGTTCGAGCAACGAGAGATACAGGTTATTCAGCGGAGTCTTGCCCGTAAATTTGAGGTGCCGCCCGGTGCGGATCGGGCCTCCCCCCTTGCCGAGCATCAGAACGGGCAGGTCGTCGTGGTTGTGGCGATTGCCGTCGCTGATCCCGCTCCCGTAGACAACCATCGCGTGATCGAGGATCGAGCCGTCCCCTTCCTTGATGGCCTTGAGCTTGCCGATCACGTAGGCGAACTGCTCGATGTGGAACGTGTTGATGGTCTTGATCTTCTCGAACTTGGCCTTGTCGTTGCCATGATGCGAGAGGTCGTGGTGGCCTTCGGGGACGCCCAGGAAGGGATAGCTCTTGCCGCTGGCCTCATTGGCGTACATGAACGTGGCGATCCGCGTGAGGTCGGTTTGAAACGCCAGGACGATCATGTCGCCCATGAGCCTGATATGCTCTCGGAAATCCTCGGGGATGCCCGAAGGGATCGCGAAGTCGGGATGTACCTCGGTCTTTTTCTCGACTCGGACCAGGCGGCCTTCGATCTCTCGAACGGCGGTCAGGTACTCGTCCACCTTGCGGCGGTCGTTCGCCCCCAGCCTGCGCTGAAGCTGCGAGGCATCGTCGGCCACGAAGTCGAGGATCGACTTGCGGTATCGATCGCGCTTGGCCTGGGAGGCGTCGTAACTGCCAGCCTGATTGTTGGCGAAGAGGCGTTCGAAGACCAGGCGGGGGTTGACCTCCTTGGCCATCGGCGTCGTCTCCGATCGCCAGGAGATGTTCGACGAGTAGGCGCAACTATAACCCGAATCGCAATTCCCCGCCTGCGCCCCGCGTTCGGTGCCAAGCTCGATGGAGGCAAACCGGGTGGCCTTGCCGACCTTCTCGGCGGCGACCTGATCGACCGAAACCCCCACGCGGATGTCGGCCCCGTCGGTCTTCCGTGGCCTGGCCCCGGTGAGGAAGGTGCTCAAGGCGCGAGCATGATCGCCCGCCCCGTCGGGCCCCGCCTCTCCATTCTCCTGGGCGAGACCCGTGAAGACGAGCAGGTCCTCTTTGAACGGCTCCAGCGGTTTGAGAATCGCCGGAAGCGCGAAGTCCGAGCCCTCGGCGGTGGGCGTCCAGTCGGCCATGTGCACGCCGTTCGGGACGTAGAAGAAGGCCATCCGTGTCGGGGCCGAGGTCGCCCCCGCCGCAAGGGCCCGGGACGAGGCCATGGCCTCAAGCCAGGGAAGCGCCACGGCCGCACCGAGACCTCGTAAAGCCGTTCGTCGCGAGATCGGAGTCGTCATGATGGTTCGCCACCTTTGCCTCTGCGTTTCTGGAATGGGTCGCACATCACGATCTCGATCACCAGGCGAGAGAACCGATATCCGCTCGCCGCGACCGACTCGGAGATCCGATCCACCACGCACTGGTCGGAGTCTTCAAGCCCCCGGCCGATTGCGTAGGTGAGCAGCTTGGAGGTCAAGCACTTCGTGAACTCGGTTCGCTTTCCCATCAGGATCGTCCGCAGGCCCTTCGGCCCATCGAAGGTTTGCCCGCCCGGCAAGACTCCCGAGGTGTCGATCGCGTTCGCGCCATCTTTCTCGCGCCAGGCACCGATCGCGTCGAAATTCTCGAGCCCGAAACCCAGAGGATCCATCTTGGCGTGGCAAGAGGCGCAACTCGGGTTCGACCGATGCTGCTCCATGCGTTGCCGCAGCGTGCCCGAGAGGGCTTCCTTGCTCTCCTGCAATTCCGGCACGTTGGGCGGAGGGGGAGGCGGAGGGGTGCCCAGGAGTTGCTCGAGCACCCACTTCCCGCGCTTCACGGGCGATGTCCGCGTGGGGTTCGACGTCACGGTCAAGATGCTGGCCTGGGTAAGCAGACCTCCACGACGGCCGTCGGTCAGCGTCACGCGGCGGAAGTCCTTGCCCGAACCTCCGGCGATCCCATAGTGCTTCGCCAGGCGGTCGTTCACGTAGGTGAAGTCGGAGTCGAGGAAGTCGAGGATCGATCGGTCCTCGCGGACGATCTCCTCGAAGTAAAGCTCCGTCTCACGCCTCATGGCGTCGCGAAGGGGCGGGTCGAATTTGGGGAAGAGGTCCTTGTCGGGCGTCACGTCGCGAAGCTTGCGGATCTGGAGCCATTGGCCGGCGAAGTTTCTGGTTAGGGCTCGCGACCGGGGATTCTTGAGCATCCGAGCGACCTGGGCTTCGAGCGTCCCCGGGGAGCGAAGCCCGCCCGTCCGGGCCGCCTCGAACAGCTCATCGTCGGGCATGCTGCTCCAGAGAAAGTACGAAAGCCGCGAGGCCAGCTCGTAGTCATCGATCCGTTGAGAGGCTCCCGGGGAGGAGCGATCGAGCTCCACACGGAAGAGGAAGTGCGGCGAGACGAGGATCCCCTGGATCGCCAGCCGCAGGCCGACCTCCCATCGCTCCCCATCCTGCTTGGCAAGCTCGACAAGCCGCAACAGACGCGTGACATCCTCGGCCGTGGCTGGGCGACGATAGGCCCGGCTGGCCAGTCGGTGCAGGATGGCCCTCCAGGTTTCGGTGTCCCCGTAACCCTTGGGCTTCTTGAAGACGATTTTGCGGTGTGACTCGGGCAACTTCCCGCCGTCCACGGGCAGCGGGCCGATGACCTCCATCGAGAGGACCACGAGGTTGCGGTCGCGACGCTTCGGGTCCGCCTCGCCAGCGTTGTAGAAGTCGTTCAGGAAGGCCGCCGAAACCAGATGTGTCCCCTTGCTCACGCGAACCCGGGCATCGAAGCTGCCCACGTTACTCTCGACGGATTTGACATCGAAGGCCTTCAGGACTTTATCGTCGAGCTTGATCGCCATCTTCACGGGCTCGGGACCGGCCTGCTGGCCGAAGGCGCGGAGGTGGATGGTGTATTCGCCGTCGAGCGGAAACGGGAAGCCCACCTGGACCTGCCCTTCCGAGGCGAGAATCCTCCCAAACCGTTTCGAATACTCCGCCCCGCCCGACTTTTCGTCGAGCGTGATATGCTTGACCATCGGCCTGGGCGGATTGTCGTCCGCGATGGCCTTCGCCGAGATGTCCTCGGCCGCCGCCAGGTAACGCTCCATGAGCAGGGGCGGGAGCGTGAGCACGTCGCCGATGTTGTCGAACCCGTAGCCCACGTCATCGGACGGGAAGTCCTCGGTCGGCTGGTAATCCACGCCCACGAGGTCGCGAACCGTGTTGCGGTACTCGGCGCGGTTCAGTCGCCGCAAGGTCACGCGGCCGGGATCGGTCTGGAGCTTGCAATCAACCTTCGAGAGTTGCGCCTCGAGCCAGGCCACCGCCTTGTCGGCCTGGGCCTGCGGCGGTTTCGGCTTGCCGTCGGGAGGCATGGTGCCCGTCTCGATCGCCTCCCGCACGAGCCCCCAGGCTTTACGCGATCGGAGCGCCGACGCGGCGTCGGCATCCTTCACCAGATTCAGGCCCGCCTTGGGCTTATCCGCGCCGTGGCACTTCACGCAGTAGGTGGCGATGAGCGGAGCCACGTCGGTCCGGAAGGCCGCCTCCTCGGGCGTTTCCGCGGGGAGTGTCGGCAACGCGAAAGCCAGGAGGAACGAGACGGTCAACATCCTGACGACCCCTCCCATGAGGCGAGAACTCCTGCACTCTGGATCAACTCATTAGTAGCATGCATTATCACCGCTATCCAACAGAAATTCAACCTGAGGCTGGAGGCTCACGTTGTTCGGAAGCATCGAAACCGAACAAGTGACGTGATAGATTCTTGAAGAGAGAAAAACGGAGAAGCTTGATCATCCTGGTCTTGCGAGATGAAGGCGAGTCAAGCTGGAGGTTCCCAATGAAGGAAGATTCCCGCTCGGTTCCTCCGAAGGCCGTGCCCGTCCCCGCGCCCTTGTCGACGCCGCCCCGGCCCGTGTGCCCGGCTTGCGGTGGTCCTCTGATCGAGATCCGAGCGAAGCTTCAATGCTCCAGGTGCCACACGATTTGCGAGACATGTTGCGAGGGCGGTCGCGGTTGAAGGGAGCCTAATCGGGGGCGATTTCCGTTCGGATCGCCTCGTCCAGAGCCTGGCGGATCGCGGCGATGTGGGTGTGGTCCGTCCCGCAACATCCGCCCATCATTTGCACCCCAAGTTGCCGGAATCGACGGGTCATCTCGGCGAACTGCATTGGCGATGCAATCGGTCCATTCGAGATGCCCGCGCTAGGTTTGACCATCCAGGCCGAATGGGAGGCCCGACAGAACCGCTCGGTGGCCTCGATCGCGGAGTCCGGTCCGGTCCCGCAGTTGACCCCAAGGACATCGGCTCCCGCATCGAGCAACCGGCGGGCGGCCGCGTCCATTGCCTCGGGCCAGGAATAAAGCGAGACGACGATCGGAAGTTCGAGCCGAGTGCGAAGTGCCTCCACGGTCTTCAACGCCTGATCCAATCGGTAAGTCTCCAGAACAAGGCCGTCCACGCCCGACTCGACCAGGATCCTCGCCTGTTCGAAAGTGACCGACGGGGGATCCTCCTGCGGGTAGGGACCGATCGAGCCGAGAACCATTCCGATCGGCCCAGCTGCGATCCGGGCGAGGCGAACGGCTGCCTTGTTGATCTGTTGGATATCGCCTCCTCGTCCCAGCCTGTCCAGATTCCGTTGGCTCGCTCCAAAGGTGTTCGTGAGAAGCACATCCGCACCCGCACGGCGATCTCGGCGGTGGAGCGAGAGGACCATGTCCTCGCGAGAGAGGTTCCAGAGGGCGGGATCGTCGCCACGCAGATCCAACCCGTGCGCGATCAGTCGAGTTCCCATGGCCGCGTCGAGGACGAGCGGTTCACCGCGAGCGATGGCCTCGCGGAATCGGCCAGGACCCGACGCGCTCAAGTCCCGCGGACCCGCTTCTTATACTGGGCGCTCACGCGGACGAGGAAACGTTGCTCCTCGTCGGAGAGGACCGATCGGCCTTCGCGATGGATCTTGTCGAGGAGTTCATCCATCCGGCGATCGTCGGCGGCCTCCTTCTCGGCCTTCCGACGACGGTGCAGGTCGGAACGTCGGCGTCGCCAGCGTTTGAGGGCCCCCTCGCGCCGGGGCTTCACGGCCGCGGCGCCGGCCTCCAGGCTCGTGTAGCCCTGGGAGAAGTCATATCCAAAAACGCCTTCCTCGAAGAATCCGCCCTCCTCGAGCAGGCTCGACTCCATCTTCAGGAAGAACTCGATGAGGAAGGCCAGGCTGATCAGTTCTCCACCGCCCGGCTTCTTGAAGTACAGCCAGCGGACGATGCCCACCACCGCGAGGACCGCGGCACAGGAATGCGCGGTCCAGGGGCCGATCATCCCATCTCGCGAGCGGGCGGCCAGAACGGAACGAAAAATACGCCCGGCATCCAGCGGGATGGCGGGGATCAGGTTGGCGACGAAGAGCACCCAGTTCAGATGTCCGAACCAACCGAGCCACCAAACGAGATGAAACGGCGCGGCGGGCGAGGTGCCGCCCACGAGAGGTGCCCCCCCCGAACCCACGTTGCCGAACGGGTTGAAGACCATCTGCACGCCCGCGAAGCCCAGGATGATCGCGACCACGAGGGCGATGGTCAGGCTCGTGAGCATGCCCGAGAGGAGCACCATCACGTTCTCGGGCGACCGCTCGGCGGCGGTCAGGCCCGGGCCGCCGAGATGGCCGAGCGGCCAGAGGCGGAACTCGTCCCGATCCATGCCCACTCGCCCGGCCACGAGAGCCGTGACCGACTGCTTGATCACGATCGCGAGAACCAGCAGGCAAAGCCATCCGACCGTCTCGAACACAGGATGGGGGTGGCCCTTCTCCTGTGTCCAGGCGGCTTCCAGGAGCTTTTGGAATGCGAAGAGCACGAGCAGGACGTGGACCCGAACGCGGATCCCGGCCCAGCGGCCCAGGTCGATCGACCAAGTCAGGGGATCGGTCATAAGCGACCACCCACGGCGAAATGGACAAGACGGGGCCGAGCCTCTCCCTGGCGAGCCCGACCCTCACTTCCGACACCCTCAGTGTAGCAGGCCCTTCGCCGGGAACGCAACGCAAGCGCCCCCGGTGAGCTCGCACGCAGGTTGGCATTGTCGCGGGCCCCCTGGCCGTTACAATCCGGCGGGCAGGAGGACCCGCCGGTTGGGAGACTTGCACGGAGGCGGCGATTGACGACCCGACGCAGATTCGCCCTGGCATGCCTCGCGGGGATTCCCCCGGCCGTGGGCGTTCCCTGGGCCTGGGATCACCTCGTCGCCAAGAGGGTCTCGGTCGTGGAACCTCATCGCATCTTCCGGGGGGCGTGGCAACGCCCCCGGCCCCTCAATCGCCTCATCGCTCGCGAGCGCATTCGTACCGTGATCACGCTCACGGCGATCAACCGCGACGACCCGAAATACGTCGCTCAGGAATCCGCCCTTCGCGGAACCGGGGTGGAATGGATCATCATCCCCATGAGAGGGTCGCGCGCCACGCTCGAACAGATGACCGAGGTGGCCGACCTGCTTGCCGACCCCGCGAGGCAGCCTGTCTTCTTCCATTGCGTGGGCGGCCATCACCGTTCCAATCTGGTCCACGCCGCCTACCGCATCCGTCATCAGGGCCGATCCGCGGACGAGGCCTGGCGCGAGGTCGCCGCCCTTCCCTGGTCCCGACCCGACCGGGATGTCGAGGACCGAGAACGGATTTACGCCTACGCCCGCTGGCAGACTCAGGCAAAGGACTCACCGGATGACACGCAAACGACTTCGGTGGACGCTTCGGATCGCGGCGACCATCCTGTTGCTGATCGTGGGCTTCTTCACCCTGCGTTGGGGGCTGGGGAACTTCGGAACCGTTGATCCCGGGAAGCTCTACCGTTCGGCGCAGCTCTCCGCTGCGGGACTCACCCGGGCGATCCGCGATCGCGGAATCCGCACCGTCCTGAACCTCCGGGGGCAGAACCCCGACCGCGCATGGTATCTCGCGGAACGCGCCGCGACGATGAGCACCGATGCGGTTCAGGTGGATTTCCCCATGTCGTCGGACCAGTGGTTGTCTCGCGAGCAGGCGAGGACCCTGGTGGACCTCTTGAAGACGAGCCCCCGGCCGATCCTAGTGCATTGCGAGTGGGGCGCGGAGCGGACCGGGCTGGTCTCGGCGATCTACGAACTGCTCCAGCCGGGCTCCCAGATCGAAAACGCCCGAGGCCAGTTCTCGGCCTACTACATGTTCGCCCCGTTGAAGGACGGACTCGTCATGAGGGGCCACATCGACGCCTACGCCGCATGGCTCCGGGCGAACAATCAGGACCACACCCCCGAGCGCTTCGAGCGGTGGCTCACTCAGGCCTACGAGCCGGGAAGCCCGAGCCGCGAGCATTGGCCCTGCAACCCCTACCCCCTGAAAGTAGTCTCCCGCGCCCAGGCCACTCCCGTCACCCTCTGGGGAGAGAGGGTCTGCCGGTAGCCAGGTTCACGTGCGAGATTCTCTTTTGATTCCTCCTCCGGGAGGGCGCTGAGCCCCGAAGACTGGCTTCAGGCTTCCCCCCGATCTCGCACTTGGATGTGTTCCAGACGAGGCGGGACCCGCTCCACTCGATGAGGATGAAGCGGGTCCCGAAGGGACATCGTAAGAGCGATCGACGGTCAATATGCCTGCTTGACCTTCACGCCCTTCTCCTCGGTGTTATAGCGCTGCTGGAGTCGCTCCATCTGCTTGCTCTGATTCATCGTGTTCAGCCCGCGAACGTTTTGCTGGAGGTCGGGCTTCTCGGCCGGCATGTTGGCTGCGGGCACGCTGCCGGGTGTCGCAGGTGCCGCCTGGCCGACGAAGGTCTTGCCACGGTGGAAGGCGTACTGGTTCGAGCCCTTGCGGGCCACCGCCGTGACCTGGCCGATCACCCCCTCGGCAACGAACACGCCCCGCAGGTCGGTCTCGCCCGAGAAGAATGAGGGGTTGCCCGAGCCGATCACCTTCACCTGGACCTTGGGCACGAACGCCTTGGTCCGGGCGTCGCGGACGGTCACGCGGACGCGACCGGCCTCGGGTTCCTCGAGCACTTCCACCTCCAGCGGCGACACGAGGAGGATGCCCGAGGTGTAACGCTCGTCGCCACGCACCATCACGAGGTAGGCGCCTTCCTTGGTCACGGGCAGGTCAATCGCCTTCGTCTTGTCGTCGAAGTCCTTCCCGTCGCCCAGCTTGATGGTGGCCTCGTAGAAGGGCTTGATTCCGGCGAGATCGATCCCGGCGATGGCATCGAGGTTGCGCCGGGTGAGGTAGAGCCGCATGAGGTCCACGGGGTAGACCTTCACGTCGGCCGAGGCGATGTTGCGATAGTCGAGCGTGGCCGCGGCCGCATCCTTCTTCGCCTTCTCGTCGGGCTTCTGGGCGGGCACCGCACGCAGTCCGGCGACCTCGGGCGGGGTCGGGCGGATGACCGAGACCTCGGGGAGCTTGAGTTCCTTGCGCGTGAGGGACTTGATCGCCCCGGCCGCGTCGGAGAACCGCTCGGCCACGCGTTCGTAGTAGGTGATCGCCTTCGAGGGCTCGCGACGAGCGTCGTAGATCTGGCCGAGGATATAAACAGCCTGCCACTTGTTCGGACTCGGCTGATCGACCCCGTTTGCGTCTTTATAGCTAGCCGCAGCGATCTTCCCGGCCACCGCGATGGCCCGGTCGTACTCGCCGAGGTTGAATCGACCGAGGGCCTCGGAGTACTGGAAGCTGTCGAAGAAGGTGCTCTTGGGGTAGAGCTCGGCATATCGCTGGGAGAGCTTCACCACGATCGGGAAATCCTCCAGCTCCAGGTAGGCCCCGATCAGCGCGAGGCTGGCCTCATCGGCGAGCGGGTCCTTCGGAGACTGGGACAGGAACGCCAGGTCGAGTCGGATCGCCTGGGCGAGCAGGTCCGACCGCGTGGCCGAATCCGCCGCGAGTTCCGCCCGGATGGCCGGGTCCGTCACGGCGCGTCCGGCGAGCCCCGCGATCACCTGCGAGAGCCCGAAGAAGTCGCTCTGGATCGAGGCCGTGGACGGATACTCTCTCCAGAGGTCGATCAGGTAGGCCAGGCCGCTGAGCGTCTTGCCCCTCTGGCGGAGGACCTCGCCCACGCGGGCGTCTTCGAGGTAGCTGGCCTCGGTCGTGGCCCTCCAGACGAGGTAAGCCCGCTCATGCTCGCCGAGGTCTCCATAGGCCCGGCCGACGACCTTGATGTCGTCGAACGAGATCACGCGATCCGGGTCCTTCTCCTTGAGGACCTCGAAATACACGACCACATCGCGAGGGTTGTAGTCCCGAATGGCGATCGTGAGCAACATCCTCGCGGCGTCCTTCGCCACGTCGTCACGCAATCCGTAGCCGGTCCAAAGGGCCTTGAGGTGGGGCTGCGCTTCGGCCAGACGCCCCGCGTCGAACAGGTATTTGCCGCGGGCATAAAGCTCGTCGGGCGTGACGCGATAGGTGTCGGTCGATTTCTCGCCGGGAGCCAGCACCTTGAAGTCGCTGGGCTGCCCCAGGTGGCGACGCCCCGGCTCGTAGGCGCTCGAAAGACTTGCCGGCAACGAACGATACTGGCCGGGCAGGTATCCGTAGGCGTCGTAGATGATGCCCAGGTTCTGATCGGGGGTGAAGTAAGCCGTGAGCACGCCGTCCTCGACGGTGTAGTAACTCGCGGCGGTGCGGACCGAGCCCTCGACCAGGGTCACGCCAGCGGGCAGATATTCCTTCATCACCAGGAAGTCACGATCCCACGACGGCTGCCCCGACGGGTTATTGTGATAGGCCTCGACCCCGACCGAGATCTTCCCGCCGAGCGCCACCTGGCTGACCGTGTTCTCCCAGGTCTGCGGATTCACGGCCACGCCGAAGCCCTGCGTGAGCGGGCGGCCATCGACGAGCGGCTGGTCGGGCCAGTACACCCGGCGATGGAGCACGAACGACTTGTTCGCGCGGTCCTGATCGGGGCCGAAGTCGCGGGTGAACCCGGTCAAGGTCACGGCGTAGCCGAACTGGCCTCGGCCCTCGATGTCAAACTTCACGCGGTTCTTGTCGCTCTCCTTGATGAACCGACGCGGCACACGGACCGCCTTGCCCTCGGTCGCGCCGACCACGTCGGAGCGGTAGACTTCCTGGTCATTGACCGTCACGACAAGCCGGTAGCGGTCCTCGGCCGCCTGGGCAGATCCATAGAACCCGCCGATCGCGGCCAGTGCGGGGCCCTTGGCCTTGGTGGGCTGCCACCCGCTGCCCAGACGATGGGCGAGCAGCCAGTCGACCGAGGCGGAGAGGTCGGGCGACTGCGGACGGACGAGGCCGATGGCCATCGAGGCCATCGCCGTGGTCTCGGCGTCGGAGCGATGCCAGGGGCTCTGGCCCTCGCCCGACCAGAACCGGCGGGCGGGCTTGCCAGGCTCGGAGGGCTCGGTCTTGCCTCGCGGAATCAGGACGTTGAGGATCTCGTCGCCGATCGTCGCGCGGTCGAGGTTCGCGAACGTCATCGCCAGGTAGGCGAGCGACACGTTGGACAGCCCCTGTCGGACGCGGTTCAGGGCGTTGGCTTGCTCGAAGGGGGCCTTCTTCGCCGTCGAGAGGGCGTGCAGGATGGTGGCCCGGGTCTCGTTGTCGCCGCCCTCGATCTTCGCGAATTCCTGGAGGAGCCAGGTGGTCGCCTTGTTCTGGGCGGAGGGATCGGGCACAAGTCCCAAGGCCTCGGCGCTCGACAGGGACCAGACCACGCGAGAGGTCGTCATCCGATCGCTCGGCCGGGGCTCGCCCTGCCGTCCGGCGACCCACGGCCAGCCGCCGTCGTCGTTCTGCATGGTGATCAGCTCGGAGACGGTGCCCCGGACGCGATCGGCGAGGCGTTTCGCGTCGGGCGTGTCGTCGGCCTTGATCGCCTGCAGGTAGGCGAGCGCGGAGGACGCTGCGAGCAGGTCGCTCGCCCGGTCGGCCGTGGTGTTCGGCGCGGGGGGCCAGATGCAGGTGATGAGCCTCTTGTCGAGGATGTAGGCATCCTGGCCGAGCGCCAGGTCGAGGATCATGCGTCGCAAGCTGGGCGAGATCACGACCACCAGCTCGGGCTCGGCGTACTCCCGTCCAGGAGGCAGCGACACGAACGCGGTCGTATCGTCCGACGCCGAGCCCGAGGCCGAGGCATAAGCCTGCACGCCCCAGGGGCGGATCGGCACGGCCACCTCCAGCTCATCCTTCGTCTCGCCGAGGGAACCCGAGAGCGTGAACGCCACCTCGTCGCCCTCGGGAACGTCGAACGGGTCGAAAAGAACGGTCTCGACGCCATCGGCCTTGATCTCAAGGGTCTTCGGGATCAGCGTTTCGCGCCCGCCCGCATAAATCTTGAGGCGTAGGGCGAGGCTTCCCACGATGCCCTTGTGATGGACTTCGGCCGACAGGCGAGGCTTGTCGCCCTGCGTGAGGGTGGAGGGCACCTTCAGGTCCACGAAGAAATCCTTGCGGACCGAGAGGTCGGCCGTGGTCTGCCCCACAAGGGTGTCACTCCCCGTGACGCCTCGAGCGGTGAATCGGTACTCCGAGAGGGCGCCCGGGGCGCGGAACTTCAGGGTCGTCTTGCCCGACTTATCCGTCACGACCGAGGGGTTCCAGTACGCGGTCTCGACGAAACGCTCGCGCGGGGATTCCGGCTTCGCCGCGTCCGGAGCTCCACCCTTTCGACGCTGGCCCCGGTACCCTGAACTTAGTTCGATTCTGCCCAGTTCCGCTGATTTCTCCTTCTTGTCCAAGACGTCCTTCTTGAACATGGCTCCACCCATGGGTTCGTCTGCGTCCTGCGCGCGAATCTCCCCGAGCGCTCCGCCCATACCTCCCATTCCACCGGGTTTTGCTGCAGCCGCAGCAGGCATCCGATTGAAATCTTGGGTAGATTTGTCGCCCTGGCCCGGAGGGGCGGCCGGGGCGGGAGCGGCAGCCGCCATGTCGGCAGGGGCCGCGAGGGCACCGTTCATGGACATCACTCTGGGCAAGCCGCTCTTTGCCTCGGCCATGCCTGTGGCGTCAGCAAGCCTGGCCTGCAACTGGGCTTCTTCCTCCACCACGGCCTCGGGGACCGGGATGGTCTCGGGCATGTATCGGAAGGTGGCGGTGGACTCGGTCTCGAACGCCGAAGTTCGCGACTGGTTGTAGAAGAACTGGTCGATCGGTGCCATGCGGTCCGCAAAGAGCCGCAATAGGGAGCGATCGACCAACGCCAGCGAGACCTCGGCCGCCACGGGCTTGCCGTTCTGGTCGGTCGTCGTGACCTCGACCTCGATTTCCGCTCCCGGCCCCACGCTCCTGGATTTCGGGACAATCGCAACCCGGAGGTCGCGCTCCACGCGGACGTCGAGGCGGGCGTCATGCAGCAGCGGAGGGGCCATGCGGGACGCCGCCAGCGTGAAGTTCGGGAACTGCTTGCCGTCCACGCTCCACGAGATCTTGTTCTCGCCCTCGGTCACGGGGACGATCTTGTAGGAGAGGATCCGGTCGGCCTCCCAGGTGAGCAGGGCCGTGCCCGCTGCGCCTCGATTCACGAGCCGGATCTCGGCCGTCTCGCCCACCTTGAACGTGGTGCGATCGGTGATCAATCGCAGCTTCGTCTCGTCCTTCTTGCCCGAGATCGTGAGCAGGCGATCGGCGAGGATGATGTTGCCGAATCGATCCGTGCCCGAGGCGCGGATCACGAAGGTTCCCCCCTCCTCGTCGTCGGTCTTGAGCTGGACCAGGCCCTTGCCGGTCTTCGCGTCGGTCTTGATCTCGAGCTTCTCCTTTTCGACCTCCACCGTCTGGCCGTTGCGTTCGATCCGCTTCAAAAGGGCAAGAGAGAGGGTCTGGCCCGTGGGCTCGCCCTGGACGTCGATCGTCGTCGCGTTCACCGCGATGCTCTCGCCATCCAGGTAAACGTCGCGCAACGTGGAGAGGTCGATCCGGAAGGCTCTCACGGCGAGCATCACGTTCGCGGCGATCGCCACGTTATCCTCGGGAAGCTGGGCGACCAGACGCAGGGTCTGCTCCTCGGCGAAGCCGGTCGTTTCGAGCTCGAAGGCGAATTTCCCCTCGTCGTCCGTCTGGCCGGAAAGCACGCGGCCGTCGGGGAGCGTGAGGTTGATCGCACGCCGGGCCAACGGACTCCCGTACTGGTAGCGGGCGACCAGCGATCCCTTGATCGTCTCGCCCCGATAGTAAACGTTTCGGGGGAGGTCAAAGTTCAGGTCGATCTTCTCGAGTTGATAGGCCTGGACCTCGAACGACCCCGCGAAATCGCTCTTGCCCGGCTGGAAGAGGCGGACCCGATAGGCGCCCACGGGTGCGGTCTCGTCAAGTTCGATCATCTCGTGGAAGGTCCCGAAGTCCGAGAGCTTGACGGGCCGGTCGACGAACTTGCGGCCTCGGGCGTCATAGACTTCAAGCTTGTAGGAGGCGCCGGGGACATTGGCGTACTGGCCCTCGACCACCTCGCGTACCACCCCTCGCAGCTCGACATCACTCCCCGGACGGTAGGCGGGCCGGTCCGTGTAAAGATAGGCACGAGCCGTGAGGCCCTGGGCCACCTTGTCGGGGATGCCGATCTCCGAACCCGCCACATCTCCGCCATCGAGCACAAGGTACGCGATCGCTCCCTCGGGCGAACGAGGTCGGGTGCTCGCGTCGGGCCCGTCCACAACCTGCGGCGGGTCGAGAGCTATGGGCTGTGCGGGCGGTACCTCAACCTGGCAGGGTTGGGGGAGGTTCGGCGCGGCGGGAGGCTCAACCGCGCCGGGCGGCGCTGCGGGATCCGCGTTGGGTGCGGGAGTGGCCACGGGCGGAGCCGCGTTCTCTCCCGGACCCGAGAGCGAGGGCTTTTCCCAATCCTTGACGATCACGCCATCGGGGCCGGTCTTTGTCTCGAAGAGGACCCCCTTCGCGTCCGCGACGAGCACACGAGCCCCGGCCCGGCCCTTGCCCGTCTTCATGTCCTGGGCGAACACGAGGATCTGGTCGCGGGATGTCTTCACGATCACGTCCAGGTCGCTTCCGACGACCATCGTGGTGGCCTGCAATGCCTTCTCGTCCGAGACCTTCACCACGTACACGCCGGGCAATTCGAGCTTCTTCAATTCGTAGGTCGTCTCGATCGGCTTGTATTTCCCGTATTTCGGGACCTCAGCCGTCCATTCGGCGTCGGGCGCCACCAGGCCGATGTCGAGCGACTCGACCCCGTGCAGCTGGTGCTTCTTCCGGAAGTAGGTCTCGGGGTCGAGCTTGTAGGCGGTGAAGGTGAGCTTCTCCAGGTTTCGCGTGCCGATCTTCAGCGCCGGGTTTTCGCCCGAACGGAACACTCGCTCGGTTTTTACGGTGAGCGATTTCGCCTCCATGAGGGTGATCCTCTGCCGAGCCTGGGACGCCCAGGGCTCCACGCCGATCTTGCGGAAGCGCTCGATCGCCGCCGCGGGGTCGCCCTTCTCGATCTCGAACAGCGACGCGATGGCGAACTGGGCATGCCCGGCCGGCTCAGTTCCGGGGAACTTGCCCGCGAGCGTCTCCCAGGCGACGATCGCCTCGGCGAACTTCTTCTCGACGAAAAGGGTCTGCCCGGCCTCGAACAGGACCTGGGGCACACGCCCGTCCAGGGGATTCTGAGCGGCGAAGGCCAGGAACGCGGCTCGGGCCTCGGCATACTTCTCCCGCCGGAGCAGGTCGTACGCCAACTGCAAGGCGACATCGAGCATGGCCCGCTGGGCGTCCGCCGACTGGCGACCGTTCGGGTACTTCGCGAGATAGCCCTTGAAGGCTTCGATCGCCTGATCAAACTTCGCCTGGGCAAGATATATCTGGCCGACCTGATACTGGGCCGACATCATCATCTCGGCCCTCTCCAGGCGAGACTCGTCGGTATTGGCACCCGCGCCTTCCGCCTTCAAAAAGGCGAGGTAGGCGGCGATGGCTTCTTCGCTCTTGTTGCGGCTCTGGTAGGACTGGGCGATCCCGAACGCGGCCCTCACGGCCATCGGATGAGCCGGATAGGCCGCGAGGAAGCGCCTCAGAGCCGCAACGCCCAGGGCAAGTTGCGCGTCGTCGGTCGGACTCGGGACCCCGTGGGTGATCGCGATCTGGTAGAGGGCCGAGCCTCGGATCTCCTGTTCCGACTTGGTGTCCACCTTCTCCAGGTCGCGTGCAAGGTCCGTCCATGTGAGACGCGCGGGCAAGGGCTGGCCGGAAAGGAGCTGAGCCTCGCCCAGATGATAACGCGCCGCCGAGCGATCCTCGCCCGTCTTGAATTCGGCGAGGTAGGTCGTGAAATCGCCGATCGCCCGCGCATGATTTCCCGCCGCCTGGCTCGCCCTCGCCATCGCATAGAGCAGGCTCGCGAGGACCTTCGGGCCTTTCGCCAGCGAACGGGCCTGGACGAGCAGGGCGTAGGCCCCCTCGGGGTCGCTGGGGATTGTGGGCAGTTCGGGCTTGAGCAGACGGTCGGCGAACCCGCGATAGACCTCGGCAAGCCGGTCCTTCCGATCTCCCTGGAGAACCTCCTCGGCCTCGGCCCGGGCGAGCGTCTCGGCCGCGGCGTACTTTCCGGCCGACACCTCGACCGCGGCCAGTTCGGAACGCAGCTTGGCGGCCCATCGCCCTTTGGGCTGATCCTTCAACGCGGAGGTGAGAAGCTCTCGCGCGGGGTCCAGCTTGCCCGACAGGCGCATGGCCACACCCCGGATGAGATTGGCGTAAGCCTTCGTGTCGGCGTCGGTCTTGGGCTCATCGACCAGCGCCTTGAGCGCCTTCTCGGCCTCGGCGAAGCGTCCGTCCTGCATGGCCGCCGTGATCTCGCCCGGCAGAGATGGAGTGGCCGGGTCGACGGCGCGGCGAGGGGGGGCCGCACCCTGGGCCTGCGGCTCGGCCGCTCGCGTCGGGGCGACAAGCCCCGCCTGGGCCATCAGCATGATCAGGAACGCCTTGCGGCCGAAGTCGAGTCTCACGGTGAGATCCTTCCTGAGAAGCCCACGGATCGCGGCAAGGGAGAGACCCGCCGCGAGCTCTGAACGGTTAGACGCAGGTTCCGGGGCCGACGTTCCCGCCGATCCCTCGTGCGCCGCAGGATCGTGCCCTGGCGTCATGATCCATCAGCGAAGCACGGGGGTCAATCGGGACGATCCGGGCTCGCTTGACCCCGGGCGCCGTGGCCCCTTACTCTCTAACGTTCAAGAACACGGTTTCTTGGCGACAAAGCACAAAACGTCCGATCGCGGTCCGATTTCGGCGGAGAATTCCCGGATCATGCTGAGAATGCTCGCCTCACTGGCCCTCACGATCGGCCCACCGGGCCCGGATGGCCCCCCCGCCCCTCCGGCCGTGGTCGTGCGGTTCCAGAGCCCGGACCTGCAGCTCCAGCGACTGATCAGCCTCTTTGAAGGTTCCAGGTCGAGCAGCCCTGCGGCCGCCCTCGCAGCCTGGAAAAACGCCACACAGGGGAAGCAAAGTCTGAGCAAGGCGGCCGAGGCGGGGATCGCGGCCTTGAACTCCCGGATGGTCCCGGAACTTCGGACGCTCGAAAGCTCGGAGCTCCTGATCGACTTCTCTCCGACCGATGGCAACCTCGCCTGGTCGTTCTGCATCCCTCATGATGATGGTACGATCTCCGCCTTCGCCACGGCGACCGCCTTGACCGATGGCCAGTCCGAGCCCCCTCTCGGTCCCGCCACGGTGGATCGACTCGGGCCGGAAGGATCGGCATACATGGCGAGATCCGACGAGGCCGTGGTGCTCGGCGGGACTCGCGTCGACCTCGCTCGCGGGCTTGCCTGGATCCTCGAAGCCCGGCCCGGGACGGTGCGTGAGACCACTCCCGCGATCGTCTCTCAGATCAACAGCCAGAGCCTCGCGACATCATCGTCCCTGATCGTCAGGCGGATCGGGCTCGCGCTGGCCGGCCTTGAGATCCTTCAGGCTCGAAATACCCTGGCGATCGAAGACCACCGGCTTCAGGGCCGGATCGAATGGAACCCCGGCGCCGTGCCTCGGAGCCTGGATTGTGCACTGAATCCCGAATGGAGCGCGAGACTGCCCGGTTCGGCGTCGGCGGCCTTCAGCATGGCGATCGATCCCCAGGCTGCCAACTGGGACCGGATCTTCACGATTCTGGATCAGATCGAGAAGGCCGATCCGCAGAGGGCGAAGCTCTCCCCGCTGAGGGTCCGCCTCAACCTCCTCGCCACGGCCGCGAGACTCAACCCCGAGCGGGATCTCTGGCCCAAGCTCCGCGGCGTTTCCGGTTTTCTGCTCGGAACCGTCGAATCCCCTCGCGGCGCGGCGATGGCCCTGCACACGACCGATGAGGCCTCGGCGGCTGTTCTGCGAGAGAAGTTCCTTCCGGGCCTCGCAAGGACTCTGCGTCTTCCACCGATCGGGGTCGAGATCTCAGGCGGACTGCCGCTGGGGATGGTCTCGGGACGCCCTTTGTCCATCGTTCCTGACACCGGCACTCAGGTGTGGATCGTGTGGGGCGAAGACGCCTTCACGGGGCTCCTGCAAACCAGGTCCGATCCCTCGCTTTCGATCGTTGCCAGGGGAGCCGATCGTGAGCATCTGCGCGATCTCAGCCGGGTCGCCTGGGTTTGGCCTCAGAGGATTTCTCACTTTCCCGAGGCCTCGCCTCTCCTCGAAGCGCTCAAACCCAGCCCACCGATCGTCTGGGAAGGGCGGAGCCGGGGCGTCGAGCAATGGGATCGTGTGTCCTCGGGTGACCTGCGCCCGTTGATCCGCCGTTATCTCGAAGTGATCCCTCAGGAACCCGCCCGCGACCCGGGCCGGGAGTGAGCCTCGTTCCATGCCGCGCCGTCCCCCTCGCCTGATCGACCTCCATGCGAACTGGCTCCGCCAATATGCCCCCGAGACCGAGATTTTCGGGCCTCCCCGCCCAGGCGGATCGAAGCCGATTCTCGACCCGGCCGATGGGTATCTGAGCACCACCTCGGCCGCCGTCATCGCCCTGTCTCGCGACCCCGAGGACTGGGCCCATCGTGCCGACCCCTGGCATTCCCTGGGGGAGTTGGTGGCGCGCGTGGAGGCGGAATTCTCGGGCCGGATCCTGATCGGCCCCGACGACGTGGACCGCTGGCACGACGACCCCGACGGCATGTGCTGGGCGGTTCTCGGCGTGAAAGGGCTCGACGCCCTCGTCCGCACCAGGGCCGACCTCGATCGTCTTCCCGGCCTGTTTGCACGCGGGGTCCGCGTGTTCCAGCCCGTCGATGGACCGGGCGGGCTGCTCGGTGGAGCCGCGAGCGGGGACCCGGAACGGGGACTGACTCCACTCGGTCATGAATGCCTGGAAGCCATCCTGGGGCTTGGCCCGACGGGGCCGGGGCCGGGGCCGAGACCGGCGCTCGACATCGCCCGAATGAACCCTCTCACGGTCACCGAGGTGCTGGGCTGGTTCGAGGCGGATCCCGCGCGGTCGGGACGCATCATCCTGCTCTCCAGCCATGGCACGCCCGAGCACACCGGATTTGACTCGCAAGAGGCCTTGAGGCTCGATTCCCTGAAGCGGCTTCGCCATCTTGGCGGATGCGTCGGGATCACGCCGGGGCCTCCGTTTCATCGCGGGGCTGCGGGCTTTCTTGAGATCATGGCATCGACGGCGGCCCTGCCCTTTCGCGATGCCCCCGGCTACTCGGGGATCGCGATCGCGACCGACCTCTTCGGCACCGGCGAGACCTTGCCGGGCCTTGGCACGGCGTACGAGATCCGGGACTGGCTCCTGAAGGCTCTCCCCCCGGGGGTGGGCCAGGCTGTGGTCCACGACAACGCCGCCTCGCTCCTCGCCCGATTGGCCGGCAAAGAATGAGGAACCGTGATCGAGGAAGCGGATTCCTCATCGGCGTAGAAGCCGGAGTGCGTCGTGGAGCAGGCGACACTGCCTGCCGGAATGCTTGCTAAACCGGCTCGGACGCCTGCCCCACGGGGAGAGACGCCCTCGCTCAACGAAGATGTCGCTGTCAACGAAACGAGGCCCGGGACAGGACGTCTCGGGCCTCGAAGGGAGTCGATTCGCGTCGAGGATCAGTTCCGATTCAGCAGACGCCGCACGGCCGATCGGTGCCTGCGAGCGGCCACGACCTCGTTCGGCGGGACGTACTGAGTGGGCGTCGCGACGGCCGAGCCGTTGGTCTTGAACGCCGCCGTGTAGTTCTGGCCCGTCCGGTTGTAGGTGCCCGGGAAGGGAACGAAGAACCGTTCATCCAGGGTATTCCCGGCCCCGTCGGTCACTCCCGAGGAGTTGACCGTGAGCACATAAGTCCCCGCCCTGGACGACTTCGCGGTGTTGAACGTGACCGTCGAGCCCGTGGGGCTGGACTGGACCTTGAATCCCGAGACCTTGTACGCCTTGCCGCTCGTCGAACGGATGGAGAAGTTCGCCGAGTTCAGGGTGTTGGCCTGAAGCCCCGAGAGGGAGTCGGCGAGCACGAGCGTCACACGCCCCGTACGCGGGTTGAACGTGGCGTTCGAGACATTCGGGCCCACGGTGTCCACGGTCAACGCCCCCCGGCTGCCGGCCGGATAGAGCACGGTCTGCCCGCTCGACGGCCGGCCCGACGCATCCACCGACGAGGCGAGCACCGTGTAACGGCCATCCGCGAGCGTGCTGGTGGTGATCATGAAGTTGCCGCCCGAGTCCGCCTGTCCCGTCCCGACGAGTGTCGGGGTCGAGCTCGTGGGGCTCGTGGTGAAGATGCTCACGATCGACAGAGGCTCGGCCTTGCCCTGGATACTCGGCTGTGACGAGCGAGAGACGCCGGTCGTCGAGACCAGCACCCCGCTGATCGGGAAGAGCTGATCGGTGATCGCCGCGGGGCTGATCGCCGTGGACGAAACTCCGGTGCCGGTGACGACCACACGCACGGAGTAGTTATTGCCCCCGGCGAACGTGTGGCTGCCCAGGACCGTGAAGGCCCCGGCACCGTTTGCCACGATCGTTCCCGCCGTCAGGGCCGAGCCGTCTCCCCAGTTGATCAACGCCGAGTACCGACCGGCCAGAGCGTTCGGATTCTGAGTGAGGAAGGTCGCGACCGGCA
>JANOBY010000224.1:0-1801 GCA_031411935.1 Planctomycetales bacterium | reverse complement strand
GAACCATCCGCGGAGAGCTTGAGCACTACTCCCCCGCCCAGGCCACCCGGCCCGAGATGCTGGTCTTCACCAAGATGGACCTCACGGGCGCTGAGGACGCGGCGAAGCGGATCACCGAGGCGCTTTGCCGCGACGCCATCCATATCTCCGCCGTGACGGGCCAGGGCCTTCCCCAGCTCATCCGCCGGATTGCCGACATGCTCGAGGCCCCCGAGCCTGCCCCGGCCGAGACGGCCTCGCCTGCCCCGGCCTCGCGATGACCAGGCCGCCGACCTGCTGAGGGCAAGTCCATGGGCGCGGAACCGGCGGCTCGGGTCGTCGTCGATATCGGCAACTCCCGCATGAAGTGGGGGATGCTCGACGCGCAAGGGCGATGGCAGCGTCGCACGGCTCTCGAACTCGACCGCCCCGACCTCTGGCGAGCCACGATCGCGGACTGGGCGCTCACCCCGTCAACCCGATGGGCGATCGCCTCGGTGAATCCGCCCCGCGAGGAGCTTCTGGCACGGGAAATCTTCTCCCAAATCGACCAGCCTCCGCTCTGGTATCGATCCGCACGCGAGGTCTTCTCCTATCCGTCTCACCCCTTGCCAGAGAACGCAGGGGTGGACCGGGCCTTGATGGTCCTGGCCGCACGACATCGAATCGGCGCGGGCACGTCGGCCCTGCTGATCTCATGCGGGACGGCCATCACCGTCGAGCGAATCAACGCCGAGGGGCGCTGGGAAGGCGGGGTGATCGCGGCCGGCCTGGGCATGGTCAGCCGCGCCCTGTGCGGTCAGACCGCACTCTTACCATTCGTGGAGCCTGGGGGAGTTCCCCCCCTGCCCTGGGGAGACTCCACGCAGACCTCGCTGGCGGCCGGAATTTTCTGGGGAACCGTCGGGACTATCCGCGAGATCCTCTCGCGACAGGTTCTCGAAGGGGATGCCCCGCCCCGGCGTGTCTGGACGGGTGGCGATGCGGTCAAGCTCGCGCCGCAGATCGACGTCCTGGACGCCTGCATCATGCCCGACCTCGTCCTGACCGGCCTGGCCCTGGCGGCGTTCGGGTGCGACCCCGGGGCCCCCACCCGATGACCACCGTCGCTCAGGTCCTGACCGCCCCTACGCGAGGCGCGGTGGCGGTCGTGCGAGTGACCGGCCCCCGCGCGATGGACGTGGTGGAATCCGCCTTCCGCCCCGCCTTCGTCCGAAGTCTCCGGGAGAGCGGGACCGATCGTCCCAGGGTCGGCCGCTTCGGCGAGGCTCAGGGCGACGAGGTGGTGGTCATCCCCATCGGTTCGCCCCCCTCCACCGTGGAAATCCACGGGCACGGAGGATCGGCCGCAGTCCACTCCATCCTCAAGGTGCTCGCATCCCTCGGTGTCGATACCGGGGGGGCGGACACGAACGGTGAGGCACCTCCGGGCTGGTCCGATCGGGCTCGACAGATGCTTCCCTTCGCCCCCACGCTGCGAGTCGCCGAGATCCTCCTGGAGCAGCAGGCCGGCGCCCTGGAGCGGGAGTGGGGCCAGATCGTCGCACTCTCGGCCGTCGATCCCGAGTCTGCGCGGAAGCGATTTGCTGCCCTGCGTGCACGCTCATCGTACGGTCTGAAGCTGATCGACGGGTGGAAGGTGGCTCTCGCCGGGCGACCCAACGTGGGCAAGAGCAGCCTCTTCAATGGTCTGGCCGGATTCACCCGGGCCGTGGTCTCGGAAGTGGCCGGCACCACTCGCGACGTGTTGGCGCTGCGGACGGCTCTCGACGGGTGGCCCATCGAATTCCTGGACATGGCGGGCTTGCGTGAGTCGCGGGAC
>JANOBY010000223.1:0-1674 GCA_031411935.1 Planctomycetales bacterium | reverse complement strand
TTTCGTCGACGAACGCGTAGGTGCCGTAGTGCGGGAGCACGTCGGCCGCCTGGCCGACCGCATAGGAGTCGTGAGCAGGGGAGGCCCTCCCCCACGCCTCCAGGCCGAGCCTCAGGTTCCTCGACTCCGCCACCGAGGTCGCCCCGCCCTCGCCGGGGCCGGGCCGCCGCGTCAGCACCCGCTGCACCAGCCCGCAGTCGACGAGCCCCTGGACGTACCACACCCGCCCCGGCTCGGGGTCGGCCCACGCCACCCAGACCTCGGGCGGCCGGGCGAACTCCCCCAGCAGGAACGCCTCCCAGACGCGGCCGACGGCGAGGTCAAGCTCGTGGTAACGCCGGTGGACCGTGATCAGAACCGTCGCCTTCTTGGTCGTCTCCCTCATATTCGCCCTTCCAAAGTGCGTAGGCCCCGGACTGATACCTCCTGAGGGCCTCCAGGGGCGGGGGCTGGCCGTGGGCCGTGGCGTGGCCGGCGACCGTGGCGTCGAGGAGGGCCTGGACCTGGGGCGGGGCGGGGGCGGGGTCGGAGAGGAGGGGGAGGAGGGCCTCCCTGCTCACCTCCCGGCCCGGCTCGAGCCGGCAGAGGAGGTTGAACTTGAGCCGCTCGAAGGCCGCAGCCTGCTCGTCCGAGAGCTCCCGGAAGCTGGGCTTGCCGCAGGCGGCGAGGTACGCGGGGCCGATCAGTTTTTGGGCCCTGGCGGCGGCCGAGTCCGCCCACGCCATGACCCTGAGGAACTCCGCGGAGGTCCTCGGGACGACCCGCTTCCTCTTCCTCTTCTCCTGGTCCCTGGAGTTCTTCGGGCGCCCCTGGCCGGGCTGTCCGGAGCGGCCTTCGGGGAGGGCCCGCTTGGGGCCCAGTTCGGCGTTGTGTTCGGCCGGGGACTTCTCCCCGGGCTGTCGCTCCTCGAGCTCCAGGCCGACCTGGCCGGGCGTCAGGACCCCCTGTTGGATGAACAGCTTTTCCTTGCCGAATTCGTGCTCGGGGTCGTGGAACGGGGACGCCTTCGGGGGCAGCAGCCCCGACTCCCTCCGCCGCCGCTCCCTGCGGAGCCGGACCTCCTCGATCGCGGGGTCGCCGGAGAACCGCTCGGTGAGGCTCTCCCAGGAGATGTAGTCGCGGTCGGCGAGGTTGATGAGGAGCTGCTTCTCCGAGGCCTCGTCGACCAGGGTCATCCGGTCGAACACGACGGTGGGGGCGGCCCGGAACCCCATCGCCTTCTGGACGAGCCGGACCTGCTCGGTCCAGAACTCGACCAGCTTGTTCCGGACGTACTCGAGCCTCTCGATCATGGTCTTGACCGAGATGAAGTTGTTCGTGAACCCGCCGGGGGAGGAGGTCCCCGAGAGCGTGGGGGGGATGCCCAGCCCCTGGAAGATCGCGGTCAGGACGGGCTCGTACTTGGTCGAGCCGAGGAACTTGTACGACTCGGTCGAGGTCTCCTGGAGCTGGATGTCGGGGCCCCAGACGAGGTCCATGACGCCGCCGCCGACGTTGTTTAAGAGCAACTCGGAGAGCTTCTGGATCACGGACGCGTTCGGCACGATCCGGTTCTCGAGGCTCCCGAGCCGCCAGATCCGGATCGACGAGATCACGCCGTCCAGGGCCGTCGCGTCGGCCAGCTTGAATCGCTCGAGGAGGTCGAGGTCCTTGAGGATCGGCCGCAACATCGGC
>JANOBY010000222.1:0-3786 GCA_031411935.1 Planctomycetales bacterium | reverse complement strand
CCGCCAGAAATGATTTTAGGCGGGCAGGGCCGCCCGCCCTACTTGAGGAGAGGACCGCTACGTTCGAGCGTGAACCGCTGTAAATTGGGTTTCTGGCTGGCAGGGAGGCCTGCCCCACGGGGATCACGTCCGCTCTGCCCGAATGCGATCCGGTACTGGCCGGGCGAGGGGCTTGAACCGCGAGGGACGTGGAGTTTCGGGAATCCAACGGACCGGGTGATCAAAGCAGGGGCCTCTCGCGATGATCAACGATGAGGTAATCCGTCGCGGGCTCTGTAACCTGGCAGGAGAAGTGGGGCTCGCTGAAAATGTGATTTTGCAGAACGAACCCAATGACCCCGGGCCGCCCTCGTGCCCGAAGTCCAGAGCGGGCAAGGCCTGCGGGCGAAAATGACCGGATCATTTTGGCCCCTGGGACACGGGATTTCCCGGAAAACGAACCCAAAACGAAGCCAAAACGAACCCAAAACGAAGCCAATCTCGCGATCCAGCTTGAAGCCCAGAATCGTCGCTCTCCTCCACATTCTTGTCAAAGATGTGGGAACTTCAAAGCTCGCGATGAGCGGGGCGGCCGGTGCGCGATGGGGCGGGCCTGGCCGGGTCATGACTCGACACCGAGGGGCCTCGGCCCAATCCGATGATCGCGCGGAGGGGATGTCGCGATGTTCTGCGGGAGGGGGGAATTTGCGGCCGTGAGCGAAGGGAGCTTCGGCCGGTTGACCGGGTCGAGCCGGGCCTCTACACTGCGTTCTGCCAGGATTTTTTCCCTCTCCCGCGCGGAGTCATGAAACCATGTCCGACCTCTCTCGCTCGCGACGCGATTTCCTCAAGGGCTCCCTGGCCGGTGCCGCCGCCCTTGGCCTCGGCCTTCGCCCTTCGTTGTCCTTCGCCCAGGACGTGAGCGGCAAGCCCAAGGCGGGCAAGATCGGCGACTTCAAGATCTCCCTGGCCGAGTGGTCGCTCAACGGCGCCCTGTTCGGCCGCCGGGGCGACAAGATCGACAACCTCGACTTCCCGAAGATCGCCAAGGAGAAATTCGGCATCTCGGGCGTGGAGTTCGTCAACCAGTTCTTCAAGGACAAGGCGGGCGACGCCTCGTACCTGCGCGAGCTGAAGAAGCGGGCCGACGATCACGACGTGACCTGCGTGCTGATCATGATCGACGGCGAGGGCGACCTCTCCGAGCCCAATAAAGACAAGCGGAACCAGGCCGTCGAGAACCACAAGAAGTGGGTCGACGCCGCCGCCGCGCTCGGCTGCCACGCCATCCGCGTGAACACGGGCGAGCACTACAGCGCGACGGACGTCGAGTCGGCCGCCGAAGGGTGCGGGGCCCTGGCCGAGTACGGGTCCAAGAACAAGATCCACGTGATCTGCGAGAACCACGGCGGGCCGTCGAGCGACCCCGACGCGCTGCTCGCGCTGATCAAGAAGGTGGGCAACAAGGACTTCGGCACCCTGCCCGACTTCGGCAACTTCCCGAACAAGGACCACGAGTACAGCATCGACGTGTACCAGGCCATCGCCCGCATGATGCCCTATGCCCACGGGGTGTCGGCCAAGAGCTACGACTTCGACGACAAGGGCAACGAGAAGCACCTGGACTACGCCCGGATCCTCAAGATCGTGACCGACGCCGGGTACAACGGCTGGGTGGGCATCGAGTACGAAGGCAGCCGCCTGTCCGAGCCCGAGGGGATCATGGCCACGAAGAAGCTGCTCGAATCGCTGCGAGGCGCCGAGTACAAGGGCTGAGCCTCGGGACGGCGACGCGGGGCCCTTGCCGGCCCCGCGTCGATCAGCGGATCTGCTTGGCGTTCAGGTCCTGGGGGGCCCCGGCGTCCTGGAAAAAGGGTTTGCCGATCAGGGCCTCCCAGGTCGCCTTCTGCTCGGGGGACATGAGGGCCAGGGCCTTGCCCCGGCCTTCCTGGCGGAGCTGGAGGGCCTTCCTGGCGATCTCCTCGCGGCCGAGCTTGCCGGACCTCACGTCGGCCTGGATGGTGCGCCTGGCCTCGTTCTGGATGGCGAGCAGGTCGGCCTTCTGCTGATCGTCGAGCTTCAACGCACGCGTGACCGACGGGTCCAGGAACGTGGCCACGGTGCCCGATTGCAGGGCGATCTGCTTGAACCTCGCCAGTTGCTCGGGCGTGAGGGCCGCGTTGATCTCCTCGATCATCTCCCGGGAGTGGGCCGCCTCGATCTCGCGAGGGGCTCGAGGGGCTTCGGACGAGGACCCGCCTCGCCGCGCCTCACGATAGGCGGCAGCCAGGTGATTGCGGGTCCTCTCGGCCACGAGCATGCAGGACCGGGCCCGGTCGGGCGTGAGCCCCAGCTCCTTGTGGACCCGTGTGTCCTCCAGGAGCATCGAAAACGAGCTCGAGGTGCCCACCAGGTCCACGCGGGGGGGCTCGTCGAGTTCGGGCAGGGCCAGCGGAAGCACAATTGCCAGGATCATCGCCAGGTGCATGGGAAGGTCTCCCAGAAGGGCCAGATCGCGAGCATCCTCCGCCCGGAAGACGCATCTGACTCATGCAGGTTCGTGCAAAAGCTGAGCCGTCGACGAAGGGGATTGCATCCTTGGGCGAGCCCACCACACCGCGGCGCCCGCCACGCTCGCGCCCCAGACCGGCCCCACGATCGCGCCTGTCAGGCCAGCGATCATCGCGTGGCCCAGCTCGACGTAGTCGGCCAGTCGCGCAACCGAGTCGGAGTTCGAGCCCAGCACGGCGGGAAGGCCCCGGTTCAGGACCAGGAAAACCGCCCCCACGCACGCCATCATAACCGGCCACGGGAGTCGCCGTCGGGTGGCCAACCCCAGGCCCACGATGGCAGCCGACGCGACCGATCCCGAGATCAGCCCCAGGATCGTCCCCGGCCTCACGGCCTGGCCGCACATTCCCAGGTTGATGGCCACACCCCGGAATGTCCGGTACGACGGGTCGATGTTCTGGAGCAGCTGATAGCCGGGCACAACGAGCAGGACCGCGACCGCGGCGGTCGTTGTAACCGCCCGTTTCATCGTGCCGAACACGGCAAGAGTCGTCACCATGGCGAGCGAACCCGACACCGAAAAAGCGACCGCGAAGGCAATCCTCTCACCATCGCTCGGCCCCCAGCGTCTCGCGGATTCGAGACGTTCGTAGAACACGATCGACGAGACGATCAGCGCCACCCAGAACGCGGAGGGCACCAACGAGCCCATCGCCGCCGTGGCGCTGCGGAGCCATGAGGTCGGTCGGGGATTCGTCATCGCGGACATCCTCGCGGTGGTCAATCGAGTCGTCCCGCCTCCCATAGTGCGACGATTGTCATCGCACCGCAAGCCGCCAACTTCCCGGACGATGCGCCCCAACTCCGGAGCGGCACACGAGAGCGATCGAGTCGGAAGACGGGTCAGGCCGGGTCCGCGCGGGCGTGGATCAGCCGGATCGCCAGGGCCAGGGAGTTCAAACGCGTGGGGACATCGTCGGCCCTGCTCATGAAGGCCACGGGCGAGCTGGTGCCCCTGAGCACGCCGCCGAACCGGCAATCGGCCGTGTACATGATCGCCTTGACCGTGAGGTTGGCCGACGACAGGTCGGGGAAGATCATCACGTCGGCCGCGCCCACCACGTCGCCGCCGATCCCCTTCTTGCCCGCGGCCTGCGGGGCATAGGCGAGGTCGAACGACAGGGGCCCCTGGATCACGAGGTCCGGGAACTCGCCCAGCTCGTTGCGGCGCTGGATCTCGGCGGCGTCGAACGTCTCGGGCATGGTCTCGATGACCTTCTCGCTCGCGGCCATGAA
>JANOBY010000221.1:0-2265 GCA_031411935.1 Planctomycetales bacterium | reverse complement strand
GTCCCGGATGAGGCATTTGCTCGATGAAAGCCGTCGCAGTCCTTCCCGGCAAGGCGCATAGCGTCCACCTTCGCGATATCGATGCACCGACGCTGGCCCATCAGCCGCATCCCCACGTGGTCAAGGTGCCCGAAGGCCGCGCGGTGCTCGTGAAGTCCTTGCAGGTCGGCGTGGACGCCACCGACCGCGAGATCAACGAGGCCCTCTACGGCAACGCCCCTCCCGGCGGCGACTTCCTGGTGATCGGCCACGAGAGCTTCGGCCAGGTCCTGGAAGTGGGCGACAAGGTCACCGAGGTCCAGCCCGGCGACTACGTGTCGTGCACCGTCCGTCGCCCCGGAGGGTCGATCTACGACGCCATCGGACGCAACGACATCACGAGCGAGGAAACGTACTACGAGCGCGGGATCAACCTGTGCCACGGGTATCTCACCGAGACCTTCGTCGACGACGCCGAGTACATGGTCAAGGTCCCGCAGAACCTCAAGCACCTGGGCGTCCTGTCCGAACCGGCCAGCGTGTGCGCCAAGGCGATCCAGCAGGCGTATCTCGCCCAGCAACGCTTGCAGGTCTGGCAGCCGAAGCGGGCGTTTGTGATGGGCGCCGGCCAGATCGGCCTGCTCGCCACGATGATGCTCCGGCTCCGCGGGTTGGAGGTCTACACCCTGGCCACCAAGCCCGGCCCGCACCTCAAGTCCGAGCTCGTGGAAGCCTACGGCGCGACCTACATCGCCACGAAGGATGAGCCCCTGAACGAGCTCACCAAGCGCGTTGGCAAGCCCGACATCATCTTCGAGGCGACCGGCAACGCCGAGGCCTGCTTCCGCTCGATGGAGGTCCTGGGCCTGAACGGCGCCCTGATCTGGACGAGCATCACCGGCGGCAAGAAGGAAGTGACGGTCGACGCGGCCAGGATCAACCTCGAATGGGTGCTGGGCAACAAGCTGCTCGTGTCGAGCGTGAACGGCAACCGCCGCCACTTCGAGCTGGGCCTGCAGGCCCTCTCCCACGGCGAGCTGACCTATCCCGGCGTGACCGAGAAGATCCTCACCCACCCGGTCCAGGGCCTGGAAAACTACGCCGAGATGATGAAGCTGCTCGAAGACAACAACGCGCTGAAGGTCTTCATCAACGTCAACTCCTGAGTTCCTGTCCTCCACACAACATATCGGAAATCGTCCATGAGCGGCCTGAACATTCGCCAAGACGCGTGCGACCTCGACTTCCTGTCCCTGGGCGCGCTCGTGACCCGGCTCGACCCCGGCCAGATCCCGTTCCGCAAGGCCCGCAACGTGGAGATCCACGTCTCGGGCGGCGAGTACAACGTGGCCGCCAACCTCTCCGACTGCTTCGGCCAGAAGACCGGCGTGGCCACCGCGATGGTGAACTACCCGATCGGCGAACTCGTCCAGGGACGCGTCCGCGAGATGGGCGTGACCCCCTTCTACAAGCACTTCGAGCACGACGGCGTGCGCGGCCCCAACATCGCCACCGTGTACAGCGACCGCGGCCACGGAGTCCGCGCCCCGGTCGTCTTCTATAATCGCGCCAACGAGGCCGGGGCCCTGCTCAAGCCGGGCGACTTCGACTGGAAGGGCATCTTCGCCAGGGGCGTGCGCTGGTTCCACTCGGGCGGGATCTTCGCCTCGCTGTCCGAGACCACCGCGCCGCTGATCATCGAGGGCATGCAGGCCGCCAAGGCCGCCGGCGCGATCACCTCGTTCGACCTTAACTATCGGGCCAAGCTCTGGGCGTCGGTCGGCGGAGACAAGCGCGGCCAGGAAGTGATCCGCGAGATCACCAACAGCCTCGACTGCCTGATCGGCAACGAGGAGGACCTCCAGATGGGCCTCGGCCTGCCCGGCCAGGACGTGCACTCGAAGTCCAAGCTCGACCCCGACAGCTTCTTCAAGCTGATCGAGCAGGCCGTCGAGCAGCACCCCAACATCAAGCTCGTGGCCACCACCCTGCGCGAGGTCCACTCCACCAACCGCCACGACTGGGCGGCGGTCCTCTGGCTCGACGGCAAGCGCTATGTGAGCCCCACGAGGCAGCTCGACGTGATCGACCGCATCGGAGGAGGGGACGGATTCGCCGCCGGCCTCATCTACGGCCTCCTCGCCGGAAAGACCCCCGACGAAGCCCTGAGGCTCGGCTGGGCCCACGGAGCCCTGCTCACCACCTTCCCCGGCGACGTGACCATGGCCAGGCTCCCCGAAGTCGAAGCCCTGGCCAAGGGCGGGACGGCCCGGGTGCAGCGGTAAA
>JANOBY010000220.1:0-36206 GCA_031411935.1 Planctomycetales bacterium | reverse complement strand
CGGCGATCGGCCGCGCGCCGAGGTAAGCGTTGGCCGAGACCAGCCGGCTCGCCACTGCGGCGGGAAGAGGCTCGCCGGTCTCCAGGTGCGCCAGATCCATCCCTTGCTCTCGCCACGAGGCGACCTTGCCGAGCACGTCGTCCCCGTCGATCGCGGCCAGGGGCCATCCCCTCCACTCGGTGTTTTCGAGCAATCGACCACATCGTGCGGCGCACGACCGGGGGTTCAATCCGCCGGCGTTCGTGACGATCGCCATCGGGCCTTTTCCCCGAGTTTCATCCAGCAGTCGGACGAGCAGTTCCGGGAAGTCGCTCACATATCCGGCGCCGGGATTCTTCGATCGCTGGTGGGCAAGGATTGCCAGCGTCAACTCGGCCAGATATTCGAGCGTGAGCACGTCCACCTGGCCGGACCTGGCGAGGTCGATCGGTGCGTCCACGTTGTCGCCCCAGAAGCCCGCCCCGTTGGCGATGCGAATCGGTGCTCGCGGCGAGTTCGCCATGATGGGCAGGGCCTCCATTGACGGGACTAGACCTGGAACACCCCCAGGGGGACCGGGGCGGCGTCTCTCCTGCGAGTCACGATGTCGAAGGCGTGGATCAGGGTCTCGCGGGTCTCGCTGGGGTCGAGGACCGCATCGACCCAGCCCCGTGCGGCGGCGTAACGGATGTCCGTTTCCTGATCGTAGCGGGCGCCGAGCTTCGCGGCCATGTCCTTCATGAGGTCGTCATCGACCGCCTTGCCCTGCCTCTTGAGCGTGGCCACGGTCACGTCGAGCATGGTTTTGGCGGCCTGGCTCCCGCCCATCACGGCATACCGGGCCCCGGGCCAGGCGAAGAGGAAGCAGGGATCAAAGGCGCGCCCACACAAGGCATAATGTCCGGCGCCGAACGAATGGCCGATCAGCAGCGTGATTTTCGGGACCACGCTGTTGCTCACCGCGTTCACGAGCTTGGCCCCGCTCCGGATGATCCCCGAGCGCTCGGCGTCTCGTCCCACGTCGAATCCGTTCACGTCCTGGAGGAAGAGCAAGGGCACGCGGGTCTGGTTGCACTCCATCACGAACCGCGCGGCCTTGTCCGCCGAGTCGGCATAGATGACCCCGCCGAACTGGAACGGGCCGCCCTTGGCGGGCTTGATCCGCAACCTCTGGTTGGCGACCACCCCGACGGGAATCCCGCCCAGGTGGACGAACCCGCAGACGAGCGTCTGGCCGTAGTCCGAGCGATATTCCTCGAACGAGTCGGCGTCGGCCAGGGCGACGATCAGGTCGCGAACTTCGTACTGGGCCGAGGGGTCGGTCTTCACGATGAGGTCGAGGTTCTCGGCCGAAGCCGAGGGCCGCGCCGGGTCTCCGCCGAATCGGGGTGGCACGGGATCGGGCGGGAGGAGGGCCACGAGCTTGCGGATCCGGGCGAGGCAGGCGTCGTCGTCGGGCTCTCGGTAGTCGATCGTGCCGCTGATGGAGGCGTGCATGGCGGCCCCGCCCAGGTCCTCGTGCGACACGTCCTGGCCGATCGCCGCCTTCACCAGCGCGGGGCCGGCGAGGTAGAGGCCCGAGCCCTCGGTCATGATCACCGTGTCGCACAGGACCGGCAAGTACGCGCCCCCGGCCACGCAGTTGCCCATGATGGCGGCGATCTGGGGGATGCCCTGCGCCGAGATCACGGCGTTGTTGCGGAAGATCCGACCGAAGTCGTCCTCGTCGGGGAACACCTCGTCCTGCATGGGCAGGAACACGCCCGCGGAATCGACGAGGTAGAGCACCGGCAGTCGGTTCTGCTGGGCGATGGTCTGGGCCCGAAGGACCTTCTTGATGGTCATCGGGAAGAAGGCGCCGGCCTTTACCGTGGCGTCGTTGGCCACGATCATCACCCGGCGGTCGCTCACATACGAGATGGCCGTGACCACGCCCGCCGACGGCGCCCCGCCGTGCTCCTCATACATCCCCCTCGCCGCCCAGAGGCCGAGCTCGACCCAGGGCGAACCCGGGTCGATCAGGGCGGAGATCCGCTCCCGGGCGGTTTTGCGGCCTTTCTCGTGCTGGCGGCGAATGGCGTCGGCCCCGCCGCCCTGGCGGATCGTCGCGGCCTCCGCGGCGACCTCGGCGGCTCGCATGCGGAGGTCGGGCTCGGTCGTCCGGCGGATGGGCTCGGGGGTGCTCATTCGGGGCCCCCATCGCGCGCACGAATGCCCCCGTCCACGATGGAGTGCGACAGTCTCGTGAGCACGGTGACGCCCAATGCCCTCAGTTCCTCGATCGACCGGGGCGGCTGCGCCAGGCATTCGGGGACCGGATCGTGCGGGGTCTCGGGCAGGGAATTCACTCGCCAGGTCAGGGGATCGAACACGCCGTAGACCACGCCGACCTTGCTGGAGATCTCGGGGCCTTCCCGCTCGACCCAGTGCAACGCCTGGTGCGCGCTCCAGGCGGCGTTCAGGTAGACGGTCAGTTCCACGAGGTTGTCGATGTTCGCGCGGTCGGCCGAGGCCCCTTCGCCGAACATCTCGTCGTACAACTCGGCCGCGAGCGACATGGCGGGCGCGGCGATCTTGCTGACGATCGAGCCCAGCGGGTCGGCAAAGACCCGGGCCGCGAGCGGTCCCGACTGGAAAGTCGTCACCGTGGCCCGGACCGCCCCGCACCCGCGATGCCCGAGCACGCCCACCAGCTTCATCGAGCGGGTTCCGGCCTGTCGGGTCTCGGGCACGAAGGTACGCAGGGCATAGATCAGGCTGCCGATCCCTTCGTCGGCCAGCACGTTGCCGGCCACCCGAATATTGAAGATGTCATTGAATTCCTGGCCGAAGAGCAATTCGGTCGGGACGCGGGCATCGGAGCATCCCAGCATGAGGGCGAACGGCATCTGGATCGGGAGTCCGTCGGGCCCCTTCGGCTCGCTGTGGGCTTCCGCCTCGCTGATCTCGATGATTGGCGGCGACGACTCTTCGTTGAAGAATCCTCGTCGGCACGCGTTGTAGAACCGGACCGTGAGCGCGTTGCCGGCCTGCAGGAAGACCGATGCGGACTCCCAGTCGCCCGGGGCGTACATGGGCTTGGGGTTGCCCGGCTGATAACGATAAGTGAAGTCTATCGGCGGCGGGAGGTTCGACGGTTGGCTTTCGGACATGGGGGGGGTGGCCCTTTGAGGTCTCGATTGTGTGGGCGACGCGATTCTACAGACGCTCGACAACCATCGCGACCGCATTGCCTCCGCCCAGGCACAGGGCGGCCACGCCGTAACGCCCCTCGCGAGCCTTCAGGGCATGCAGGAGGGTCACGAGGACACGCGCCCCGCTGGCCCCGATGGGGTGGCCCAGGGCGATCGCTCCGCCGTTCACGTTCACCCGAACGGGGTCCAGATCGAGCCCCTTCATGCAGCCCAGCATCTGGGCTGCGAACGCCTCGTTGATCTCGTAGAGGTCGATCTCGAGGGGCGAGAGACCGGCCTTCGCCAGGACGCTCTTGATCGCGCCGATGGGGGCCAAAAAGAGGTCGCGAGGGTCTGTCCCCGAGATGGACGAGGCCACGATGCGAGCCATCGGGGCGAGTCCACGATCGCGGCTGGCCTGCTCGGAGGAGACGACCACCATGGCCGCGCCGTCGCTAAGGGTCGACGCGTTCCCGGCCGTGACCAGCCCCTCGGACCTGAAGGCCGGGGCCAGCTTCGCGAGGCCCTCGGCCGAGGATTCGGCACGGGGCCCCTCGTCGGTCTTCACGATCACGGGACCCTTCTTGCCGGGCAGGCTCACGGGGACGATCTCGGCGTCGAACCGGCCCTCGGCGATCGCGGCCACCGCGCGTTGCTGGCTCTCCAGGGCGAACTGATCGAGGTCGGCCCGGGATAGTCCCACCATCTCGGCGGTGCGCTCCGCGGCCATTCCCATCGGCCAGCCTTCGACGGCGCAGGTCAGGCCGTCGTGCAACATCGAGTCGATCAGAGCGCCGTCCCCGAGCTTCCAGCCCGACCGGCCCCCTCTGAGCAGGTGGGGGGCCTGGCTCATGCTCTCTGTGCCGCCGGCGATCACCGCGTTCGCGTCTCCCGATCGGATCAACGAATCGGCCATCATGACCGCGCGCAGGCCCGATCCGCAGACCATGTTGACCGTCAGGGCGCTTGAGGAGGAGGGGAGTCCTGCTCCCAGCGCGATCTGCCGGGCGGGCGCCTGGCCGAGCCCCGCGGGAAGCACGCATCCCACGATCGTTTCCTCGACGGCCCCCGCGTCGAGCCCCGATCGTCGCAGGGCCTCGCGGGCGGCCGTCACGCCCAGATCCACCGCCGACAAGCCCGACAGGCCGCCGAGGTAGCGGCCAATCGGGGTCCGACAGGCCGACAGGATCACCGCATGGCCCGCCATGATCGCCGCCTCCGCTCGAGATTCCTGGCCCCGCACGATGGGCACTCGAGGTATTCTAGGCCAGCGCCTCCCGGCTTGAAAGGACTCGGCCCCGACCGCCCACGGTGGAAAAAGGCCACATTCCCGGCGAGGCTTGTCCCGAAATGGAACGAGAATCGCAGACTTGGGCATGGCGTTCGTACTTCTCCCTCTTCATGGGAACACTCGCCCGGCTGCGGGCGTAAAATCGCTAGTGCTATTCATGGGGCTTTGAACTATCCTTGGGCGGGACCTGAGGCCCGCCTCGTCGGCCTCGCTGGCTGTCGAGATCAGGTCTTCTCTTCGGTCGTTTCGGGGGTGAATCGTTGGTCGAGTTCGACGCCCGGAGGGCCATGGATTCACTGACCGAGGCCGTCTTAATCACGGACGCCCATCAGCGGATCGTCTACGGCAACGCCTCCGCGAATCGGTTCCTGGGCAACCCGGCGGGTGGACTCGCGGGGCGAATCCTCTCCGAGCTGATCTCCGCCCCGTCGGAAGCCATGGACCTCGGGCAGCCGGTCATCGTCCGCGCCCGGGTCGGCGACGGCCAGTTTCGTGACGCCGAGATCACGTTCTCAAGCCCCGAGGATGACGAGCCGGAGATCCTCGTGGCGATCCTGCGGGACGCTCCGAGGCGTGACCTGGAGGATGACTCGTCGCGAAAGCTCCGGGCCATCCTCGAGACCATCTCGGTCGGCGTTCTGCTGTCCGAAGGGCCGAACGGGCGGCTGACCGTGATCAACCCGGCGGCCCACCGCATCGCCGGATCGACCATCTCCGCCGAGAGCTACGAGGAGTTCGCCCGCAAGTACCCCCTGCAACGGCTCGACGGCCGCGTGATGGACCTCACGGAGCGCCCCCTGGCCCGGACCTTCGACTCGGGCCGGCCGGTCCACGAGATCCTGAAATATCAGCGTGCCGACGGCAAGGAGGTGGTCCTGGCCGTGACAACCTCCCCGTTCCCCGGGCCGAACGGCGGAGCCGTGACCACCTTCGCCGACGTGACCGAGCGATTCATGCTGGACCAGGATCTGGCCGACCGGGCGACCCAGCTCCGCGCCCTGCTCGATCACCTGCCGGTTGGAGTGGCTTACTTCGACAAGATGGCCGTCTGCCGCGCGGGAAACGGCCCGGCAAGGCGTTATCTTGGGCGTACGCGCAGCGAGATCGAGGGTGCCAGCGCCGACGAGTTGTTCGCCCTCGCGCCCGAGCTTCGCGAGGCCCTGCAACGGTGCGTGACCTACAATGCACCCCACGAGCAGAAGAGCGTTTCCTGGCCGGACGCGGCTCGCCCAGGCTCCATCCGGTTTTTGGACTGGCAGTTCGAGCCGCTGAGCTCGGACCCGGCCAAATCTCGCGGGGCCCTGGCCTTGCTCGTGGACGTGACCGAGCGAACCCACGCGGAGCAGGAGCTCCAGCGGGCCAAGACCGTGGCCGAGGACGCCTCGCGCCGGAAGACCGAGTTTCTCTCGGCCATCTCGCACGACCTACGCACGCCCGTCAACGCGCTCAGCCTCCAGGCCGAGCTCCTGGCTCGCATCGTGGAGTTCCGCGACGATCCGGGCGGCGAGCTCCGGCTCCTCTCGGGCGACATCCGCGCCGTGGCCGCCAACCTCATCGAGCTGATCAACGATCTGCTCGACCTCACCCGGTTCGACTCGGGCGTGGTGGACTTCCACCCCAGCGAGTTCGCGCTCGACCCCTGGCTGGCCAACACCGTGGCCCCTCTTGAGCTCTCGGCGCGGACCAAGGGGCTGGACTTCCAGTGGTCGGTCGATCAGCCCGGACGATTTCTCCGCACGGACCGCGTGAAGCTCGGGCGATTGCTCGTGAACCTCGTGGGCAACGCGATCAAGTTCACCGAACGCGGCGAGGTCTCGATTACCGCAAGGGTCGATCGCGAAGGCTGGTTCAACCTGGAAGTCCGCGACACCGGCCCCGGCATCCCCGCCCATCAGATCGATCGGATCTTCGATGAGTTTTCGCAACTCCGCAATCCCGAACGCGATCGGACGAAGGGGACCGGCCTGGGCCTGGCGATCTGCCGCCGCCTGATCGAGGTCGTCGGCGGACGCCTGACCGTCCAGAGCGAGCTGGGCAAGGGGAGCCTGTTTACCGCCGCCTACCCTCCGAGCCACGTGGTCGACACGCCCAACCCGATGGTCGATACCGCGGAGACCGACGTGATCTCGCCGGGGCCGGTGTCGCGGACGAGCATCCTTCTCGTCGAGGACGACCCGAACAGCCGCAACGCCCTTGCGCGACTGCTGGAACACTCGGGCTTCCATGTCGAGACCGCAAGCTCGGGCCTCCAGGCCCTGGCGGTTCTTGAGCACGTGGACCCTGCGTTGATTTTGCTCGACCTGCTCTTGCCCGAGATGGACGGTGCGGAGGTCCTCCGCCACATCCGCGCGGACGATCGTCATGCGCAGACCAAGGTGATCGTGCTGACCGGCGACGTGATGGACGATCGCGGCGAATGGCTGGAAACGCTGGGGGCGGACGGCCTGCTGGCCAAGCCGATCGACCTGGCCTCGCTGCTGGAGGCCGTCCAGAGCATGTTGCCGATGACATCTCCCTGATTGCCCGCGAAACCTTGGGCGGACTCCGGTGTTTGATCTCTGGATGGTCGCGACCCCCTGTCCGCCCTCGCGTATCGCCGGAGAATCGACAATGAGCCTTGCTCGCCCCTCTCTGCTGGCCCTCGGCCTGACGATCGGACTCCTGCCCTCAGCCACGATGGCCCAGCAGGCCGGGGCGGCGAACTTCCGCGAGAAGTTCATCCAGCTCGACGCCAACGGAGACACCAGCCTGGAGCGCGACGAGATCCCCGAGACTGGCCGTGCGGCCTTCGACCGCCTTCTCGATCGGGGCGACTCCAACGCGAACGGCAAGCTCGACGCCGACGAGTTGAGGACCCTCGCTCAGAAGGTCCAGGCCGTGGGTGGCCCAGCCGCGGGGGCCATGGCCGGTGCCCGCCTCAAGGCGATGGACAAGGACGGAGACGGCAAGGTCTCCCGGTCGGAGTTCACCGGACCCGCCCCGCGTTTCACCCAGATGGACACCGACAAGGACGGGCAGATCACCATGAAGGAAGCCCGGCTGGCCATGCCCGCCGCGCAGCCCGCGGCGCCTTCCAACACAAATGCCGAAGCCGCCGGGCCGATGGCCGCCAGGATCAAGGCGATGGATAAGGACGGCGACGGCAAGATCAGCAAGGACGAATTCCCGCGTCCCAATGCCTTCGACCGACTCGATGTGAACAACGACGGCTTCCTCACCCCCGACGAGATGCCCAGGGCCGCGGGCGCCGCCAGGCCGAAGGCCAAGGCCAAAGAAGGCAAGCCCTGATTCGTCCTCCCGCGGGTCAGGTCTCCGATAGCAGTCCCCCAGTCGCCTCGCTACAATGCGGGGCGTGTGGTCTGCCGGAGGAGCCCAAAAGCCTTGACCATGTGGGACATAGCAATGATTTGCGCCTCGGCCTTGTCAACCACCAGGAATACCGACGGGGCCTTCGCGGAGATCCTCGATCGGGTCAGCGCCACATTCGCGAAGGTCTCGCCGGGGATCGCCGTGGCGTTCGTCTCGGCGCATCACGCGGATTCGCTCGACCGCCTGGCCGGGGCCTTCCGTGAGCGGCATCCCGGCACCCATTTTTTGGGGGTCACGGGAGAGACGATCGTGGGCGACGGCCGCGAGGTCGAAGGGGCCACGGCGGCGTCACTGTGGGCGATCGAGCTGCCCCAGGGCGTGACCGCCGAGCCCGTCCGAATGACCTGGGACCAGGGGCGATTCGAAGGGATCCCCGAGAGGACCGAATCCGACGACGCCGAAGGCTCCGGCACCTTGCTCCTGTTCGGCGACCCGTTCAGTTTCCCGACCGACCGCCTCTTGAAGACGCTGGAGGGCCCCTTTCCGGGGATGCCCGTCGTGGGCGGAATGGCCAGCGGGGCCAACGCCCCCGGCGGCAATCGGCTGGCACTCGAAGGGGAGATTTACGAGGACGGGGCCGTGGGGTTGCGGCTCAGGGGCCCGCTCACGATCCGCACCGTGGTCAGCCAGGGTTGTCGACCGGTCGGCCGGTCCATGGTGATCACCCGCGCCGAGCGCAACGTGATCAAGGAGCTGGGCCGACGCCCGGCCCTGGAGGTCCTGCGGGAGACCTTCACGAGCCTGAACGAGGAGGACCAGAGGCTGATCCGCGAGGGGCTGCACGTGGGCCGGGTGATCAACGAGTATCAGGAATCCTTCGGCAGGGGGGATTTCCTGATCCGCAACGTGATGGGGTCGGACGACGAAGGCGGGATCGCCATCTCCGACGACGTGCGCGTGGGGCAGACCGTCCAGTTCCACGTCCGCGACGCCTCGACCGCCGATGAAGACCTCCGCACCATGCTCGAGCAGAACCTGGCGCGGCCCTCCGGGACGAAGATCGCCGGAGGCCTGCTCTTCAGCTGCAACGGACGAGGAACCCGGCTATTTCCCGAGCCCGACCACGACGCCAGCGCGATCGGCAACGCCCTGGGCCCGGTGCCCCTCGCCGGCTTCTTCGCCATGGGCGAACTCGGCCCGATCGGCGGCAAGAACTTCGTCCACGGATTTACCGCCAGCCTGGCGATCTTCGAGACGCCCGAAGCTTGAAGCGTTCTCGGGATCATGGAGCTCACGTCCTCCGCCGCGAGGAAGGCGCCATTGCCTGTCATCGCACCATGCGTTTGGGCTGCTCGCGCTGCCTCCGGACGACCGTCCGATGCCGTTCAACGATCGTCACCAACGACGCGATCGCCAGGGCCAGGCTCGCCACGCCCACGAGCGAGGTCCAGCCCCCCTGTTCCTTTCGGACCCCGCCCCAGACCAGGATTCCCACCGCCACGACCGTGGCCAGGACCTTCGTGAGCTTCAGGATCACGGCCAGGCGATCGTCGCGGGGGACCAGCCCGATCCAGATCCCGAGGCTGATCAGGGCCACGAGCCCGCTGCCGGCGAGGAGCATGAGCCCCCGGGCATCGCCCGACCCGATGACCTTCATCCCGCCCACAAACGCGAGGATCAACGCCCAGGCCGCCATCAAACCGGCCACCCCCAGCGTCCCGAGGCGACGGCTCGAGGCCTGGGAGCGCGGGCGGCGGAGCCAGCGGCGCACCAGCAGCCTCGACCTTCGCACGCGACGGACCAGCGGCAGGGGGCGGGGCGGAGTGAGCAGGGCCGGCTCGACCTCGACGAGCTCGCACCCCTCGCTCTCCAGGCATCGGGAGCACCAGCCGAAGACCAGGCGCCCGTCACGCGTCCGAGCCAGGACCTGGGGAAGGGCGACCTCGTCGCAGCGGGCGCATCGCATGCCGTCAACCCCCGTCGTTCGTGACCTTGCTCACCTCGTCTTCCAGCTTGCGATAGAGCGAGGAAAGTCCCATGCCAAGTCGCCGCGCCGCCTCGCGCTTGTCGCCGTCGCTCTGGGCGAGGACCCGCTGGATATGAAGACGCTCGGCCCGGGCCATGGCCGATCGCAGGTCGTCGCCCGGCTCGGGCTCCGACGTGTCGCCCATCAGATCGGCCGGGAAGTCGGCCGGCGTGAGGATGGCATCATCGGCCAGGATCACCGCGCGTTCCAGGGCATTCTCCAGCTCGCGGACATTGCCCCGCCACGGGGCGGCCATCAGCCGGCGGATCGTGGCGTTGTTCACCCCGTCGATCCGCTTGCCCAGGGTCTTGGAGAGCCCGGCGAGCAGCGCCACGACGAGTTCCGGGATGTCCTCCCTGCGATCCCGCAGAGGGGGAAGCGTGATCGCGACCACGTCGAGCCGATAGAACAGATCCGCGCGGAAGCGGCGGGCCGCGACCTCCGCCATGAGGTCCTTGTTTGTGGCCGCGAGGATTCTCGCCGAGGCGCTCGTGGGGTGGGTGGCCCCCACGGGTAGGATCTCCTTGGTCTCGATCGCGCGGAGCAGCTTCGCCTGCGTGGCCAGGGGCAACTCGCCCACCTCGTCGAGGAACACGGTGCCCCGCCCGGCCGCGACGAACAGCCCCGCGCGGTCGCGATCCGCCCCGGTGAAGGCCCCCCTCACGTGGCCGAAGAGCTGGTTCTCGATCAGGTCGTGCGGGATGGCCGCGCAGTTGGTGGCCAGGAACGGGGCATCGGGCTCGCTGCCCATGGCGTGCAGGGCCCGCGCGACCAGCTCCTTGCCGGTGCCCGACTCGCCGGTGATCAGCACGTTGCTGCGGGTCGGGCCGACCTTGCGGATCAGGGTCTTCACCGCCTGCATGGCGGAGCCGCTGCCGATCAGCGTGTCGGGCGAGACCGACGAGTGCAGATGCCGGCGCAACGCCTGGTTCTCCCGCTCCAGCCTCCGGAGCGAGATCAGGCGATCGATCTTGGCCAGGAGCTCGTCGAAGAGGACCGGCTTCATGAGGTAGTCGTGCGCCCCTCGCCGGAACGCCGCGACCGCGTTCTCGACCGTGGCGTAGGCCGTGATCATGAGCACCAGAGTCTCGGGCCGGACCCGCAGGAGCCGGTCCAGCAGTTCCAGGCCGCCGCTGCCCGGCAACTGCACGTCGCAGAGGACCACGTCGGGCTCGAACGATTCGACGAGCCCCAGCGCGGCCCTCGCGTCATTCGCCACGCGGACCTCGAACCCCTCGGAGGCGAGGAACTCTTCGAGCGTGGAGGCGATCACCTCCTCATCGTCCACGATCAGCAGGCGGCCTCGCGGTCCCGCCTTGCGCCCTTCCTGACGGCTCATCGTGCGGCTTCCTCCAGCATGGGCCTCGCCTCGGCCGGGCGGTTCTCGGCGGGCAGGGACACGAAGAAGGTTGTCCCCTGCCCGGCCCGCGACTCGTAATCCATCGCCCCGCCAAGCTCCTGCACGATCTGCTGGCTCACGAACAGCCCGAGCCCGGTGCCTTGCGGCTTCGTCGTGAAGTAGGGCTCGAACACGTGGGGACGGTCCTCGTCGGCGATCCCTCGGCCGTCATCGGCGACCTTCAGCACCAGGTACCCCGGCTCGTCTCGGATCTCCAGGTGGATGGTGCCCCCCTTGGCGGTCGCGTCGATCGCGTTGAACACCAGGTTGAGCACGACCTGCACCAGGTGGTCGCGGGGTGCGAGCACGTGGGGCAGGTCCTCGGGCACATCGGTCGTGAGCGATCGTTCCCCGGTGCGCTGATAGTATTTGGCCACGGCCAGGACCTCGTCCACGACCTCGGCCAGGCTCACACGCCCCACGGCGGGGGTCGCCGGGCGAGCGAATTCGGTCAGGTCGCGGATCGTCCTCTGGATCCGGCCGAGCTGCCGGAAGGCGAGGTCCAGCTTCTCGGCGGTGTAGGGGTCCGGCCTGCGCCTTTGGAGCATCTGGACGAGCGACGAGAGCGCGGCCAGGGGGTTGCCCACCTCGTGCGCGATCCCCGCCGCGAGCAGCCCGAATGCGGCCATCTTCTCCTGATGGATCACGCGGGCTTGCGACGCACGCAAAGCCGCCGATCGCTCGGCCACCCGTCGCTCCAGCTCGATCCCGTGATGCTCCAGCGCCGCGTTCGCCTGGGCGAGCCTCGCTCCGGTGGCCTTCAAGAGGCTGGCCAGGGCCGAGCTTGCCCAGGTCACCCACACCAGGATCGCCGCCGTGAGCGGTAAAGACGACCAGCCCGCGCGGCCCGGGTCGAGCCACCACGCCAGCCCCGCCAGGCTCAGGCAATGAAGCCCGCAGGTGATCCAGGCGATCCGGCGGCGGAACCGGATGGCGCAACAGATGAGCGAGAGCAGATAATACCACCGGAACGGGCTATCCATGCCCGTGTCGTTGTAGCTCAGCAGGGCGATGAACACGCTCTCCATGCACGACACGAAGAGAGGCCAGCGGATCAGGAAGACCTCGCCCATGCGATGGAACGCCGTGTCCAGCGCCGCATAGCCCGCCCCGAGCGCCAGGAAGGCACACACCGCCGACGCGTTGTGCAGGCCCGGACGATACAGGGCCAGCACGTAGCCCATGGCGATGCCGAACCAGCGGATCCGCACCACGATCGACTCGGTGGCAAGCTCCCACGAGAGCCGGTCGCTTGCTTTCGGGGTCGTGGACACCTGCGCCGTCCTTCGCCTATCGTCTGCCGTGGGCCCGGAAGGGACGAAGGTATTATAGTCGGTCGCGGCCACGGCGCGGGGATTCCTCCGGAGACGATTCGCAACCCGCTTGTCGGGTCTCGCCTCTCGTCGCGCCTTCTCGTATGATCTTGGGCTCCGGACGGCGGTTCCGCGGGCAGAAATCGAGAAAACGGGAGTGCGACGACGATGCGATCCAGGACGATGTGGCTGGCGGGGCTCGTCACGACGACGGGCCTGCTCGTGGGTGCCCAGAGCCCGACCCCGAACTACCGACTGGGGCTCGACAGCATCAACTCCGCCGACCTGCTCCGCCACATCCAGATCCTGGCCAGCGACGCCTACGAGGGCCGAGGCCCGGGCACGAAGGGCGAGGAGATGACCGTCGCCTACCTCACCGAGCAATACCGCCGCCTCAACCTCAGGGCCTTCGACGACAAGGGCACCTACGTCCAGGAAGTGCCGCTCGTGGGCTTCACCACGAAGGCCACGGGCACGCTCAAGGCCGGCGACAAGACGATCGAGCTGAAATCCACCGAGGACTGGGTGGCCGTCTCGCGTCGCGAGGCCCCCGAGGTCAGCGTGAAGGACTCCGACGTGGTCTTCGTGGGCTACGGCGTGGTCGCGCCCGAATACGGATGGGACGACTACAAGGGCCTGGACGTGAAGGGCAAGACGGTCGTCATGCTGGTGAACGACCCCGCCGTGCCCGACCCGGCCGATCCGGCGAAGCTCGACGAGGCCATGTTCAAGGGCCGCGCCATGACCTACTACGGGCGATGGACCTACAAGTACGAGATCGCCAGCGAGAAGGGCGCCGCCGCCGTGATCCTCGTCCACGAACCCGGCCCGGCGGGCTACCCCTACGAGGTCGTGGTCGGCAGTTGGGGCCGCGAGAACTTCGACCTGCCCGCGCCCGACGGCAACAAGGCCCGCGTGGCGGTCGAGTCCTGGATGCCCCTGGCCAAGGTCAAGGAACTCTTCGCCGCCTGCGGCAAGGACTTCGACGCCCTCAAGAAGGACGCCACCGCCAGGACCTTCGCCCCCGTGGCCCTGGGCGCGAAGGCCGACTTCTCCGCCAGGAACACCACCCGTCGCATCCAGTCCAAGAACGTGGTGGGCAAGCTCGAAGGCTGGGACCCGAAGCTCAGGGACGAGTGCGTGGTCTACACCGCTCACTGGGACCACCTGGGCAAGGATCCCGCGCTCAAGGGGGACCAGATCTACAACGGGGCCGCCGACAACGCCTCGGGCGTGGCCATGATGCTCGAGATCGCCGAGGGGTTCGTCCGCCTGAACGACCGCCCGGCCCGCTCGGTCGTCTTCCTGGCCGTGACCGCCGAGGAGAAGGGCCTGCTCGGGGCCCGCTACTATGCCGAGAACCCGCTCGTGCCGCTGGATAAGACCCTGGCCAACATCAATACCGACGTGATCAACCTCTGGGGCCGGACGTCCGACATCACCTGCGTGGGGCTGGGCAACTCGACGCTCGACGACCTCTTGATTGACGTGGCGAAGTCCGCCAGCCGCGTGGTCAACCCCGACCCCGAGCCCGAGAAAGGCTCGTTCTACCGCTCCGACCACTTCGAGTTCGCCAAGAAGGGCGTGCCCGCGCTCAACGCCAAGGGGGGCATCGTCTACCTGGGCAAGCCCGCCCGGTTCGGCAAGGACATGCGCGACGAGTACACCAAGTTCGACTATCACAAGCCCAGCGACGAGGTCAAATCCGATTGGGACCTCACGGGCGCCGTGGAAGACGCTCGCATGCTCCTCATCGTGGGCGACCGCGTGGCCCGCGGCACGGCCTACCCCGAGTGGAAGCCCGGAACCGAGTTCAAGGCGACCCGGGATGAGGCCCTGAGCAAGAAGAAGGCGACTCCGTGAGTCAGGACGGCGCGGGGCGAGGGGCGAGTCTGGCGATCGGCCTGGGCCTGCTCGGCGCGATCGCCGGGGGGCTCTGGTTCGACCGCGACCATCGGTTCTCCTCGGCAGCCTTCCGGGCGATCGCGTCGCTGGCCTACGAGCAGTCGGCCATCGCCGAGCTCCGCGCCCCGTCGCAAATCCCCCTCTTCCGCATGCATCTCTCGGTGTTCCTGGGGATCGTCGCGGTGGGCGTGATTGTTGGTGCCTGGGGCGGGGCGCGTCTAAGGCGATGGATTGCCATCTTTGCGGTCGGATACGCGATCCGCGCCTGCCTCTGGATCCTCGGCGGAAATCTGCCCCTCGTCCCGGGCGACAGCTCGCATTACGTGGAGATCGCCAGCTCGATCCTCCAGGGAGAAGGGCCCGTCAAACATTATGTCGAGAGCTTCTTCAAGGATTATCCGCAGATCCGCGAGGGGCGGGGCATCCTCGACGACTGGGCCACCCCCCTGTTTGCTTATACGCTCGCCGGAGCCTACCGCCTGACGGGCGTGGTGCCGGGCGACTCCCTCGAATCCACGTTCGCCGTGGCCAAGGGGCTGAGCTTCGTCCTCAACCTCCTCACCCTGCCGGCCCTCTACGTGTTCGCCGCCCGTCGCTTCTCGCCGCGGATCGCTCTCGCGTCGATGGCTTTGCTGGCGGTCCTCCCGGTCCATGCCCTTTATGCGGGGTTCGAGCTTCGCGAGAGCCTGGTCACGCTCACCAGCCTCCTGGCCACCTGGATGCTGCTGGAGGTTTGGTCGGCGGATGGCCGAACTCGCTACCTGTGGGCGATCGGCGCGGGCCTCTTCGCCGGGCTGGCGATCCTGTCAAGAAACACGGCCATGGCGCTGGCGGCGGCGTCGGGGCTCTACGGGCTCGCCCGGTTCGGCCGCAAGCAGTTTGGCCCCATGATCGTGTGGGGCGCCGTCACGTGCCTGGTCATCGCCCCGTGGGCCTGGGCCACTTACCGCGAATATGGCGAGCCGTTCCACACCTACACGAAGTTCTTCCCCTACAACTTCTCGTGGGCGGTGCATCATTACGACACCGGCATCACGCGGGCCTCGGACTTCTACACCCGGGCGAATGCCCCCGCGATCGCCCGCGTGAAGTTCAAGTCCTCGCTGATCATCGCCGTGGTCTCGACCATGATCCTGAGCGTCCCCGTGACCCTGGGATACCTCGCTCGCTTCCGGAGCAAAGGCGACCCTCAGCGCGGTCGCGAGGCCGACGGGCTCTCGGCCGTGATCGTCGTCACGTTCGTCCTCGCCACGCTGGCGAATGTGGCCGACGTGACGCAGGTCGAGCAACTCGGCCGCTATTATGTCCCCCTGTTCGTGATCATGCTGCCCACCGCCGTGGGCGGTTGCCTCGCGTGGATGGACCGGACGACCGCTCCCGGGGCGAGACCGATCCTCGCGCTCTCGCTCGTGGCCCTGCTCTGGGCCGCCCCATCCTGGGCCTACGATTACTCGTGGTTCGGCCGATCCTATCAGTTGCACTGGCCCGAGCTCATGAAGGCGGGGGAGTGGGTCCGACAGCACCCTCGCGAGGTGCCTCCCACCGCCCGCATCATGACGTGGTTCCCCTGGGAGTTCCGCCTCGCCAGCCGCCGCACGACGGTCCTCCTGAATCGCAGCACCTACGCCCCCCACATCCAGCGGACGATCCGGAACTACGGGGTGACGCACCTCCTCTGGGGCTCGTTCGAGCCCCCGCCCGACGTCGACCCCGAGGAGTGGAGCCGATACCTCGCCCAGGTGAAGCTCCAGCTTGGCCTCGTCCCCAGCCGCGAGGTCTATCGATCCGAGGCGAAGGGGGCGATCGGCACCTATCCCGTGACCCTGTACCGGCTCGGCGGAGATGCGTCTCCATGAACGCTCGCCGGGCCTCGATCGTCGCGCTGGGGCTGATCCTCGTCCTCAACCTGTGGTGGCGAGGCCACACGATCGCCGGCACGGTGAAGGCCGCCTGGGGCGTGTCCCTCTGGCCCGTGGTCGCCCCCAGCGAGCCCCTGGATTGCGATGAATCGATCTACGGGTACATCGGCAAGCGGATCGCCAACGGCGACGTGATGTATCGCGACCTGACCGAGAACAAGCCGCCCCTGGGCTACTGGCTCTATGCGATGGCCGTGGCGATCGGGGGGCCCAGCGAGACCACGATCCGGGTCATGCCCATGCCCATGGTGCTGATCACGATCGCACTGGTGTGGTGGATCGCCGGTCGCCTCGCCGGCCCGATCTCCGCCGTGGTGGCCGCGCTGATCTATGCGATCATGAGCACCGACCCCTATCTCTACGGCAACGGCGCGAACATGGAGCACGCGATCAACCTCTTCGCCACCGCGTCCCTCGCGCTCATGGTCCGGGGGTGGTCGTCGGACCGCCGGGGCTGGCTCGTGGCGGCAGGAGTAGGCGCGACCCTGGCCGCGATGATCAAGCAGGTGGAGGTCGTGCCCCTGGCCGCTCTCGGGCTCGCCCTGCTCACAAGGCCCAGACCACTCCGATCCCGAGCGGCCGACCTGGGAGCCCTGGCCCTGGGGTTCGCGGCCGTGGCGGGGGGGGTCCTGGTGATCCTCTGGGCCCAGGGGGCTCTTCAGGCCGCCTATCAGGACATCGTGCTTTATGGCGGTTCGATGGCCCGCGACACCCCGCGCGACCCGAAGGAGTATCCCTTCTTCGTGCGATGGGTCGTGGGCAACACCGACCCCAACGGCCTCCTTCCCTGGCCCTTCGGCCGGACCCTGGGCCGGGCCTGGTGGGCCGCCGGATGCTGGCCGTTGTGGATCGTCTCGATCCCGGCGCTGGGGTGGGTCGGGTTCGCCCGCGGCCGTCCCGAGCGCAAGCTGGTGGCCTCGTGGACCGTGGCCTCGTGGGTGGCCGTGGCCATGCCTCGCCTGTTCTGGCAGCACTACTTCTTGCTCCCCTTGCCCGGCGTGGCGATCGTGGTGGCGATCGCCCTGGGCGACGGACTCGAAGCCTGGAAAGGGAGGCGACGCTGGGCGGGCCTGGTCTCGGCCGCCCTCCTGGGCGCGGCGATCGGGGCCACGGTCGCCATCCAGGTGCGCGAGTACCTGCTCGTCGAGCCCGAACGGATCACCGAGCGAGACAAGGGGGGCCGGCAATGGGTCGTCCTTCGCGAGTTCGGCCGGGAACTGGGCCGCCGGACCCGGGCCTGGCCCGACGCCAGATTGTGGGTCTGGGGCAATCAGAGCCCTCTGACGTTCTACTCGGGGCTGGACAACGTGACGCCCCAGATCTTCGCCGACCCGCTCATGGTCGCCTTCGCCCCCGACGGCGGCGATCATCCCCAGGTCAGGCCCCGGCTCGAACGAACCATGCGCGACCTGCGGGCGAGGAAGCCCGACCTCATCTTCGTGGGCGAGCGCCCGTTCCCCGAGCTCACCCCCTTCCTTCGTGCCGAATACCTCCCCTCCAAACTCTTCGACCGGGGGCTCTGGGTGCGGATCGACCGCAGCGCCGCGTTCGAGGCGGCGGCGTCACCCGATTAGGTCCCGTTGACGGCTTTTCGCCCCGGCGAATGGGTTCGTTCCCCGTCAAAAGGCCCCGAAATTGGGTTCGATTGGCTTCGTTTTGGGTTCGTTTCACGTCGCGGCTCTCGCCCGACCTGACGGAAAATCAAGCCGCAAGTCCTTTCCAGGAAAAACGATCCGGACGATTATGCCTCCGCGCCAGGGCGGCCGAATTGGGTTCGTTCTGCAAATTCACGTTTTCGCGGCGATCGGGGCCTTCCACGTCGCCGGACCTTGCCCCGGACCGGCCCGCTGATGCAAGTTGTCAAGGAGCGGACGGGGTCGCGAACCCACCCCGCCGCTTCAAATGATCGTGACTCCACCGGCCCGCGATCACCGGGGAGCCCGTCACGCCCCGGAATTTGTGAACACCGCCGGGGTTTCCGGCAAGAACGGTGGAATCGTGCCCAAGCATCTGGTCAGGCTCGATTGCGACGGCCAGGCGCATTACCTGCTCTGGTCCACGACCGAGGGCGTGCCCATCGCCGGCCCCTTCGACAAGGTCGACATGCGGTCGTGGCTCCTGCACAACTGGGGATTCAAGGCCGCGATCCCGATCGAGCAGATGCTGGCGGACGCCGATCGATTCGGGACGAGCGATCGGTTCTTCGACGATCGCAACGCCTGGGATACGCTCTCGAACAATCGCGCCGGGCTCGACGGCTCGCGCCTGACCCTGGACCAGATCGTGGACGTTCTTGTCCGAGGCCGGCCGAACGTCGGGGGCGAACCCTCCTGAACATCACAACCGGCCGTTTTTCGTCCTGCGGGTCCCGACCTAGCCTGGCTTCTCGACCCTTGAGGGCCGCACCGGCAGGGGGGCGGTGGGGCTTTCGCTCACGAGCATGGCGTAGCGCTCCCTCAGGCCCTTCATGATCGCCTCCCACGACTGCGACGTGGCGTGCTTGCGGGCCTGTTCGGACATCTGTTTTCGCCGCAGAGGATCGTCGATCAGCTCGACGAGGGCCCGGGCGAACGTTTCGGGGGGCTGATCGGGTGCGATCAGGCGTCCGGTCTCGCCGTCGATCACGATGTCGCTGGGGCCTCCGGAGCGGATCGCGACCACGGGCAGGGCCGAGGCCATGGCCTCTAAAATCACGTTGCCGAAGGTCTCGGTGAGGCTGGCGAAGGCGAACAGGTCGGCCGCGGCGTAGTGGTCCGCGAGGTCCTCGCCCGATCGGTACCCCACGAATCGGGCCCCTTCGCCCAGGGTCGCTTCGAGCTCGGGCCGGGCCGGGCCGTCGCCCACGATGAGCAGGCGGGCGAGGGGGCGTTGCTTCACGACCATCGCCAGGGCGTGGCCCAGATACGTCACGTTCTTCTCGACCGCGATCCGGCTCACATGGCCGATCACCACGTGGTCGGGCCCGAAGCCCAGGGAGGTGCGGATCGCCTCGCGACGGGGCCGGTCGGGGCGAAACAGGCGGGCATCCACGCCGCGAGCCCAGAGGACGAGCCGCTCGAACCCCTTGCCCTCAAGCTCGCCGATCGTGGTGCGCGAGGGGACGTAGGTTTCGAGCGTGCGGTTATGGAACCATCGCAGATACCGCCAGATGAGCCCCTTGAGCCCGCCGACCCCGTAGTGATTCGTGTATTGATCGAAGTTGGTGTGGAAGCTGGAGACGACCGGGATCGAGCTGGAGGAGGCATGGTTCAGGGCGGCCAGGCCGAGGGTGGCCTCGGTGGCGATGTGGATCAGGTCGGGCTGGAACGCGTCGATCGCCCTCCGGACCGATCCAAACGGAGGCAAGGGCACGAGGAGTTCGCGATAGAACGGCATGCGCATGGAGCGGACCAGCAGGTCGTGCGGAGCTTCTCGGGGCTCGCCGTAATCGGGGTGAATCAGCTGGACCACGTCGCCCGAGGCGCGAAGGACCCGCACGAGCTGGCCCAGCGTTCGCGAGACTCCATTGACCTGGGGAGCGTAGGTCTCGGTCACCAGGGTCACCCGCATGAAATCGCTTCCTGTGGCGTCACGATGGAACCGGCAACCTGGGATTTCTCCCTTCGCGGGCCGATCGGGCCCATCGTAGCGATCCCGCGGCCCCGGGGCGATGCCCCGGCGGGAAACCCGGTTCAAGACCCGGCGAAATTCCGCCGAGATTGAAGAGTGGGATCGTGCAAGGCCCGGCTTCCGCCCCGGGCCGAGGCCACACGTCGATCGGCGATTCGCCATGAATGCGACCCAGGTTTGCGATGCCGTGAGCGCGGCGACCCATGCCGCCGCCTTCCTCGCCGCCATCCCGGCGAGCCTGATCCTTGTCGTGCGCGGGGACCGGGCCCTGCGGGGCTATCTCCTCGCCTACGGGGTGGGCCTGCTCCTGTGCTTCGGCGCGAGCACGCTCTGCCACGCCGAGTCGGCCCTGGGGACGACCTCGCGGCTTCTCGTCATGTTCGATCACATGGCCATCTATGTGCTGATCGCCGGGACGTACACCCCGATCGTGGGCGCCCTGCTCCCGGATCGCCAGCGAAGGCTCGCCCTCACGGCGATCTGGCTGGGGGCGGGCGTGGGGATCGCCCTGAATGCCCTCTGCGGCCCCCTGCCCGCCTGGCTGGCAACGGCGTTCTACCTGATCATGGGCTGGGGCGGCCTCTGGTGCTATGCGGCGCTCAGGCCCGCGATGACGCACCGGGAGCTCTCGCTCGTGCCCCTGGGCGGGATCGTTTACAGCGTGGGTGCGGTGTTCCACGTCGCCCGCACGCCGGTCATCCTTCCCCAGGTCTTCGGGCCTCACGAGCTGTTCCACGTGCTCGTGATCGTCGCGGCCTCCGCGCATTACGCCTTCATCTGGCGATATGCCAGCCGCAGGGCCCCGGTCCCCTCGGTCCCTCGCCCGATGGGCTCGAAGCGGTCTCGCGGTCGTGTCGGCGCCCGGATGGCCTCGGGGCCATCGGGCCGCTGATCGAGGGATCTCGATCGTTGCACGGGAGGGTCACGCCGCCGAGATCAGGGGCGGCATGGGGCAGTCGAGCGAGTCGGCGATGGCCCTCAGGAGTTCCCCCTCGGTCGCCGTGACCTTCCCGTCGGCGGCGACCACCGCGGCGCAGGCGTCGAGGACACGCTTCTTGACCGGCGGCGAGGCCATCACGAGGACGTCGAGCGCCTCGCCGACCGACTTCAGGGTCGACTGCTCTCGCCTCCAGAGTTGCATGTCCTGCCCCTCGGGATCGAGCCTGAGCGTCCCGTGCTCGAAGGTCACGTTCACCGGCACCGTGCCCATCAGACCCGCCCACGCCAGGGACGAGAGCAGCCCCTCCACCTGACGTCCAACCTGCGTAAGCGACGTAAAGCGAACTTCGGGCGGCGTCTGCTTCTCGAATTGGCGGTCGAGATGCCTCAAAAGCATTCGCTGGAGGGCGAACTCGAAGAGGCTCACCCGGTTGTCGGCCCTCACGAGGGGGTCGATGTTCCCGCGGAACCGCCGATACTGGTCGTCGGAGAGCATCCTCAAGGTCGGCAAGGCCAGGTCCACCAGCGGCACGCGGGCCTCGGGACCGAGGGATTCGAGGGTCGGCGCCAGCCTCTGGGCCTCCTCGGCCAGCCCGGGGGCGGCGTGCCGGGAGAGGTCCGCGAATTGCGTGGCCCGGATCTCGGGCCCCGGGTCGAGCAGCAGGGCGTACACGACGGCCGACGCCCCGAAGGGCTCGTGAAGGGCCTGGGCGACCTCGGGCGGGAGGTTCGCCATGAAGTCGTTGGCATAGCCGACGTGCCGCGGTCGGGGAGCCCCGACGGTCTCCACCACGTCGCCCGAGACCATCATCGCCGCGCCGCCGAGCCCTCCCGGCAGGTTGATGCCCGGCAGGATCGTGCCGAGGCCGCCCGGCCCGCCCGGCTTGCGGTCCTTGATTTTGGGCTTGGGGTCGTCGGCGATGACCTCGTCCTCCTGAACGACGGGGAACTGGCCGTCGAAGTTCGGGTCGAGCAGCTTGATTCGCTCCTCGAGCGGCGGGTGCGTGGCCATGAGCGAGGTCATCGAGGGCACGCCCAGGCTGAAGAACATGTGGCACGCCTGCTCGGCGTTCGGGCTCTCGATCCGCGACCCATAGGCCAGCCCGCCGATCTTCTTGAGGGCCCCGGCCAGGCCGTCCGGGTTGCGGGTGAACTGGACCGCGGAGGCGTCGGCGAGGAATTCCCGCTGGCGGGACACGGCGCTCTTGATCATCCGGCCGAAGAACACGCCCAGATACCCGATGACCAGGAGGGCCACGCCCATGAGCAGGAACATGGCCGCGCCGTTGTCCTTCTTCTCGCCGTTGGAGCTGGACCGGGACCGCCCCGAGTTGCCGGCCGTCCTCAGGAGGATCTCGCCCAGGATCGCCAGCAGCAAGATCCCGTGCACGAGGCCCATGAGCTTCAGGTCGAGCCTCATGTCGCCGTTGAGGATGTGGCTGAACTCGTGGGCCACCACGCCCTGGAGTTGGTCGCGATTGAGGTGCTCGATGCTCCCGCGCGTCATCCCGATCACGGCGTCTCCGGGGGCGTATCCGGCGGCGAAGGCGTTGATCCCATGCTCGTCGTCCATCACGTAGACCGGCGGCACGGGCGTCCCCGAGGCCAGCGCCATCTCCTCCACCACGTTCAGGAGCCGCTTCTCGCCCCGGTCGGTGGTGTTGGGGTCGACCAGGCGTCCGCCCAGCATGCGGGCCACGGCCGCGCCCCCCTCGCGCAGGGTCAGCGTCTTGTAGAGGCTTCCCAGGAGGATCACCGTGGCGGTCCCCACCGCCACGATCCCGAGCCGGATCGGGTCGAACAGCGGAGGGACCACGCCCGGCTCCGTCCCCTGATGGGTGCCGATCAGGATCGCGGTGAACGCCGCGTAGATCGTGGCGATGATCGCGATCACGGCCAGAGCGAACAGGAACACGAGCCGCCCGGTCTGGCGACGCGCGGAGTCCTGGCGGTCAAAAAAGTCGGTGGCCATTCATGGAGGTCCGGAACGGGGCTTCGTCGCGAGGAAGAGACGGTCACGGGTACCGGGGCGATGGCGGCGGGCCCGTCGAGGCGCCCGCCCCCGTTCGGGTCAGGAGAAGGAGATCCGCGTGGCCTGCCGCTCCTTCTCGCTGTCCACCTCGAAGAGCTTCGCCTCGGTGAAGTTCAGGAAGTTGGCCACGACGATCGTGGGGAACGTCTCGCGCTGGGTGTTGTAGGCCGTGACCGAGTCGTTGTAGGCCTGTCGGGCGAACGAGACCTTGTTCTCGGTCGAGGTCAGCTCCTCCTGGAGCGAGAGCATGTTCTGGTTGGCCTTGAGGTCGGGGTACGCCTCGCTCAGGGCAAACAGGCGGCCGAGCGCCCCGTTGAGCTGTCCTTCGGCCTGCCCCAATTTCTGCATGGCCGAGGGGTCGCCGGGGCTCTCGGCGGCGGCCTTGCTGGCGCTGAAGGCCGAGTTGCGGGCCTCGATCACGGCCTCGAGCGTCCCCTTCTCGTGCTGCATGTACCCCTTCACGGCCTCGACCAGGTTGGGGATCAGGTCGTACCGCCGCTTGAGCTGGACGTCGATCTGCGCGTAGGCGTTCTTGAACCGGTTGCGCAGGGCGACCAGGCGGTTGTACACGCCGATGCCGAACGTGGCGATCAGGAACACCAGCACGGCCACGCCGCCGAGCACGCTCAGGAGGATCGTTTCGGTGCCCGTCAAAGCCCAGAGAGCGGTCATGGAGATCTTCCTCAAGAAAGGGGGACTGGCCTGGGACGCGGCCTCGTGCCCACGGGATCGAACCCGCGCCATGGGCGGAAAGCTAACCGACGCGGAGGCCCGCGACAATTGGAGGGGTGCGAATCCTGGCGAGGACTTCGCCCATGGCCCCCCAATATTGCGGCCGGGCGAGGGTTCGCCGTCCGGCCTGAGAACCGGTTAGGATAACACCTGCGTGGGCGGTTCCGGCTACCTGGGCCTCGGGGTTGTCCTCATCATGGCGACGTTCGGCTTCCTCCGGCGCATCGCTCGCGACCGGGTGATCGTGGCGGTGCTCGTGCTCCTGGTCGGGTCCATCGGCTGGGTGATCTTCCGGAATCGGCCCCAGAGGGCCGCGAGGCTGAGGCTCTCCGCGGGCAGCGCCCAGGGCCTGCGGCACAACCTGGGCGAGAGCCTCGCCTCCGAGGCCTTGCGGAGGGGCGTGGACCTGAGCCTGATCCCCACGGCCGGCTCGGAGACCGCGCTCGATCGCCTGGACGCGGGCCTGATTGACCTGGCGCTGATCCAGGGCGGGCTCGACCCGCGAGGCCGGAAGAACGTGCGGCAGGTCGCCGCCCTGCACCTCGAGCCGCTTCACCTCCTGGTCAAGCGGGAGCTGGTCGCCGAGGTCCGGTCGAGCCTGGAGGCCCTGCGGGGCCGGAGGATCAACCTGGGGGAAGTCGGCAGCGGCACGAGGTCGCTGGCCTCCGACGTGCTCAGCTTCGCCGGGCTGGAGGCCGGCCAGGGCTACCAGGCGGAGTCGCTGACCTACGCGGAGCTTGAGGCCCACACGCAACGCGATCGCCTGCCCGACGCCGTGTTCACCGTCTCGCTCCTGCCCTCGCCCGTGGTGCGGAACCTTGTCGCGAAGCACGGATTCGACCTGATCCCCCTGCCCTTCGGGGAAGCCCTGGCCCTCGACGGCAACATCCGCCGCGATCGGGCCGGGCCCCCGAACGGTCCTCGCCATGAGATCCGCCGCGACCAGGTGGACGAGGCCTCGATCCCCGCCTTCACCTACGGGGTGAGGCCCGCCGTGCCCTTTGAGACGCTGCAAACCCTCGGCACGCGGCTGCTCCTGGTGGCCCACAAGGACGTGAGCCCCGAGGCCGTGGCGAGCCTGCTCGACGCCACCTTCAACTCCCCCTTCACGCAGCTCGCCCACCCGCCGCTGACCCACGAGGTGCTCGACCTCCCGCCCGAGTTCCCCGTGCATCCCGGCACCCAAGTCTACCAGGAGAGGAGCAAGCCGCTGTTCACCGGCGACGTGATCGACGCGATCGAGAAGGAGATCTCGATCGCCGGGGCCCTGATCGGCGGGTCGTTCTTCCTCTGGCAGTGGCTCAAGAGCCGATATCGCCGCCTTCGGGAGAGCGGATTCGAGCATTTCATCCTGCGGGTGGCCGCGATCGAGGAGAAGGCCCTGAGGCTCGAACTGGCCGAGGCCCTCGACCTGCCCGCCCTGATCGAACTCCAGGACGAACTCGGGCGTATCAAAGCCCACGCCATCGCCAGGTTCGCCGAGGGGGAGCTGGAGGGCGAGGACCTGCTCTCGGGGTTCCTGGCCCAGGCCTCCGACGCCCGAGACCACCTGACCCGACTCATCCTCCACCGCAGAGACGACCTGGAACGCCAGGCCCGGAAGCAGAAACGGGACGCGGCCGCCCTTTGGAGGGAGGCCGTGGGCGAGGACTCAGCCCCTTCCGTCCCCCCGGATCTCCCAATTTCCGTGCCGAGCGAATAGAATCTGGTCGGAGAACCCCGGCGCAGGCTACTCCCCCTCTCCGAAAATGTTAAGATGGATAGTCTGTAGAGATTGAGCCCCCGCCCACAGATCTGCACCCACTGCATCCGGAGGTTCGCAATGCTGCGTCGTTTCCTGGCTACCGGGCTCGCCATGGCGATCCTGGTCGGCTTCCCCCTGATCGCACCCGCCGGGTCGTCCCAGGAGCCCACCCCGGCCCCCAAGCCGGATGACAAGAAGCCCGACGAGCCCAAAAAGCCCGACGAGCCCAAGAAGGAAGAGCCCAAGAAGCCCGACGAGCCCAAGAAGGAAGAGCCCAAGAAGGAAGAGCCCAAGAAGCCGGACGACAAGAAGCCCGACGAGCCCAAGCCCGACGAGAAGAAGGCCGAGGAGAAGAAGTCGGACGGCCCGGCCCGCAAGACGGCCATGCCGAAGAACTCGAAGATCAAGCCCTACGACGAGATCATCACGCCCGAGACCAAGACCGACGCCGGCCTGTTCTTCGTGCATCGCCTCGAAGACAAGATCTTCTACGAGATCCCGATGGACGTCCTGGGCAAGGAGATGCTCTGGGTCCGCCAGATCGAGAAGGCCGGGGCGGGCGCGAGCTACGGCGGCGACCAGCTCGGCGATCGCGTGGTCCGCTGGGAGCAGCGCGGCGACGACATCCTCCTTCGCGACGTGAAGTACGACATCCGCGCCGACACCAAGGACCCGATCAAGAACGCGGTCGAGGCCAGCTCGCTCGAGCCCATCATCGCCGTCCTGCCCATCAAGGCCTATGGCAAGGATAAGGCCCCGGTGATCGAGGTCACCTCGCTGTTCACCGGCGACCTGCCCGAGTTCTCGGCCTCCTCGGCCGTAGGGGGGAGCGGGGCCGACCCCGGCCGCTCGTTCATCGAGAGCGCCAAGAGCTTCCCCGAGAACATCGAGACCAAGGTCCTGGTCACCTACCGCAAGGGCCCCGGCCGCGGAGGCCCCGGGGGCATCCCCAGCCTTGGCGGAGGCGGAGGCGGTGCCGTCACGGTCCTGCTGCACCATAGCATGGTGAAGCTGCCCGAAGACCTCATGAAGCCCCGCAAGTACGACGACCGCGTGGGGTTCTTCACCGAGGGGTTCCAGGACTACGGCAACATCAAGAACCACCAGGTCGAGAACGTCCGCTACATCACGCGCTGGAGGCTCGAGAAGAAGGACCCCAGCGCCGAGGTCTCCGAGCCCAAGAAGCCGATCGTCTTCTACCTCTCTCGCGAGATCCCCGACAAGCTCCGCCCGGCCATCAAGAAGGGCATCGAGGCCTGGCAGCCCGCCTTCGAGAAGGCCGGCTTCAAGAACGCGATCCTCGCCAAGGACGCCCCCTCCCTGCGTGAGGATCCGGACTGGGATCCCGAAGACGCCCGCTACTCCTCGATCCGCTGGGTCCCCTCCCCGGTCGAGAACGCCATGGGGCCGCACGTGCACGACCCCCGCACGGGCGAGATCCTCGAGTCCGACATCCTCATGTACCACAACGTGCTGAAGCTGGCCCGCGACTGGTACTTCGTGCAGGCCTCGCCGAACGACCCCAAGGCCCAGCAGTTGCCCCTGCCCGACGAGCTGGTGGGCGAACTGCTGACCTACATTGTCTCGCATGAGGTTGGCCACACCCTGGGCTTCCCGCACAACATGAAGGCCAGCTCGGCCTTCAGCGTGGCCCAGCTGCGCGACCCCAAGTTCACCGCCGAGAACGGCACCGAAGCCTCGATCATGGACTACGGACGCTTCAACTACGTGGCCCAGCCCGGAGACGGCGCCCGCCTGATCCCCGTGGTCGGCCCGTACGACAAGTTCGCCGTCGAGTGGGGCTACAAGGAGTTCCCCTCGGCCAAGACCTATGAAGAGGAGAAGGCCAAGCTCGACGAGATCAGCGCCCGCCAGCTCAAGGACTCCACCCTGCTCTTCGGCTACGGCTACGGGGGCGACCCCTCCGAGCAGACCGAGGACCTGGGCGACGACGCCATCGCCGTGACCGAGCTCGGCCTCAAGAACATCGACCGCGTGGCCGAGTACCTCGTGAAGGCCACCTCCAAGAAGGGCGAGGACTACGAGCAGCTGCAAAACATGTACGATCAGCTCGTGGGCCAGCGCAGCCGCGAGCTCATGCACGTGGCCAATCAGGTCGGCGGATCCGTGAAGACCAACTTCTTCTACGGCGACTCCGACAAGCCCTTCAAGCCCGTGCCCACCGAGAAGCAGAAGCGCGCCGTGGCCTTCCTCGTGGCCAACGGCCTGATCGTCCCCAAGGCGCTGGTGTCCGAGGACATCGTGAGCCGACTGGAAGCCGGCGGGGTGGCCGACCGCATCCTGAACTCGCAGCGCATGCTGCTCCGCGTTCTCATGAACGAGGGCCGCGTCAAGCGCATGGCCGAGCAGGTGGCCAAGAACCCCGCCGACTCGTACGCCCCGATCGACATGCTGTCCGACATCCGCGCAGGGATCTGGAAGGACCTGAAGGGCGAGGCGATCGACTTCGACCTCTACACCCGCAACCTCCAGAGGGCGCACGCCGAGACCCTGATCGCCGAGGTCAACAAGGATTCCTCCACGTCCGACCTGCCCGCCCTGGCCCGCGCCGAGCTGCGAGCGATCCTCGCCGACATCGACGCCAGCAAGGACAAGAAGACGGCCGCGACCACGAAGGCCCACCTGGAAGACCTCCGCGTGAGGATCGTCCAGGCCCTCGAACCCAAGCAGTTCGTCCCCTCAGGAGGAGCCGCCCCCACCGGCCGCATCATCTTCGGCGTGGACGACATGGAACCCGCCCGCGATTTCTGAGCAAGTCCGCGGTCAGGTCACGACAAAACCCGAATCCCGCGATGGTCGCCCCGAGGTGGCCATCGCGGGATTTCTATTTGGCGGTTCTTCTGCTGGCAATAAACTTGGTTAGGCTTCGGCTTTCCATGACGACAACAGTCGAATCATCGACGACGATAGCGACAACTCTTCGAGGTCGCTTTTCCTCCGTTTGAGGATGGCATCATGGCAGACCACGCGGAACCTCGGCCTGCGAACCAAGGGATCCTGAAATCGCTTCTGATATCGGTATCCCTGGTTTCGGGACTTGTGCTTGTAGTGGCTGCCCTCAGCCTCCTCAGCGAGCCGGACAAACGGTCCGTTGAGCGTCGTCTCCTGATCGAGAAGCATGACAAGATGCGGTTGGACATGACCGTGGCCGAAGTGGATGGACTCATGGAGGGGCATCCCCGAGAAGAGCATCGGGGAGGCACGGAGATCCTCAAACTTGGGGGCAGACGATTACCGCGACCGTGCCTTTTTTACGTCACGTATGATGGAAAGCCGGGGGCCACAGAGGGGGATTACTACCTGATGGCCTTTTTCGAGAAGGAAGGTCGTCTCGTGGAAAAAGGCCTCGACGACTATCTCAAATAACGTCCTCAATTGCCTGCCCGCAGATCGCTCTTCGAGGGAAGAAACCCTAGCCAGGAAAGCAACGAGGTCAGGCACTCATTGTAGAAATGAGTACCTGACCCGCATGTCATCAAGCGAACGCTAAATCAACGTCCCACCAGGGATCCCCTCGTTCCCACGCTCCGCGTCCTCTCCACGTCTCACCATGCGTTTGCGCAGGACCAGACGAGGCGGAGCCTCGAAGACGGCATTCCCACGCGGAGCGTGGGAACGAGGGGGAGTTGAATCCCTCTAATGATTTACTCATCACTTAATGCCATCGCACCTGCCCACTTTGCTCGGCGAAGTACGCTCACACCCTCATCTGCCCTGAGTGCTGGCCACCCTCCAGGCCGTTGCCGGAGAGATCTTTGACCCCGAGGACGGTCACCGTCAGCCAGCGACGCGCCGGGACCTTCCCGGCGAGGGCGATGGCCAAGCTGTTGGTCAGGGGCTCGTAGGTGACCGAGCGGATCCGGAGGCGCCTGGTCCGGCCGTTGATCGTGTAGGTGAGCCGGTACTGGGCCGGGTCGGACGTGGTGGATGGGTCCATGGGCTCGTTGAAGGTGATCCTCAGGCGAAGAGGCGCGTCCTTCGGGGTGGCCAGGGGGGCCATCGCGATGACCCGGGGTGGGGTCGTGTCGGTGGGCGTGGTCACGACCGGCCCCGGCGAGGGGGCGGGGGGTGTCGGGACTCCGGGCGGTGTCGTCGAGCCCCCGGGAGGAGGGGCCGGGGGTTGAGGGATGTCGGTCGACTCGATGTCCACCACGAGCTGCCCCGAGGGCTGGCCGGCCTGCGTGGTCGAGGACTCCAGGGCCATGAAGATCCGGAAGACCGAGCCCACGGTCGTGTCGATCTCGGCGATCCGCTCGACCGGCCCCTGACCGGGGAGGAGCTGGGAGTCGTTCGCATCCAGCAGGTGCGTGCCGCCCGCCTGCGCGTCGTCGACCTGGTCGTAGGTCACCTTGTAAGAGTTCCGGCCCGCCGTCTCCTGCGAATTCGTGTTCATGTACGAGGCGCTAAGCTTCAACCGGATCGGGTCGCCCACGGCCTGGCCCGGCGAGGGCAGGAGCGAGAAGAGGAGCCCCCCGCCGTCGTACTGGCCCTGGGTCGAGATCCACGCGTTGGCGCTCCCCACGCCGTCGCTCGGGTCCGCGAGGGCGGAGGTGGAGAGCTGGATGGTCCGCCCCGCCTCCGACACGTTGCGATAGTCCAGGCTGGCCCTGGCCCCGGACTCGCCCTGCGAGGGGACCTCGGCCACGGCGCCCGACGTGCTCTCGGGGCCGACCTCGCGCCACCCCGACTGCAACGCCACGTCGAGGCTCGACACGCCCTGGAAATAGCTCTGAGGCATGACCACCAGCCGCGAGAGTTGCTCGCGGCGTTCCAGAGACTCGACCGCCAGCGACATCGACCGCCGGTTCTTACCGGACGCAGGGCCCCTCGAACGCAGCCAACGGCTGTGAGTGAGCACGGCTAGCCTCGTCTTGATTTGGGGGAACGGTCAGCTGCGCACATCATAATATGGGCCCCAAAACGTAACCAGTGAAAAACGGATTTCCGCACAACTTTGCCGGGGGGGCCGGAGCCGAGGACCGGTGGCAGGTCGGCGCTGCGATCCCCCGGAAGGATTCGGGGCGTTCCACGGGAGATGAGTCTCCGTGAAGAACGCCGGTATCCCCTGGCTTTGCGCTAGGTCGCATGGCCGGAGGATTCACGTGTTTTGACGGCGAACATGCCCTGGAAAATCGCAAGTGCGGCGGTCATCATGGGACCCGGGCCGAGGGATGCAGGCGAGGAGGATCCGCCGATGGGGCGGCCGATCGCGTCCATGTCCCGCGACAAGATCGCCTCCAACCCCGGCTTGACGCGCAATTCCGGGCGGATCGGCCTTCAGCATGATGAAAGGACCTCCGTCGAGTTCCGCGACGTGAAGGTTCGCCGAATCGGGGCCACGTCCACGCCATCCGTGATCGGGTCGTGGGTGGAGACCCGCCCCGGGACGCCCCTCGGCGATCGGGTCCGGACCTTTCGCGCCGACGGGACGTTCGTCCTTAGGACTCGCGCCAAAATAAATTACTGAATTCCGATAGCATCCGTCGCGATTCCTGACATCGGAGTCATCTTGAGCCGGCAATTTGATTTGGCGCGAATCCTTAGCCTTCCGGCATCCGGGCGAAAGGTCGAGGGAACCTGGCGACGGGAGAGCGACAGGTTCCTCTTCTCGCACGCCCCGATCGGGTCGGAAGAACCGGCCTCCGCCGACAAGTGGTTCCGCGTGATGTCGGCGACCGCCGATGAGCTCAGGGTCGCGATCGAGGGCACGCGGCTTTACACCTGGAAGAAGGCGCAGGCCCAGGACGTCGCCGTCGCAAGCCCGGCCGCCGGTTTCGCGTTCGCGGGGACATCGCCCACGAAAGGCTGCCGGATCACCGCAACGCTCGCCGAGACCGGCGAGGGCCGGATCGCGGTCGAGCGACTGAAGCCCGGCTCGCCCTCGGGAAATCCCTCGGGCACGCTCGTTCGTTCCGAAGGCAACGGCGTGTTCACGACAGGTTATGACTTCGCCAGGCTCACGAACCTGGAGGAGACCGGCATCAGCGTCAAGCAACACCTCTCGCTCGACAGGACGGCCGGGCGTCTGGTCTTCACCCCGGGCGACGTGGCCGGGCAGCCGGGCAAGGTGGCCTCCCTGTCCTTACCGGGCTCCTTCAAGCTGCCGTTCACCTTCAGCGTGGATGTCCCCGAGCTTGGTCCGGACACGAATCTGCTCGTGCAGTGGAACTTCTTCTCCTCGTTCGTCTACGTGCTGGACCTGTCGTCGGCCGATGGCCTGACCTCCAGGCTCAATCTGACGGCAAGGTGGGCCAACCGGAAGCCCGGGGTGCAGCCCGATCCGGTGAGCCTGATCCGGTCCACGGTCAACCTCGACCAACCCTGGGAGACGAACCTCCGCGTGCCGCTGCCCGAGGGCGCCGTCCGGGACCGAATCGGGCTGGAATTCGCGGCGAGGGGGAGATCGATCGCGGCGTTCACGGGCCTCACGCTCAAGGCGCCGCTCATCCCCCCTTTCGGAGTGGCGTGGGGCGACGGCCCGAAAGGGGCCTTCGTCTCGCGAGTGATCACGGTGGGCATCGCCGGCAAGGCCGGAGTGGCCGAGGGAGACGTGGTGCTCTCCATCAACGGCCGGAAGCCGGCCTCGGCGGTCGAGGCCATGCGTCTCCTCGCCGACGTGAAGGGGCGAGGTGGCCAGGCTCGTGATGCGCCGCGACAGGCTGGAATCGACGGTCGTGATCAAGACAGAGGACCCCTCCCTCACCTCCACGAGCCCGGCCGCAGACGACCTGAAACGGATCCAGGGTCGGTGGCACTCGTTCGCCCCTGTTCAAAGGCCTGGATCCTCTGCGTACGGTTTTCCCGCCCCTGAAGAGCGGGCCCTTGACTTGGGTCCTGACCTCAAGGAGTCTACCCATACGCCGCTCAGCAGGCCGAAGAGTCCCGCGGGGATATGTCCGGGACGGCCCCGCTCCAGGGCGGTCGAGCCCATCCCGCGACTTGGGTGCAATGTCTTTTGGTGCGAGTGACCGCACCGCCTGGAGCCGCTCATGCGCAATCCGTCGTCGAATGTTCCGAGGCGCGCGTTTCTGGCCGCCGGATGTGCCTCGTTGGCCCTCGGCTCGGCGGCCCGCTCCGCGCCGACGGGGGACCGGATGCGCGACTTCCTTGCGCCCTACGTGGTGCGAAAAGAAACGCTCGATCGCTTCCTCGATCCGAAGGCGCAGGTCTGGGCGCGGTTCGAGCCCGAGTTCGGCTACCTGCTCCGCAACTCGTTCGTCAAGGACGGGGTGGATGGCTGCTCGACCCTGGCCCGGTACGAGCCGACCGGCCAGCGGCACCAGGCCCACTTCCGGGACCAGCCCTGCCGGATCAACACCTACGGCGACAGCTTCACGCAGGGGCATCAGGTCAGCGACGGCGAGACCTGGCAGGAGGTCCTCGCCGCTCACTTCTGCGAGCCGATCCGCAACTTTGGCATCGGCGGATTCGGCGTCTACCAGGCGTACCGGCGCCTCCTCCGCACCGAGGCCACCGACCTCTCCGCCGAGCACCTGATCTTCAACATCTGGGGCGACGATCATTACCGAAGCACCTACGCGTGGCGCTGGCCGTCGTTCCCGCCGAACGTGATCGCCTCGATGAGCGACGTGATGTTCCATTCCAATCCGTGGGTTCACGCTCGCCTGACCGACGACGGGCAGATGATCGAGCGACCGAACCCGTGCCCCGACGAGGCCACCCTGCGCAGGCTGAGCGACCTCGACTTCGTGGAGGCCACCTTCGGCAATGATGAGATCCTCCAACTGATGTTCGCCCTGAGGACCGGCGAGGTGGTCTCCAAGGATGTGGTCGAACGCGCGGCGACGGCAAGCGGATACCGGGGTCTCGACCTTTCCAGCCCGCTGGCGGTCAAGGTGTCGGCGGGGGGCGTGCTCCACGCTTATGGGGTGAAGGTCGGCATGCGCGTGATGGAGAAGCTCGACGACTTCTGCCGAGAGAAGCGCAAGAAGCTCCTCGTGCTCCTGAGCTATCCGTCCGGCTCGGTGTGGAACGCCTGCAACCGCTCGAAGCCCGGCGCCCCGGACAACCTCGACTGGCATCCCCAGGCCTTCAAGGATCTGCTCACATCGCGGAAAATCCCGTTCGTGGACAGCCTGCCGAAGCACGTGGCCGAATTCGACACGTTCCGGCTCTCCCCCAAGCAGTATGTCGACCGCTACTACATCGGCCACTACACGCCGACGGGCAACCACTTCTTTGCCTATGCCATCAAGGACGACCTCCTGCGCTGGCTCGACCCCAAGCCGCCCGCGTACCGCAACGACGGCGAGCCGCTCATCCGCTTCAAGGGCTACCTACCCGGCTGATCGGCCGAGGACGCACCCGATGTTTTGCTTCGTGACGCTCGCTCGGTCCCGGCGGATCGGGCCGGCCCTGATTCTGGCCGCCCTGTCCTGGGGCCTCGCCGCACGGGCCGACGGCGGCGACCTCGTCGTTTCGGTCTACCAGGGGACGTGCAAGGAGGGGGACTTCGCCGCCAACCTCGCCACGGTGCGCCAGCGCATCGAGGAGGCCAAGGCGCGGGGCAGCCAGTTCGTCGCCTTCCCCGAGTGTTTCCTCTCCGGGTACGAGTCGCCGGACGTGGTCAAACGTGGGGCTCGGTCGCTCGACGACCCCGAGCTCACGAAATTCATCGCCGAGTCCTCCGCGCATGACATGGTCGTGCTCGTGGGCCTGGCGAGGAAGGCGGGGGACGCCCTCTACAACACCGAGCTGGTCATCCACCGGGGGAAGCTCCTGGGCCTCTACGACAAGGTCATGCTGACCGGCGGCGACCGCGACGTGCTGGGCTTCCGGGCGGGGGAATCCGTGCCGGTGTTCTTCGCGCACGGGGTGCGGTTCGCCGTGGTGATCTGCCACGACACCTCGTTCCCTCACGTGGCGATGGCCGCCCACCTTCAAGGCGCGCAACTCCTGTTCACGCCGCACAACAACGAGATCGGCGCGGTGGCCGCCGACGACCACCGCCGATGGGTCCGCAACTGCCACGTGGGCCTGGCGAGCCAGCTCCGGATGGTGGTGGCACGCGCCAACAACGTGAAGTCCGACCGCGCCGGCAAGGTCGGCTACGGCGACAGCTTCATCCTCAGCCCGCAGGGCATCCCGCTTGCCGAGGCCAAGCTGTTCAAGGACGAGCTGATCACGGCCACGGTCGATCCCTCGATGATCAGGTCTCCCTGGGCTTCGGACGCCGAGGTGCCCGCCTGGCTTCGCGTGCAGGTGGGGCAATTGCTCGCCGATTTCCGCCGCCCGCCCGACGAGGCCGAACTCAAGTCGTGGCTAGAAAACATGATCGTGTCTCACCGGTTCACGCCCGAGGAGGTGAACGCGGCGACCGGCCTGACGCTCCACGAGGTCGGCGAAGCCGCCCGTCGGTTCGGCCTGGCGGGCCGGACCCCTCCCGCGAAGCGGGCCGGGGAGGCTCTGCGAATCCTGCCCTACCCCGGCGGACGGCACCCACGGACCGGGTTCCTCGAAGGGGCCGTCATGCCGCAGCGCGAGACGAAGGTGAGCGTCTTCACCCCCTGGGACGACGGCGGTTACGTCGTTGTGGACGTGCCCGAGGCGATCTTCTCGAACCTGGGCCTCACGTATCTGGCCCACACCCACATCCCCACGATCTGGGACCAGAAAGGGATCCCCCTGCCTCGCCTGGAGTGGAAGCGCGGGGACGACGGCTCGCTGGTGAGTGAACGAACGTTGCCGAACGGGATCACGTTCGGGGCGAAGGTCACACCGTCCCCCTCCGAGGTGCGCATGGAGCTATGGCTCCGCAACGGGACGGGCGAGAAGCTGACCGGCTTACGCGTGCAGAATTGCGTGATGCTCGCCCGCGCCCGGGGCTTCGACGCCCACACCAACGACAACAAGACCTTCCGCGCCCCATACGCGATCGCCCGATCCGCGGACGGCCGCCGCGCGATCATCACGGCGTGGTCGCCCATTCAACGATGCTGGGGCAACGAGCAATGCCCATGCCTGCACGCCGACCCGCAATTCCCCGACTGCGGCCCCGAGGAGACCGTGAAGCTCCGCGGACGCCTCTCGTTCTACGAGGGGGACGACCTCGAGACCGAGCTGAAGCGCCTGGAGGCGACCGGCGGGCAAGACTGACCGACAAAGCGGAGAAGACGCCAGAAAGAATCCATCAGTGTTGATGCACTCAAACCGGACTGCCTTCACGAAGATGGGGTCAGGGCGACCTCTGCGCGACCCTTCGTCCCCCGCTCGCGGCGATTCCGAAGCGAATGACGCCGCCAGGGACGCCATGCGTGGGAATTCTCGGGGGAATCGAAACCCTTGCCCTTGAGGACGGTCGTCGGCCCGGGGCGATCCCTCAAAATCGTGGAGAAGCCGTCGGCCCTTCCCTCGGATCGTTGAGGGAGGGGCCGACGTTCAGGTTATCAATACTCGCGGTTGCGGGTCACGCCGGGCTCGGGGATGGGGTAGAGGCCGTTGGCGTTCTTTTGGAGTGGGGCGGGCGAGTCCGCCGTGAGGTGGGCGATGTTGGGCGCGAACTCGTGCTCGTGGTTGAGCATCTCGTCGAACGTGACGACCTGGCCGGTGTGGGCAGCCATGCGGCCCATTGAAGTCACGAGGCTCGCTTCGACGCCCCGTTTGACTTCGTTGTACTGCTTGTCGCCACGGATGGCCGCGATCAGATGATCCCACTCCAACTGGTACGGGTTGGGCTCGGGGCCCTTGAACGACCAGGTCAGGTCTTCCTTCTTGAAATTGTGGCCCTTGTAGATACGGCACTTGGCCGGCGAGTGACCACCGGTCGAGATGATCGCCGAGCCCTTGGTGCCATGC
>JANOBY010000219.1:0-2083 GCA_031411935.1 Planctomycetales bacterium | reverse complement strand
CCCCAAGGCCAAACCCAAGGCGAAGGCGACCCCCAAGGCGACCACGAAACCCAACGCTCCCGCTGCGACTTCTCCGGCCGAAAAAGCGTCAGAGAAAGCGACGACCAAGGGCGACCATTGACGCAGGTGGCGCACCCGGCGGCCGCCTCGGGTCTGGCCTCTCCTCGATCGGGCGAGCGCTGATCCTCCGGGACTTTCTCTGAGCCTCGGTCCGTTTGTGATCGGAACCGGGCCCTGAGGATCGGCCATGCCCTGTTTTGGCGTCTCGGTCGAGTCGACCCTCACGCGGGATGGGTGGCGGGGCGATCGCCTCCGGTCTTCTCCCAATCTTCACCATGTCATCGCCCGCGCGATCGGAGTATCCTTGGCGTACGGAGGCCGGTGATTTTGACCCGGTCCCGTCTCTCCCTCCTCTCCGCCCGGGAGCCTTGCCATGAGCGATCGAGTCCACCGTCGGGAGTTCCTTGCGGACGTGGGCCGCGGGATGATCGTCGCCGGAGTTGGCCTGGGGACCGCGCTCGACCTCGGGCTCGCCTCGGCCCGCGCGGGGGATGGCCCCGATCGCCTGAGCTTCGGCGAACTGGAGCCCCTCGTCGCCTTCATGCAGGAGACCTCGGCCGACCGGATCGTGCCCGAGACGATCGCGAAGCTCCGCAAGGGGACCGATCTGAAGACCCTGCTCGCGGCCTCGGCCCTGGCCAATGCCCGCACGTTCGGCGGCGAGGATTACATCGGCTTCCACACGATGATGGCCCTGGCCCCGGCCATGCACATGGCACGCGAACTCTCGGGCGACCGCGCGGCCATGCCGGTGCTGAAGGTCATCCGTCGCAACACGGGCCGCATCCAGGAGACCGGCGGCAACGCGCACGAGGTGCTCCACCCGGTCAAGCCGATCGGCGACTCCCAGTCGTGCGGCGAGACCCTGCGCGATGCCGTCCGCAAGAAGGACATCAACCTGGCCGAAAGGACCTTCGCCGCCCTGGCGAGCCGGGGGCCTGACGAGGCCTTCAACGACGTGCTCATGGCGGTTCAGGACAACACCGAGGTCCACCGGGTGGTCATGCCTTACCGCGCGTGGGATCTCCTGGGACTGATCGGCAAGGACCACGCCCACACGCTGCTCCGTCAGTCGGTCCGCTACTGCGTGAAGAGCGAGCGGGACTGGAACCACACCGCCGAGATGGATCGCCCCCGGGCCTTGCTCCCGAAGATGCTCGACCAGTTCCACCTGGCGGGCAAGCCCCGGGGCACTCGCGTGGCCGACGACGCGTGGGTGGATCACCTGAGCCGGACGATCTTCGAGGCCTCGCCCGAAGCCGCCGCCGAGGCCGCCGCGTCCGCACTCGCCGAGGGGTTCGCCCCCGATTGCGTGGGCGAGGCCATCACCCTGGCCGCCAACGGGCTGGTCCTGCGGGACGCCGGTCGCACCAAACGCGAGGTCCAGGCCGGCAAGCCCGAAGGCAGCGTGCACGGGGATTCGATCGGGGTTCACGCGTGCGACTCGGCCAACGCCTGGCGGAACATGGCCCGCGTGGCGAACGATCGCAACGCTTACGCCTGCCTGATCCTGGGGGCGTTCCAGGTGGCCCACGACCGCGAGAACCGCGGAGGGGACTTCCTCCACTGGCAGCCCCGTCCGCTCTCGGAGGGGCTCGCCGAGATCAAGACCAATGACCCCGCGGTCCTGATCCAGGAAGCCGAAACCGCGATCCGGGCCAACGATCAGGCGAGGGCCTGCGCCGTGGTGCATCGCTACGGAGAATTGGGCAATGGACCTCGCCCCGTGTTCGACCTGCTCCTCAAGTACGCCGTGAGCGAGGACGGGGCCCTGCACGCCGAGAAGTATTATCGCACCTGCAACGAAGAATTCGCCCGCACCCGCCCGGCGTTCCGTTGGCGCCAACTGACCGCGCTTGCCCGCGTCACCGCCAGCGAGTTCGGCCGTCCGGCGCCCGGCTATGCCGAGGCGAAGGCGCTTCTCAAGGTGTGATTGGCGATACCAGTCAGGATCAACGCAACGGGCCTGTCGCGCTTCAGCGACAGGCCCGTTTGCTTATGGCAGGTCTCCAGCGGGATCTCG
>JANOBY010000218.1:0-4528 GCA_031411935.1 Planctomycetales bacterium | reverse complement strand
CGGCACTCGGGGACGACGGCGAGGAGGGTGATCAGGAACGCGCGGCGGAGGAAGGTGTTCATCGGGGCTCGGGCCTCACTTCGCGCCGGTCTTGATGTAGCGGTCGGCCCAGGTGAGGAACGTGGGCCAGTTGGGGCCGGTGGTGTGGCCGCCCGCTACATCAAGACCGGCGCGAAGTGAGGCCCGAGCCCCGATGAACACCTTCCTCCGCCGCGCGTTCCTGATCACCCTCCTCGCCGTCGTCCCCGAGTGCCGGGCCGACGGCGGGCGATGGGTGGGCACGTGGGCGGCCTCGCCCCAGCTCACCGAGCCGAACAACCTCCCGCCCGAGCCGGGCCTCGCCGACTCCACGCTCCGGCAGGTCGTGCACGTGTCCCTGGGCGGCAACCGGGTGCGCGTGCGATTCTCGAACAGCTTCGGCACGAAGCCCCTGACGATCCTCTCGGCCCACGTGGCGGCGACCGCGGGCGGAGCCGCGATCCGGCCCGAGACCGACACGCCGCTCACGTTCGGGGGCCGACCCTCGGCGGCGATCCCCCCCGGCGCCCTCATGGTGTCCGACCCCATCGCCTTCGACCTCCCTCCGCTCTCGGATCTGGTGGTCACGATCCGCATGCAGGACCCCACGAAGGTCATCACCGGGCACCCCGGCGCACGATGCACGTCGTACCTCCAGGCCGGCGACCTCGTGGCGAGCGTCGACCTCCCCGGAGCCGCCCGCACCCCGCACTGGTACTACCTCTGCGGGGTGGATGTGGAGGCGCCCGAGACCGGCGCCGAGGCCGCTTCCGTGGCCGTGCTCGGCGACTCGATCACCGACGGCCGAGGCTCCCCCACCGACGGCAACGGCCGGTGGACCGACCACCTCGCCCGCCGACTTCAGGCCAACGCCGAAACCTCGCGCGTGGGGGTCTTGAACCACGGGCTCGGCGGAAATCGGTTGCTGAACGACGGCCTCGGGCCGAGTGCGCTGGCCCGGCTCGACCGCGACGTGCTGGCCCAGCCCGGCGTGAAGTGGCTGGTCGTGCTCGAAGGGATCAACGACCTGGGAACGCGCTCGGCCTCGGCCCGCGACCTGATCCTCGCCTACGAGCAGATCATCCTCCGCGCCCACGACCGGGACATCAAGGTCTACGGCGCGACCATCCTCCCGTGCGAGGGCTCGTTCTACTTCAAGCCCGAGCTCGAGGCCGCCCGCCAGGAGGTCAATGCCTGGATTCGCGACTCGGGCAGGTTCGACGCGGTGATCGATTTCGACGCCATCACAAGAGATCCCCAAAGCCCCGCCCGGCTCGCCAAAATCATGGACGGCGGCGATCACCTCCACCCCGGCCCCGAGGGATACCGCCTCATGGCCGAGGCCATCGACCTGACAGGGTTCGGCCCGAAGGCGATCCGACACGTTCCAAAGCCTTGAATCGGTTCCCCGGAGGGGCAGGCGTCCCTGCCCGCCTGAATCCGTAACCGGAGGCGGCCAGTGACGCCTGCCCCAAAGGGATCCTGATCGGACGGGCTGACCATTGGCCGTCTGGCGGGGTCGGCGATAAAATGGGCCTGGCGCCGCATTTCGATCGACTTCGAGGGGGTGCCGGGCCGATGACAGCGGAAGTCGCGGTCGCAGTTGCAGTGATGACATGAGAATGTGAACCAAAAGTGGATCCGATGCGTGGGATGGCCGGCCTCGTCGCCGTGGCCCTGCTGGTGATGATCGCACCGGCTCGCGCGGGGGCCTCGGGCGCCGGGCCGGCGGGGCCTCGGCCCAACATCGTTCTGCTGATCCTCGACGATCAGGACGCGTTCACCCCGTTCTGGGAGGCCATGCCGACCACGGCGGCCATGGTCCGCGATCGCGGTGTGAACTTCCGCACGGCGATCGCCCCCACTCCCATCTGCACGCCGAGCCGCGCGACCATGCTTTCAGGGCGTCTGGCCCACAACACCGGCGTGTACACGCTCTCGGGGCCGACCGGCGCGAGGGCGTTCCTCAACCAGGTCGATCGCACGTTCCCGGTCGAGCTTATGAAGAGGGGCTACGTGACCGCCATGTTCGGCAAGTGCTGGGGCCCCAGGCGTGCCAATCCCGGATGGAGCGAGTGGTGCGCCCTGACCGGCGACCGGTTGTACGAAGGGTATGGCTACGAGGCGACCGAGGATCGGTCGGGCGGTCGGCCCGAGACCACGCATCCCGAGGCCTACTCGACCGACTTCCTGAGCGACCGCATGGCCCGGTTTCTGGACGATCACAAGGCCAGAACCGACCCATTCTTCGTCTGGCTCGCCCCCACGGCCCCCCACCTGCCGCTGCCCCCCGCCCCCCGGCATGCGAAGCCCGGCGAGCGCTGGACGAGGGCCCTCCCGCTTCGCCCCAACTTCGACGAGCCCGACGTGGGCGACAAGTCGGCCTGGCTCAGGGACTCGGCCTCGAACCGGTCGCTCGCGGTGCCCTTCGCCCGCCAGGAATACCCCAAACGCATGGGGTCGCTGATGGCCGTGGACGAGATGATGGCGAAGATCCGCGACCGGCTCATCGCCCAGGGCAAGTGGGAAAACACGGTCGTGGTGCTGACCTCGGACAACGGCTACAACCTCGGCTCGCACCGCCTGATCCACAAGCAGGCCCCCTACGAGGAAAGCCTGCGCGTGCCCCTGTTCGTCGCCGGGCCGGGCATCGCCCATGCCGAGATCCGCAAGATCGTGGGGCTGCACGACCTGGCCCCCACGTTCATCGAGCTTGCCGGCGGCGAGCCCCCCGCCGATTACGACGGCAAGTCGCTCGTGCCGTTCCTCCGCAAGGGCTCGGACGACGTGGCCGGGTGGCGCACCTCGCTGCTGGCCGAGTACAACGACGGAGGCGTGCACTCCGGATACAACCCGGGTGGCCCCATGCGCGAGGGCTACGCGATGGACGTCCCCACCTTCCGCGCCATCCGCTCCGAGACCCACAAGTACATCCGCTTCACGTCCAGCGGAGATGAGGAACTTTACGACCTCAGGTCCGACCCGTTCGAGCTCAAGAACTCGCTGAGATCGAATCCCGAGCCGTCCGTGAAAGCCCTGCGCGACGAGTACCGGCGGCTTCTTGAGGCCCAGCAAGGGCTCTCGGGCCGCGACGTCCCCTAGGCGGAGGCGGAGATAGGGCGATCGCCCCCGTTCGGCGAAATCGTCCGAAGTGCGGAGGTTTCCCTCAAGAGACGTCCCCGGCCGGACCGATGTCAATCTCACCGAGAGGGGTCTTGCTGCGCAACCAGAAAAACGACATCGCGACGATCTTGGAGCCCGGGACGACTGGACGCCGGAGGCGGTTCCTGTTCTCCACGAAGGTCATGCGGGCGGGACGGTTCGCGGTCAGGAGGAAGGGCTCGATGCACAACCACACGAGGACGCTGGCCCTATCCTGGGTCGTGATCGCCCTGGCCGGTTGCGCGAACGTGACGGGCGGAGGCCGGGCCGGGCAGCCCGACCGCTGGAGGACGATCGTGAGCGCCAACGGCGCCACCTCGCCCACCGAGACCGGCCCCTCCAACGCCCGCGTGGCCGCCGAGCTGGGCACGCCCGACACCCGCGACGAGGCTGCCGGGCGGATCTCGGGCCGCGTGGTCGACGAGAAGGGCCGCCCCGTGCCCAGCGCCAGCGTGCGCCTGGCCGACGGATCCGCCCGCTCGGGCCGCGACATCCGAGACGTGACCGACCCCGCAGGCGGATTCACCCTCCGAGGGCTCCGCACCGGCGAGCTCTACACGCTGATCGCCGAGCGCGACGACGGGACGACCCTGCTCGTGGGCCGCGCCGAGGCCGAGGCCCCCGAGTCGGGCCTGCGGATCCGCCTGCGCGACCCCGAGACCGCCCAGGCCGACCCCGAGGTCGAGGACCGGCAGGTCTCCCAGAAGTCGCGAGTCGGCCGCGCCTCGGCCCGCGAGAGCGTTCCTGACGAGGAATCCGCCGACCCCTTCCTGGCCGAGCAGGAGGAGGAATCCCCCCCGCCCGCTCCCCGTGCCTCGCGACCCGCCCGCGTGAACATGGCCGACCTGCCGCCCGCCGAGGAGGCCGAGGCCCTCGACCTTGCCGACGACCGCACCGCGTCGCGAGCCAATCGCCCCATCTGGCGCAAGGGCTCGGGCACGAGCGACCCGGACGTGGCCGCCGCCAACGCCGCCCCATCCGAAAGGCCGGTCGACACGAGCCCCGTCGTCGTCCCTCCGTCCGATCCGCCGCCCTCGGCTCCGCCTGCTTCTGACCCGCAGCCCGCGACTCCTCCGTCGCCCGACCGGCTGTCCGCGACTCCTCCGGCGACCGACCCCCAGCCGGTGAGCCCCCCTCCCGCCGAGCCGAAGCCCGCGCCCGATGAGGAAGAGCCCAACCCCCTGCCGCCCGCCAAGGAGCGGCCGATCGAGCCCCTACCGAGTTCCACCCCGCCTCCGGTCGAGACCCTCACGCCTCCGTCCTCGCCCGCGACCGAGCCGACCCCGCCGCTGGATGCGGTCCCGGCCGAGCCCCGGACCGAGCCTTCGCCTTCGCCCGCGAGCCCCCC
>JANOBY010000217.1:0-3302 GCA_031411935.1 Planctomycetales bacterium | reverse complement strand
CGCGATGGATAATTGCCCCCATCAGGTCGTCGTCGCGGCGTCCCCATCCCAGGCCGAACGGTTGAAGACTCGCCTCTCCGAGGTTGGGATCCTTTATGAAGAGTTGCCATTTGGTCGGGCCTACCACACGCCCTCGTTCGGCGTTGCGGTCGAGCCCATCCGTCGACTCCTCGAAGATCGCATCGTTTCCGCCCCGAGCTTGCCGCTCTACTCGTGTGCTTCGGCCGGGGAGGTGCCGCGAGACCTGAAGGCGGTTCGCGAGCTGGCGTGCGACCAGTGGTCGCAGACGGTTCGGTTCCGCGAGACCGTCGAGCGAATGCACGCCGATGGGTATGCCGCGTTCGTCGATGTGGGGCCTCGCGGCCATCTGGCGGCAGCTATCGACGACACGCTGCGGGGCCGGGAATTGACCACCATCGCGATGGGCCTGCCCCGACGCTCCGGCGTCCAGCAGATCAACCATGTGGTCGCAAGTCTTTTCGCTCAGGGATTCGCGATCGACACCGACCTCCTCTACGAGCGACGACGCCCGAAGCGACTGGACCTCGATCTCCCCGCAACTCCGTTGCCGCAGTGGCCTGTCCTCCGGTTCGGCTTCCCGGAAATGAAGGTCTCCGCGTCTATGGCCCAGGGGCTTCGCCTTCGTCTCACGGAGCACCCAGCGGAAAATCTTCCGGTCTCGACCCAGGCGATGGCCGATCACGACGATGAGCCGATGATCGAATACCTTCGCACGATGAATGAGTTCCTGGAAACGCAGCGAGAGGTCATGACGGCTTATCTTTCTCCTCCTTCGATCGAGCAGACCGACCTGAATCCCGGCCCCTGGGCGGGCGAGATTGTCTCGATCGATCCGGGGCAATCGGTGGTGACCCACTTCCGACTGGAGGCCGAGGGCGACCCGGTCGCCGCTCAGCACACCCTGGGCGGGCGGCGGGTCTCGGCCGTCGATCCGACTCGGCTGGGACTGCCCGTGCTCCCGTTCGCGGTCATGGCCGAGATGCTCGCTCAGGTCGCATCCCTCCTGGCTCCGGGGCTTGTCCTCACGTCCCTCCAGAACGTCGTGGCCCATCGCTGGATTCGCTTCGAGGACGAGGAAGTGGTCCTCGAACTGGAGGCAATACGAGACCCCTCGCGACTGGACACCATCCAGGCCGCGATCTTCAACCGGGGCGTACGAAGCGCTCTCAAGTCCCGTGAGTCGGCCGTCGTGGAAGCGACCGCGGTGTTCGCGACTCGTCCTGCCGATGCCATCGCCGCGGTTCCCTTCGCGATCCCCAATCCCTCTTGCGGCAAGTTCACCGCCGAACAGCTTTACCGCGAGCAATGGCTCTTCCACGGGCCATTGCTTCAGGCCGTGAGGCGAGTGGGACTTGTCACCGACCTGGGGATCGAAGGGACCCTTGAGGTCCTCCCGCGAGGCCCCCTCCTGCGAGATCCCTCCCTCTCGGGACGCCTCCACACGGACCCGATCATCCTCGACAACTTCACCCACCTGCTCGGCTGCTGGGGGCTCGACCGTTTGCATGGCGGCGATGTCGTGTTTCCGCTCAGGATGGGTTCTCTCGACCTGTTTGGGACGGCCCCGCATGACGGCGAGGCCGTCGAGTGCCAGATCCGGATCGACGGTGTGGAGCACCATCGGGTCAAGGCCCACGCGGAGATCGTCCGCCCCGACGGAACGCTGTGGATGAGGATCCGAGATTGGGAGGACTGGCGGTTCCACTGGCCCTCCCGATATCGCGACGTGTTCCGACAGCCGGATCGGGAACTCCTCGGCGAGGTGCTCCCTCTCGCCGAATCTGAGGGGAACTCGATCGCCGTGTGGCTCGAACCTCCGGCCGACATGGGCAGGCCGATCTGGCGGGACGTGCTTGAACAGATCCAGCTCTCGCCGAAGGAACGATCCGAATTGACATCGGGGCCTCCCGCGCAACGAGCCCTGCGGCTCTGGGGGCGCATTGCCGCGAAGGATGGAATCAGGCGGCTTGGGTGCGTCTCGTCTCCCCAACCGACCTTCCCGGCCGACCTCGAGATCTGGTCCGACTCCCTGGGAAAGCCCAGGCTCCGTTCCCTGGTGGAACCGGCCCGGCTCGATCTGCCAGCGGTCTCGATTGCCCATACGGAGGGCGTTGCCGTGGCCCTCGTCGTGCAACATGGATCCTCGCACCCGGGGATCGACGTCGAGAGGATCACCTCCAGGTCTGGAGAATTTGAGGCGGTTGCGTTCACCTCTTCAGAACGACGGTTGCTCGACCTGGCGGCACGCGACAGGAATCGCGACGAGTGGATCGCCCGATTCTGGTGCGCGAAGGAGGCCGCGGGCAAGGCCACGGGGCTTGGCCTCCGGGACGGGCCGCGATCGGCCGAGGTGGTCGGGTTCGGCCCCGGTGTCGGCGAGATCCAGGTCGCTCTGCTCGGGGACCTCGACGAATCGTTACCCGGTCCGAGTAAGACCCCGGTCCGGGTCTTCGCACAGAAGCGAGGTGAGTATGTGTGGGCCTGGACCCTTGGTGAAAGGAGTTCTCTCCATGAGCGCGACTGAACGAGCCACTTTACTCGCGGACCTGAGCGAGGTCTTCCGCAATCGCCTTGGCCTCTCGGAGCTTGGCGACCTGGAGGAATCGACGCGATTCTTCGCCGATCTCGGGCTGGCGTCGATCGATGCTGTGGTCCTCGGAGAGGCGTTGCGAGCGAGGTACGGACCATCGCTCCCCTTCGGCGAGCTCATGTCGACGCTGGGCCGTCGAGAGGACCGGGACCTCACGATCGGCGAACTCGCGGATTTCCTCCGGACCCATGGCCATTGACCCTGCAGGACCCGGCTCATGCCCATCGAACGCATCGCGGGACTTGATTTTCACGTGCAGCAACAGGGTCACGGCCCGGACGTGATCCTCATCCACGGAGTGACCGGCGACCTCTCGATCTGGATGCTGTCGGGGCTCATGCAGGCGCTGACCGAGCGCTACCGCGTGACGGCCTTTGACCTGCGAGGACACGGCTATTCGGAGGCGCCCGCAACGGGCTACACATCGTCGAATCATGCGGGGGATGTCCTGGCGATCATGGATCATCTGGGAATCGAGCAGGCCCGTGTTGTGGGTCACAGCTTCGGCGCCGTGGTCGCGGCGCACACCGCGGCGATCGAGCCGGAACGTGTCGAGGCCCTCGTCCTGTCCGACCCCTATTTCCCAGCGCTCAGGCATCTCGAAGATGTGAGCCGGTGGGGGCACTGGCAGAACTTCCGCAAGGAAGCCCACGATGCGGGAGTGACTCTCTCGGATGAACACTGGTACGAC
>JANOBY010000216.1:0-1843 GCA_031411935.1 Planctomycetales bacterium | reverse complement strand
GTAGAGGATCACGCCCACGGAGTACAGGTCGCTCAAGCCGGTGATCTCATCGCCGCGGATCTGCTCGGGGCTTGCGTAGTGGGGAGTGCCCAGGAACAAGTCCGCCTGCGTCTTCACGTCGTCCGCCTCGCCGGCCTCCAGCCGGGTGAGCTTGGCGATCCCGAAATCCAGTACCTTGAGCACGTCACGCCCCGATTGCTTCTGATGGAGGATCATCAGATTCGAGGGCTTGAGATCGCGGTGCACAATGCCCAGCTCGTGGGCGGCCTGGAGCACCCCGCAGAGCTGCTCCAGCAGGTTGCTCACGAACGAGATGGGCATCGGTGTGCCCTTGATCAGGTTACGCAAGGGGGTCCCGTGGACGACTTCCATCTCGATGAAGGCGGCATCCTCGCACAGGACGGCATCGTGGATGGCCACGGCGTTGCGATGCCGGAGACGCGACATGACCTTGGCCTCGCGCTTAAATCGGGCGCGGACCTGCGGATCGTCGGCAATCTCGGACATAATCAGCTTCAGGGCTCGATCCGCCTTCATCGGGAGGTTGTGCACGAGGTAGACAGACCCCATACCCCCCTCGCCCAATGTCTTCAGCACGCGATAACGGTTGAACAGCACCTGTCCCGGCTTGGGCCGTCCGACCAGACGAACGGGGATGAAGATGTCGCTCGTGGGGGACGCCGGGGAACACGAAGGCGGAGGAGGAGCCGGTTGCTGGGACCTCGCCGATCCATCGGGGACGGTGGAGATTGAATCGTCGAAGAACGGCATCTCGCGGGGATCGGGCACGCGAGTCGCGGGGGCAGGCTCGCCCGAGGGGTGCGAATCGGGGGTCGAGGGTTGGATTCGTTCCGTCATGGCCGGGAGCTCACCTCGAACCGGGTCCTGCTCGGTGCGCATCAAGCCCTGGGTGGACCCAACAAGCGTACGCAAAGACGATACTTCCTTCCAAACAATTCCTAGGACCAAGTCCCTTCTCCAGCGGCGATGTTCCCTTGACTCGGGGGTGAACATGGGCATACTCAAGGCTCGTCCAGCGCGATCGGTTCTTCCACCGCCATCTCCCGTGGTGCAAGTCGATCGACATGGTTTCCACGGCCCTCATGTCTTCGCCCAGGTACATCGGACGGCCCGAATTCCAGGCTCATTGTGAATGCCGGACACTCCGTGAACCGGGGGGGCGAGTCGTGATGAAGGACGAGCGGCGTGTGAGGATTGGCGTGCTCGGCTGCGGACCCATCGCCCAGTTCGCACACCTCGACGCCACGCGGAAGGCTCGCAACGCCGACCTGTACGCGATTTGCGACCTGGCCTCCGCGCTGGCCGAACGCATGGCCGCCGTCCACCGGCCCGAGGTCATCTACCACACTGACGACGCCATGCTCGCCGACCCAAGGGTCGACGCCGTGATCGTGGCGATCGCCGATCAGTTCCACGTTCACGCCTGCCTGAAGGCCCTCGACGCCGGCAAGCACGTCCTTGTCGAGAAGCCTCTGGGAGTAAGCGTGGAGGAATGCGACACTCTCCGGGCGAAGGTCGCGTCGTCGGGCCTCATACTCCAGGTCGGCAACAACCGTCGGTTCGATCCCGGGGTCGAATATGCCGCCCAGTTCATCCGCGAGGAGATGGGCGAGGTCACCGCCTTGCGGGCCTGGTACTGCGACTCCACGCACCGATACACCATGACCGACAACCTCCAACCGATCCCCGAGCAAAGCCCCATCGCTCGAAGGCCAGAGGGGCAACCGAAGGCCGACCGCAAGCGTTACTTCCTGCTCGGACATGGCAGTCATCTCGTGGATACGGCGCGTTTCCTGGCCGGACCCATCGAGTCGGTCCGGGC
>JANOBY010000215.1:0-24586 GCA_031411935.1 Planctomycetales bacterium | reverse complement strand
CGCGGAAATCTACCACCTCAAGGCCGGCGGCAAGGATAACTGGCCCAAGATGGACCAGGCCATCGCCCGAATCAAGGCAGCAAGAGCCGCGGGCAAGCAGGTCGGTGCGGACATCTATCGTTACCTGAATAACGGATTGGGTCTCGACGCCTTCATCCACCCTCGCCATTCCGCTCTCGGTGTGGAGGCGTTGCGAAGAAAGCTGATCGACACGGAGGCCCGCGCCCAGATCCGCCGCGAGATGGAAGGCGAGGAGCCCTGGGAAAATTGGTTCCATCATATCGGTCGCGACTGGGACAACGTGGTCCTCTCGGGCATGACTCAGGAGCCTTACAGATCGCGGAACGGTCGATCCCTTGGCGACGTCGCGAGGTCGCTGGGTCGCGACCCCTGGGATGTCTTTTTCGAGCTCGCACGGGCCGGGGTCTTTGCCCTGCCGCAGAGCATGTCCGAGGCGAACAAGATCCTCGCCATGCGTCAGGAGTTCATCTCGTTCGACACCGACGCGGGCCCCGCCGGGGGCTCGCTCATTGCATCACACCCTCGTGCCTTCGGATCCTTTCCCCGGATCCTGTCGAGGTACGTGCGTGAGCTCGGGGTGCTCAGCCTGGAGCAGGCGGTCGCGAGGATGACCTCGGTCGCGGCCAACGAGTTGGGCCTGTACGATCGAGGAAGGCTGGTGCCCGGCCTGGCCGCCGACGTGGTCGCCATCGACCCGATCAAGATCCGCGACCGCGCCACACTGGGCGAGCCCTCCCTGACGTCCGAAGGCGTACGATTCGTCGCGGTGAACGGGACGCTCGTCCTCGACGACGGCAAGCCCACCGAAAGCCTCCCCGGGCGAGTTCTTCGTGGCCCTGGATTCCGGGCAGGTCGCACCTCGGAACCTGAACATTGACGCCTACACCGCGATGATTCACGATGGGATCGCCACCACCCCGCCGGCGGAAAGGGAGATCCCCTTCCACCTCGGCTCCTCGGAGAATCTTCACCCATGCGTAGGCTACTCACCTCCCTGGCAGCCTTCTTCCTCCTCTCGATCCCCGCGGCCGCTCGCGAGGACGCGAAGCTCCGGATCATCGTCTTCGGGGCCCACCCCGACGACTGCGAGTTGGAGGTCGGCGGGACCGCGGCCCGATGGGCGAAGCTGGGGCACAAGGTCAAGTTCGTCAGCGTGACGAACGGAGATATCGGCCACCATGAGATGGCAGGGGCGACCCTCGCGCGAAGGAGGGCCGCCGAGGTCAAACGATGCGCCGAGATCCTGGGAATCGAGACCGAGGTCCTCGACATCCACGACGGCGAGCTCCTCCCCACGCTCGAGAACCGGCGCACCATCACGAGGAAGATCCGCGAGTGGAAGGCCGACGTCGTGATCGCCCACCGCCCGAATGACTACCATCCCGATCATCGGTATACCGGGATCCTGGTCCAGGACGCGGCCTTCATGGTCATCGTGCCGAGCTTCTGCCCGGACGTGCCGGCGCTACGTAAGAACCCGGTCTTCCTCTACACCGAGGACGACTTCAAGAAGCCAAACCCCTTCGCACCCGACGTTGTGGTCCCGATCGACAGCGTGATCGACCAGAAGGCCGCCTGCATCGACGCCCTCGAATCTCAATTCTATGAGTGGAACCCCTGGCTCTTCGGCTACCTCGATCAGGTTCCGAAAGGCAAGGCCGAGCGTCTGGAATGGACGAGGAAGCGAACCGAGGGTCGGAACGCCCCGATCGCCGATCGCTACCGAACCAGGCTCATCGAGTTGATGGGCGAGAAGGCCGGCAAGAGCGTGAAGTACGCCGAGGCATTTGAGATCTGCGAGTACGGAACCCAGCCAGGCCCGGCCGAGCTGAAGGTCCTCTTCCCGTTCTTCGACGCCCCATGAGCCTCCTGGGCCGGTCCATCAGGCGTCTTGATGGCTGCGGAAGAATTCCGACATCGCGACCTTCTTCGCGGTCGCGATCGAGTTCCGGAGGCGTTTGCGATCGCCCTCGGGCATCGGTTGGAATTCACGGGCCAGTTCGACGTTCCGGGTGAGAAACTCTCTTTTCGGCATCCCCACGCTCGCGAGACTGACCGGCAAGGACAGGGAATAGGCGAGCATGTTCTCGATGGAGGCCGCCCCGATCAACTGGTCCTGTCCGAAGACCTTCATGGCGATCACCCCCATCCGTTTGCGAACGGCGACGGGCAGGGCCAACTCCTCGAAGCTCCCCTCGAGCATGGGCGTGGCCTTCATGCCCTTCGGGCCATCGACCATCCTCGCCGAGGCCACGTTCAGCGCCATCTGCGTGCAGTCAAAATCGTGACGCTCCAGCGCCTTCTTCAGGGTCGCCGGGTCGGCGTGGCAGGTGATACCGATGGCCCGTGTGATCTTCTGGTCGCGCGCCTCGTAAAGAGCCTTCAACACGCCGTCCGGAGCTTCGATCCGATTCAAGTCCGCCTCGTTGGCGAGTGCATGGATGTGGAGGACATCGACACGGTCGGTCCGAAGCCGCTTCAAGCTCAGCTCGATCTGACGACGGGCCTCATCCGCAGTGCGTCCGGAGAGCTTCGTCGCGAGCGTCACGTCCTTGCGACGGGAGGGCATGATCCGCCCGATTCGCTCCTCGCTCTTTCCGTCACCGTAGGAATGGGCCGTGTCGAGGTAGGTGATCCCCAGGTCGATTGCCTGGGAGAGGGCCTCCAGTGCTGCGTCCTCTTCCTCGTACATGAGGAATCGACTGCCGGAGCCGAAGCCAAGGATCGGGACCTTGAGCCCGGTCTTCCCAAAGTCGCGTTGGGGCAGGCCAGCCATCGTCGAGGAGCCGTACGCGGAGGAGACCGAGGTCGCGGCAGCCGCTGCCTGAAGAAACGCGCGACGGGAGACGCTCATCGATGATCCTCGCGGTCCGAGATCTTGAACCCACCCGCCCGAACATTAGATATCGCAGGGACCGGCTGAAGAGAACTGGAAAACCGGCCCAGGACCATCGGGCGGAAGACGAAGCGCATGAAAAAGCCCGGTCTGTTAAACCGGGCGGAAGCTCCCCGACTAGGACTCGAACCTAGAACCTAGCGATTAACAGTCGCTCGCTCTACCGATTGAGCTATCGGGGAATCGGTCGGTCAAGAATACCCAGCTGAAGGGAACGCGACAAGTCCAGTCTCGAGACAAACTCATTCGCGACGAAGTTTCGGACTGTTCCAGCGAGGTCCACCCAGGAGGAAAACCTACTTGGTTTCGGCCTTTGCCTCGTGGGACTCGATGGCCTTTTCGAGCAGTCCGACGATCAATGCGTTAAGGGAGGACTTGTCTTCCTTGGCCCAGCTCGCGAGTTGTTCGTGCAACGCGGGTGGCATCCGGATCTGGAAATGGACCACGGTCTCTGGCATGGGTGCACCTCATCAAATCGCGACCGAGGCGAGCGTGTCGTAACGGCCTAAGTGGTTCCGTGAACGCATGGTACACGAGGCAGGCATGTCTCCATAGTGTATCCTGAAAATTGAGAAGCGTTGCAACTTTTTCTTTTTCCGGGTTCCCTGTCTTCCCTATCGTATCCAGAGCATCTTGATTGGCGCTGCGAACCGGACTAAAAGGGACGAGCTCACCCTCAAGGCGACCTTCGCGAATCCTCAATCGATCGGCCGGCGCGGTCATGGAATCATTCGAGAACCCCCCGACCGATCGGGGAGAGTCGGACATTGGAGGCGAGGCTCCGGAGGTCTCGGGAGACCTCATCCGCCAGTTCGTCGAGCATTGGGGCCTCATGGCCCGCTCCTGGGGCATCAATGCCACCATGGGGGAGCTCTTCGCCCTGCTTTACATCACCGGGAGCGACTGGACCGCCGAAGATCTGCGGAGGCATTTGGGCATCTCTCGCGGCAATGTGAGCATGAATCTTCGAGAATTGATGGCGTGGGGCGTGGTCCATCGCGTTCACCGCACGGGGGAACGTCGCGAGTTTTATCGCGCCGAGGCGGATGTGTGGACGCTCTTCAGGCGGATCCTGACGGAGAGAAAACGCCGGGAGCTCGACCCTACGCTCGTCGTCCTCGATCGCGCCGCCACCTCGTCGCAGGACGACCCGGCCCTGAAGCCCCTTCATGATCGAGTGATCGTCTTGAGGCAATTCTTCCAGATGGTGAACTCGCTGGCCACTCGCCTTTCCCACCTCGACCCGTCTGAGCTGGAGGAACTCCATCTCCTCTTCCGCGACAATTTCTAAGCGGCCCCACCGGATGGTCGCCCAATAGACCTCGAACGGGGGGAAGCACCTCGTCGATGCCCCTCCAAATTGGCTTCGTTTTGGGTTCGTTTTGGCTTCGTTTTGGGTTCGTTTTACCGACGGAGCACGGCAAAGCTCGCCACAAATTGCCCCGGCCACGAATCCTAAGTCTTTTCTATGATGACACATCGGTATTTCACCGCCATATGACCCGGGCGGCGGAATTGGGTTCGTTATGCAAATTCACGTTTGTGCGCAAGACCGGATCTCCGATCGTCGGGCCGGGCCCGACTTGATGGTCCCGATTGTCAATGAGCGAGGCTGGAGCAGGGGGCTCCACGTCCTCCCTTACTATCGCGGTGAGCCCGGCCCTCGATCAACCCGGACGGGATCACGCCCGGAACGGGGTCATAAGGCCCTCGCGACAAACTCTCTCGAAGAAAATTTCGACGCGCCTCTTTTCAATTGGAATTGAACGCCTAAAACCAGGTTACGAGGTTGGTGAGCCAACCCAAAAAGCCACGAGCAGACGGACCTTACGGGCCGCCCGCGCAATCTGGGCGGAAGGCGTAGGCAACTCACCTTGGGGGTGAGAGCCCGTAGGGCCGTACCTAAACACGGGGGTTCAAGCGGTACCATGATCGCTTGAACCCCCGTGGTGATTCACAGATCGAATGTGTCCCAACATGCAGGGCCGGTGAGCAATGTCCCTTACTGATTGCCGCCGGGGCGACGACGCTGCTCCTGGACGATCGTGAAGGGCTCGCCGGTCATGTCCTTCCACAGGGCCTTCTGGTCGTCGGTCATCAGGGCCATGGCCTTGCCGCTGGTCTCCTTCTGGAGGTCCTGCATCTTCTTCATGGTGCCTTCGCGGTCATCGGCGAAGCCCTGGCGGAGCTCCTGCATGGCCGCCATCGCCTCATCGTTCAGGTCCTTGACCTTGTTCTTCTGCTCGTCGGTCATCTTGAGCTTGGTCTGGAGCTCGGGGTCGGCGAAGGCCGAGGTGCCCCGCTGCTGGAGGCTGATCTGTTCCAGACGTTTGGCCTGCTCGGGCTTGAGCACGTCGTCGGTGACCTTCCTGGACTCGGTGGCCATCTCCTTCATGAGGGCCTGCATCTTCTCCTGACGCTCCTCGCCCTCGAGCTCGCGAAGCTCCTGGCCCTTCTCCATCATCTTCTCGCGGATCTCGGTGGCGGCCTTCTCCACCTTCTCGACCTGCTCGTCGCTGAGCTTCAGCTCTTTTTGGACCGACTTGTTCGCGAGCAGGTTGATCCCCCCGCCCATCATCCCCATGCCCATGCCGCGACCGCCCTGGGCCTGGGCTGCGGTGGACAGCCCGGCCGTGATGGCGAAGGCCAGGGCCATCTTCGTGAAGATTCGCATCGTCGTGTCTCCTCCGGTTGCTCGGTCAATCGAGGTGCAGGCCATCGGGGTACCCGGACGCCCGCCCGGCCTGGATGCGGGCGCCCATCGAGGAGATTAGCGACAATCCCAGGTCAAATGGCAATAAATCCTTCGGAACACGGGCGTTATCGCTCGCGGCCGCGCTCCGCGGACTTCCGAGTGGGCGCGCCGCGACCGATCCGGTAGGATGTGCCGCTCACGGAGGAACCACTTCCATGGATCGGCTCGGAACTCTTCTGTTGGTCGAGGACGAGAACGTCCTTCGAAGCCTGGTGGCGCAGTTTCTGCGAAGCGCCTCCTACAACGTTGTCGAGGCCGCCGACGGCCCTGAGGGCGTGGCGAAGTATGCCGAAAGCGGCCCGTTCGACCTGGCCATCCTCGACCTGAACCTGCCGGGGTTCTCGGGCGTGGAGGTCTGCCGACGCATCCGCGAGGCCAGGCCCGACCAGCATGTGCTGATCTGCAGCGCATCGATCGTCCGCGAGGCCGAGGACGCCTTGCTGGCCCTGGGCGTGGATCATTTCCTGACCAAGCCCTATCATCCTCAGGTGCTGCTGGCGCATATCGCTCGGGCCCTCCGACCGCACGTCCCGCCGGCGCTGTCCCTCAGGGTCGAAGGCTGAAGCGCCGTCTCGGCGGGGGTGAACCTTGGGCTTCGAGGTCGAGATCAAGTTCCGCGTGGCCGACCTCCTCGCGCTGGAGGACCGATTGCGGTCGCTGGGCGTGGCCCCCGGGCCCGAGGTCCGGTGCGTGGACCTGTACTTCGCCCATCCCGGCCGCGATTTCGCCCTGAGCGACGAGGCCCTGCGCCTGCGCTGCGAAGGGGACGAGAATCGGATCACCTACAAGGGCCCCAAGCAAGGGGGGCCGACGAAGACCCGCGAGGAGATTGAGATCGATTACTCCTCGGGGTCCTCGTCTCGCGAGCAGATGGAGCGACTTCTCGGCAATCTGGGCTTCGTGCCCGTCGAGGCCGTCGCCAAGACACGGCGGACGGTCGAAATTCAGCAGGACGGCCACACGCTGACCGTCGTTCTGGACGACGCCGACGAGCTCGGGACGTTCGCCGAGGTGGAGACCCTGGCCGACACGCAGGGCGAGCTCCCGGAGGCCCAGCGACGCGTGATCGAGCTTGCCGGGGCGCTCGGACTGACCGAGGTCGAGCCCCGATCGTACCTGAGGCTGAAGCTCGAGCGTCGCAATCTCGAACGATCCCCGTAAAGTCGGCCGAGGCCCGCTCGATCGCTCTGGCTCTTTCTCGTGCGATCGGGTACACAGACCGCTCGACAGGGCCGGCGACCTTGCCGGCGTGTTGAAGGGCCGGAGCGCCCGCTGGTCTCTTCTTCGGAGGTTCGCGCGATGGATCGCCGCCGCAGCCATTTCGTGCCCTCGGCCGAGGGACTGGAAAACCGCCAGCTCATGAGCACCGTGAAGGGCGGCAAGTCACCGACCGTCGCGGTCGTGTCGTCGGCCTCCAGCTCGCAGCAGAAGTCCTCGCGGATCGACAAACTGCCCAACTATCTCAACTCGCTCCAGCCGGGGCGTTACATCCCGCCCGAGATCGTGACCGCCCTGCAGGTGGGGCTGCTGAGCGTAGTCGGTAAGCTCGACCGCCCTGCGAGTGCGGCGCTCGACGCCGCCAACAAGCAATATCGAGCCACGATCGGCAATGCCTCGCTCTCGGCGCAAAATGCCGCGGGCCTGAATGCGACGTTCGTGAGTGCCTTGAAGTCGGCCAACGCTCCTCAGGGGTCGATCGACGCGCTTTCCGCCACGATGAGGAAGCTGGCCCAGGTCGATTCGCAGGGCACGAACCCGGCCAACCTCGCGTCGAGCGACTACGCGTTGATCCTCCAGACGGCCCTGATGGTCGGGCGGCCGATCAAGACGCCCGCCGCGCCCACGCTCTCGTCCTCCAGCAACACCGGGTCGAAGGACGACAACTCAACGACCATCACGCAGCCCTTCCTCGTGGGCCGATACGACGCCGGCACCACGATCCAGCTGCTGGACGACAACAACGGTGTGATCGGAACGGCCGCGGTCAACAACAGCGGCCAGTATAGCGTGGCTCCATCGAGCCCCCTGTCCGTGGGCAAGCACAAGCTGCGGGTGAGGGCTTACGATAGTCTGAACAACTTCAGCGAGCCCAGCAAGCCGATCACCATCACGATCACGGCGAAAAAATCGTAAATCCCTCGCTGAATTGCGTTTGAGGTTCGGGGCGGGCGAAGGCTTCCCGCTCGCCCCGAACCTCCCCGATCGCCTGTTCGTCACCAATTCACTTTGACACGGCTGACCCGAACATCGTATGGTGCCTTCATGTTGGCCGAGAGCGTTCGGCTTTCCTTAAGGCTCGGTCTAGGATCGGGTTCGGATTGTCCCGGGCGTGCGGTCGTCCCCGGCTCGGACGTCAGGGCCGCCAGTTGACGAGAGCACGCACCTCTCATGTTCGATTCGCTTGGCAAATTGGTCAATCGCCACGGTCTCTGGATTTGCCTTGTCTGGGTCGGGATCGCCGCGGTGCTCTGGGCCGTGGCCCCCGACTGGAACTCGGTAACGAAGGACGACGACGTCAGCTTCTTCCCGGCCGATTACCCCAGCGTGATCGGCCAGGGCCTGCTCGCCCGCGGATTCCCGCAGGATCTCTCGAGTTCCTCCGCGGTCATCGTCGCCGAGAGGCCCGGGGCCAAGCTTTCGGTTGAAGATCTGGCGTATGTGGATCGGATCTCGGCCGAGATCCGCGAGCTCGCCGACGATAACGGCAAGGATCCTCGAACCGATCACGGCAACGGGATCCTCCGGGTCCTGGACCGCAATGAGCCCTACATCGGAGCCCGATTCCAGAGCCCGGTGACCGAGAAGGGGCAGGCAGCCCTGGTCGTCACACAGCTCCGGGGGACTTATGTCTCTCGTGATGCCAGGCTGGCCGTGGGCCGCGTGAACGACATCGTGGACAAGGTGGCCCCCGCGCCGACCGGCCTGAACATCGCGATGACGGGCGCCGCCGTGGTGGGGCGCGACTCCAACGTGGCCTCGACCAAGAGCGTGAAGGACACGACCAACGCTACGATTGCGCTGGTGGTGATCATCCTGCTGGTTGTCTATCGATCGCCCCTGCTGGCGCTGATCCCGATCGCCACAATCGCCCTTTCGGTCGTGATCTCGATCTGGTCGATCGCCCTGTTGACGAAGGTCCCGGGGCTGAACTTCCAGGTGATCAACATCACGGACGTGTTCGTGATCGTGGTCCTCTTCGGCGCGGGCACGGATTACTGCCTCTTCCTGATCGCCCGCTACCGCGAAGAACTGGCCCGGGGGCTGCGGGGCGAGGAGGCTCTTTCCGAGGCCATCCGGCAGATCGGCGGGGCCCTGGTCGCAAGCGCCGGGACGGTGATCCTGGGCCTCGGGATGCTCTGGTTCTCGGTGTTCCGCAAGATCCAGTACACCGGACCGGCCATCGCGCTTTCGCTTGTGATCGGGCTGATCGGGTCGCTCACGCTCGCCCCGGTGCTCCTGCACTGGCTCCGGGGCCTGGTCTTCTGGCCGTTCCAGCCGCCGCACCACACGAAGGGAGCCGACCCGGACGAGGAGAGCCTCCAGGAGACGCCCCTCTACGGCTTCTGGACCAAGGTCTCGAACGTGGTAGTGAAGTATCCCGGTTGGATCCTGGGGACGAGCATCGCCCTGCTCATCCCGTTCGCGGTGATCGGGGCACAGACGCAGTCGAGCTACGACCTGCTCGCGGACCTCGGCCCGGAGCAGCCGTCGATCATCGGGTCGCAGATGTTCCAGAAGTACTTCTCGGTGGGGGACCTCGGGCCGACCACGGTCCTGATCAAGCAGCCCTCGATCGACTTCCGCTCGCCCGAGGGGCAGAGGAAGATCGAGCAGTTCGCCCGGGAACTCCTGAAGCTCCCCAACGTGGGGGAGGTCCGGGCCGTGTCGCGGCCGATTGGGAAGCCTCTGCCCCTTGAAGGTTTCGCCCGGCGGCTCATCCTCGAAGGGGCGGCCCAGTTCCAGAGGCTCCGCGGGAAGAACGTGGACACGAAGGCCATCGAGGAGAAGCTCCTCGGCAACTACGTGTCGATCGCCGCGAAGGACGACGCCGACCGCGACCACATCACGCGGGTGGACGTGATCTTCAAGACCAGCCCCTTCGCGCTTGCCAGCCTGAAGACGCTCGACCAGGTGCGCGACGCCGCCTCGGCGGCGGTCGCCAAGGGTGGCGTGTTCGAGGGGACCGGGGCGTCGCAAACCGGGTTCACCGGGACGACGAGCCTGATCCATGACCTCAAGCGGGTCACGATCGAGGATCAGAGGAGGATGTACTGGCTGGTCACGGGCGGAGTGTATGTGATCCTCGTGATCTTGCTCCGGCGACCCGGCATCTGCCTGTACCTGATCGCGACCGTGATCCTCGGCTATCTGGCTTCGCTGGGGATCACCGAACTTGTGTTCAAGGCCCTGCACACGGGGCCCAATCCGTGGTCCGGGCTGGACTGGAAGGTGGGCTTCTTCCTGTTCGTGATCCTGGTGGCGGTGGGAGAGGACTACAACATCTTCCTCATGGCCCGGGTGATTGAGGAGGAGCGCAAGCACGGACCGATCGAGGGGACACGACGGGCCGTGGCCCACACCGGGGGGATCATCAGCTCGTGCGGGGTGATCATGGCCGGGACGTTCGGGTCGATGCTCTTCGGGAGCCTCACGACCCTCCGGGAACTCGGGTTCGCCCTGGGTCTGGGTGTCCTGCTCGACACCTTCGTGGTCAGGCCGATCCTGGTGCCCGCCTTCGTCGTCCTGATCCATCGGGCGAAGCCGGGGGGCAAACTGGAATCGCCGATCATTACCGGCGAGGAGTCTCCGGCCGCGGCGGCCGAGGTCCATTGATCAGGGCTCAAACGCCTGGACGGCGATCAGGTACTCCAGGTCCATCCAGAACGCGGCCTCAAGCTGCTCGGGCGTCTGCTGAAAGATCCGGCCGCACATGAGGTCCAGGTTCCCCGGCTTCGAGCCCAGGAACAACGAGACGAATTGTTCCGGCGTATGTTTGCGAAAGACGAAACTGGCGAATGCCCCGCCGATCGGGTAGATCACTCCACGGTCGCGGTGGTACCAGTCCGGACTCGTCAGCTCGCGAAGGTAGGAGAAACGTTCCGGGCCCATCTCCCGCACGCGGAGCATGAGCCGGCGGTAGCCCTCGGCATCGTCCCAGCCTGCGGCCTCGGCCGCCCACTCGGCCTCGTCAAGCAAGGAGCAGGCGTTTATCCGATCCCGGATCGAAAGGGCGCCCCGAGCCAGATCGAGCGAGTCCCGGCTCACGGCCTCGGCCCACCCTTCCGCGAGGACCATCGCCGGGTCGCAGTCGGGCGTGAGGACCTGGTAGAGGATCGCGTGACCGATCTCGTGCAGGTCCACGGCTGAGAGGGGACTGCGATCCGAGCCCAGGGCCATCCCCGCCACGGACAGGTATTGCTGTCCGAACACCTTGCCGCGCACCCAGCGGGTTTTCCCTCGCGAGCCCCGATGGGTCCGGGAGTGGAGCCGGCCGATGTGCTCCTCCATCGCCTTGACGTCGCCCTCGGGGTCCTCGACCGAATCGCCGTACGACATGATCAGGGTCTCGGTCTCGATCCGGTGCGGATAGGCCCAATCGGCCCAGAGCTCGCCGAGCGAAACGCCCGTCATGGCGAACAGGACGAAGGGCACATTCGCCTCGATGTGGCCCCGGCGGAACTGCGAGATGCCCTGGGCGATCAGGCCCGACAGGATCACGACGGGCACCAGGCCGAGTAACACCAGGCCGGCCCCAAGCCGTCGGTTTGGACCGCTGACCCACCGCACAAGCCCAAGGACCACCGTCCCCAACGTCGAAATCACCGCAAACAACAGAGCTGCGATCAGCGCCCACCCGCTGGGGTGAAGCACCCGGAACCAGAACTGCCCATAGAGCAGGCCCACGACCAACGACCACCCGAGCAGCGTTCCCAGCGAAGCTCGCCCGGCCCACGTGAGTGATCCCACCTTGCGTGCCGCCCAGTGGATCAGCCCCAGCATTCCCGAGAGTCCGGCGACCTGCCAACCGGACGTTGTCGAGGGTTCGTCGTCGGTATCCATGGGCCTCCCAAAGCTTCAGTCGATGTACAGAAACTCATTGAGGTTGAACAACGCCAGGCATAGATCGGACAGGGGCGAAGTGTCGAGGTAAGCGACGGCGAGCCGCTTCTCCTCGGCGTCAGGGCTCCGACCGAGTGCCAGTCGATAGGCGCGTTCGACCTGCCCCGTGCGATCCTCTCCGGCCACGCGGACAACCCTCTCGGCGAGAGCCCGGGCGGAGTCGCTTGGGAGATTTCCATTCAGGAGAGATAACGCCTGGGGCGCGATCGTGGTCACGGGACGCCGGGCGCAGCTGGTGTTCGTGTCGGGCTTGTCGAACGCCTCGAACAGCGGATAGCGAAGGTTTCGCCTGAGGAAAACATACAGACTTCGCCGGTTTCGGTCCTCTTCTCGGACAGACACGGGCCAGATCGCCCCTTTGCCACTCAGACGGGTCAGCTCTCCCGGAAGTTCGGGGAACACGCACGGACCGCCGATCGCCGGGTTTAGCCGGCCCGAGACGCTGAGCATGGCGTCGCGGATCGCCTCGCCCTCGATCCGGATGCGCGAATGCCGACTCAGCAGAGAATTTTCGGGATCCGCCCTCAACGCTTCGGCCCCAGCCGCGCTGGACTGGCGGTAGGTCGCGCTCGTGACGATCAGACGGTGCATGGCCTTGAGGCTCCACTCTCTCGCCACGATTTCCGTCGCGAGCCAATCCAGGAGCGCGGGGTCGGTCGGCTCTTCACCCATGATCCCGAAGTCGCTCGGCGTGGCGACGATGCCTCGGCCGAAATGCCCCTGCCAGAGACGATTGACGAGGACCCTCGCCGTGAGCGGGTGATCGGGCCGCGTGAGCCATCGTGCCAAGGCGGTTCGTCTGCCCGTCGAATGCTCGGTCGGATGAATTTCGGGGACGGATCCCCGCGTAACGGATTGCGGAAACGACGGCAGAACCTCGGGCCCCCTGGTCGTAAACTCTCCGCGACGAAGAAGGTAGGTCGGGGGTGCCTCGGTCGAGGATTCGCACAGACCTCGGGCATGAGGAAGGGGGGCGGGCGGATTCTTCACCAGGTCGGCGAGCCGCTTCCGGGACGAAATGCTCTGCTCTCTCGCCTCCGGATCGAGCGTTTCCATCACGGATTTGGGTGGGATTCGGGGATCACGTTCGATGGCCTCGAAGACGAGCCCGACCTCCTCGAAGGTCCGCGAGTCTTCCGGTTTCTCGAAGGCTTTCACGACCTCGTCCGAGAGACCTGGGGGGCGACCGACGGCGATTTTCCCCCTAGCTGTGGCCTCGATCTGCAAGATGGCCTTGCGAGCCGAATGAACCTCCTCACGCCATTTCTGCACGCTCTGCCCATGCGTCTTCCGCTCTTGTTCCCCCGCGATCACGAGGTCATCGCGGAACTGGGCGGGGGTGAAAAAGGCCTGGATCGCGTAAAAATCTTTCTGGGGGATCGGGTCGAACTTGTGGTCGTGACAACGAGCACATCCCATGGTCAGGCCCAGGAAGACCGACGCGGTGGTCTCGGTCATGTCGTTCAGCGCGTTCTGACGACGTAGGGCCTGGTCGTTCAGGTCCACCATGTCCGGGTAAAGCCGATTGAACCCGGTGGCAACGATCGCCTCGGGGTCGTCCGCGGCGACCTCGTCCCCTGCGAGCTGGAGGGTGAGGAACCGGTCGAATGGCAGGTCACGGTTGAATGCCGAGACCACCCAGTCGCGATACCGCCACATCTCGGGCCTCGCCTGGTCGAACTCGAAGCCGTCGGAGTCCGCATACCTGGCCAGATCCAGCCAGCCGTGCGCCTGCTTCTCGCCGTAATGAGGGCTCGCGAGGAGCCGTTCGACGAGCTTCTCGTAGGCATCCGGGGCCGGATCCTCCACGAATAACTGGACCTCCTCGGGCGACGGCGGGAGCCCGATCAGGTCGAACGAAAGCCGACGCGCGAGCACCGTGCGCGAAGCCTCGGGAGCCGGCCTGAGCCCCTCGGACTCCAGCCTCGCAAGCACGAAGGCGTCGATCGGCTGGCGCACCCACGAGGGGTCCATCACCTTCGGAGGCTCGGGACGAACCGGGGACACGAACGCCCAGTGCATCGCGGGCTCGTCGGCTCCAACAACGCCTCCGCAGAGCAAGAGCAGGCCGAGCCCCGCCACGACCACTCCGGGGATACAAACATGGCGAGGCCGGGTCATGCCGAGCTCCGAGAGGCCGCTTCAGGAGAGGATCGACCGGACGACCTCGCCCGAGGTGTCGGTCAGTCGTTCGTCTCGACCGTTATGCGGGAAGGTCAGCTGGGTGTGATCGAGCCCCATCAGGTGCAGGATCGTGGCGTGGAGGTCGTGGACATGGACGCGATCGACTTCGGCGCGGAGCCCGACCGCGTCGGTCGCTCCGTGGACGGTGCCCCCCTTGATCCCGGCGCCCGCCATCCAGACCGAAAATCCGTGAGGATTGTGGTCTCGCCCCTTGCCCGCCTCGGACATGGGCATCCGGCCGAACTCGCCTCCCCAGATCACGAGCGTGTCGTCGAAAAGTCCCCGACGCTTGAGGTCCGTGAGTAGACCGGCCACGGGCTGATCGGTCCTCGCGGCCATCTCCCCGTGATTCTTCTCGACATCGTCATGCGCGTCCCAGCCGTTCACGTCGCCGGAGTAGACCTGGATGAACCGGACACCTCGCTCAGCGAGCCGTCGGGCCAGCAGGCAGCGGCCTCCGAACTCCGCCGACCGGGGGTTCTCCATGCCGTAAAGTCGCCGGGTCTCCGCGCTCTCGGTCGCCAGGTCCACGGCCTCGGGGGCGGCGGATTGCATGCGGTAGGCCAGCTCGTAGGTCTGGATCCTCGCCGCGAGCTCGGTGTCCTCGCTGCGGGTGTCGAGATGATGGGCGTTGAGCTTGCCGATCAGGTCCAGGGCCTTCCGCTGGCGGGCGGCGGACATGCCTACCGGCGGCTTCAGGTCGAGGATCGGGCTGTCGCCGGATCGGACCAGGGTGCCCTGATAGCTCGCGGGCAGAAATCCCGAGCCATAGGCGGGCGGGCCGCCCTTGATCCCCCCGCCGGGGTCGGGCAGGATCACGAAGGCGGGCAGGTTCTGGTTCTCGGTCCCCAGCCCATAGCCGGCCCAGCTCCCCAGGCTCGGCTTGCCCATGAGGATGGAGCCCGTGCTCATCTGATAAACGGCCTGCGGGTGATTCACGCTGTCGGCCCAGCACGAGCGGATCACCGCGAGGTCGTCGGCTCGCATTGCCGTCTCAGGAAGCAGGTCGGAGACCTCGATCCCGCTCTCACCATGCTTGCGGAAGGTCCGCCTGGTGGCGAGCAGGGGGTTCCGGCCGACCTTGCGGCGGGTGGCCACCGGGCCGAAGCTCTCGGGCAAGGGTTGGCCCGCGAGCCTCTGGAGTTCGGGCTTCGGGTCGAAGAGGTCGAGGTGGCTCGGCCCCCCGTGCATGAAGAGATAGATCACCCGTTTGGCCCTGGCCGGAAAGTTCCCCGGGCGCGGGGCCAGGGGGTTCGACACGTCCGAGGCTCGGGCCGGGCGGTCCTGACCCAACATCCACGACAGGGCGACCGCACCGAATCCGCCTCCAGAGCAGCGGAGAAAGTCGCGCCGAGATGTCGCGGGAAGGAGGGTCATCGGCACCTCGGCGGGCTCTGGCCCGGGACAGGTCGCCTTCGGACAGGCTCAGGTACGGCGATAATCCGCTAACTTAGCGTACCATAGGCGGAAACTGATCGCGAGGAAGATCGGCCTCCATCGTCGTCTCCGACCGAGTGATCGCTCGTCATCCTTCCAGGACTCAGGGCCCGACCGTGAGATTCGTTCGTCGCCTCTTGGCCTGGCTCTTGAACGATCGGGGTCAGCCTCTACGGGACACCTCGCCCGCCGACGGCGTGGTCGAGATCCATTCCATCGAGGCCCCAAACTCCACGCCGAACGCACGCGACCCGCGATTCCGTCGTTTTGCCCCTCCGCTGATCACGCCTTCGAGCGCCTTGTCGGCCAGGCGGCCCTACAGGACGAGCTTCCCGCCTCTATTGGGTCGGTTCGTGGTGGGCTCCCTGTTCCTCGGGCAGGACGGTCGTCGCTGGTCCGAGGTCGAGGAGGCGCAGGCCCTGGCCTCGCTGATCGGTGCCGGGGAGTGGATCGAACGCCAGGCCATGCACTGGGCCGCCCCGGTGAACGTCCGGTTGCTCGACGTGTTCTTCGCGGGCGAGGATCTCGAGCCGCGGCCTGCGGCTCAGGAGATCGCGATCGTCCTCCAGGACCATGACGAGTCGCTCTCCGAGTCCTACGCCGAGGTCCGGATGATCGCATCGCTGGGCCGAGCTCTGGAGCCCCTGGGATTCCGGGGCCTTGCCGATTTCGCGAGTCAACTCGTGTCCCGGGTCGAGGCCGACGCGCTGGTCTGGGTCGTCCATGTGCGGGCCGCCGGTCGATCGTTTGTGATCTCCGATAGGGAGGTCGGCATCCCGGGCGTGAGCCTGGCCATCTGTTTCGCCCGCGAGGACGACTTCCCGAGCAGGCTACGGGGCCCAGTCCAGCCCGATCCGGCCACCTTCGCGCACGAGCTGCTCCACCTCTTCGGGGCCACCGACAAGTACGGTGCCCCAATCTCGTCGTTCCCCGCGGGATCGGTCACCCGTCGTGAGATCATGAGGTTGGACGTCGAGCGGCTTTCTCAGCTACGAATCGATCCGCTCACCGCTCGCGAGATTGGCTGGCCTGAACATGCAAAACCGCCCGCCTCGACCGGGCAGGGCGAGGCGGGCGGGGGATAAGAGGGCGAGAAGCATGCCGGGAGGCGATCTCTCGGCCATGCGATGAAAAGAAGCGTCTAGTTCGATTCGACCAGTCGGTCGGAACCGGCCAACCTGTTGGCGATGTCGGCCGCGTCGGTCGCTCGCCTCGAGTCGGCGTATTTGGCAAGCGGAGCGGAACACGTCCCGTCGCCGTAAACACCAACCACCGTGTAGAGCCCGTGGTTCTCGCCGATCATCGCATGGGTAAACAGACCCGAGCGGATGAGCGAGGCCAGGTTTCTCTGCCAGAGCTGGGTATCGGCCAGTTTCGCAATCATGGCGAGCCCCTTGCTTGCTGTTGGGTGAGGACCTGATCCGTGGCCAGGAGGGGCACCAATGAATTCCCTCTCCTGTATTCTAGACGTTATTCGGGGAAGAAGGTTCTGTCTTACCGGATTTTTTGGGTCCCCTCCCGATCGTCGCGGGCGGGAAGCTCACCTGCTCGATCGCGAGTTTGAAGACTTGGCCTCCAGAAAGGAAACGATCCCATCGTTACCATCGTGACGCACGGCCCGCATTATTTGCGTCCGTCCCAAGTCTGTCACCGCCAATCGGCTTTTCCTGCGAAGAATCGGGGCAAATAGCAACGGTGATTTCTCTATTCATCAAGCTAACGAAGGGGTGAGAAATCCGCCCGAGGCTAACCTCACGCAACTTGAAGGCCAACACCAAAATTCCTGAAATTCTCTGGACATATCCCCTCAACAGGGGGCTGCACGGCGACGATCACGTCGGATCGAACCCGGTCCATTCAACTGATAAGAACAAAAGCCACTCTTGAGAATTCTCTAGAACAACCTCATTCAGCGCAGAGTTTATGGCCTTTGTCAGCAGTCAGGCGGTTCGTCCTGCCCACTCATCAGCGTAGACGTTTACCCAAAGGCACAGAGATACCCAAATCTCATTGACGCAGGCAGGAATTAGCTCGAGCACATTTTTCCGTTCCCGTCGTGGATCCTGCCGCCATTCTGGGCAGTGCTGCCCAGCGCGTCGTGCGCGATCGCAAGGGCCCCGTGAATGACCACATCCTGCCCCAGGGCCGCCGTTACCACGTCGAAGGAACCACGGAAGGGGGCGAACACCCCGGCCACGACTCCCTGACGGATCGGGTCTAGCCAGAAGGAAGGATCGAGCAGGGACACCCCACCACCCAGGATCACCCGGCGGGGGGCCAGCAGCGTGACCGCGTGCGCGAGGGCTCGAGCCATCACGCTCGCGGACCTCGCGAGGATCCGGGCCGCCTCCCCGTCAGGAGAACGCCTCGCGGACTGCCCCACGGTCAGGGTCGTGACCTTCTCGGGGTCGTCGTCCACAAGGTCGAGCCATTGCTGCGGCCGGCGTCCCTGCTGGAGTTCCCGGACAGCCGCCCGACGGCCTTCGGCGGCGATCGCCCACCCCGAGGCCAGGCTCTCCAGCGAGTGGTGAGCGTCATCCATGATCAGGTGTCCGATCTCGATGGCCCCTGCGTCCGCTCCGCGGTAGATCCGACCATCCACGATGAGTCCGCCGCCGATCCCGCTCCCGCTGTTCACATAGAGGATGGGGGACAGGCCTTTGCCGGCTCCGAACTTCGCTTCGCCCAGCGCCGCGGTATCGGCGTCGTTCTGCACGACCACGGACCGTGTGCCGAACTCGGCGCGGATCCAGTCGGCCAGGGGGAAGTTATCCCACTCCGAGACCTGATGCGACGTGAGGACAACCCCTCGCTCCGCATCGACCGGCCCACCGAAACCCACGCCAACCGACGACGGACGGACGTCCATCCCCCGGAACGCCTCAAGGATCTGACTTCGGATTCGCGGGGCCCCGCCGGAAGGGTCGGCCGCAATCGTGACCATCCGAGCGATGGTCCCGTCTCCACGACCCAGCCCGAGTTGAAGCTTGGTGCCACCAATTTCGATGCCTAGCAGCATGATTCCTGCCCGGAAGTCGCCTTCAGATCGGGGGACCCTGGAGCCCCACAAGTTCAGACCATCGAGATCCGCCGATACATGTCGTCGATGACCCAGTGGAAGACCACCTGGTGCAGAGACTCGACGATTCCCATGTCATCGACCGGGGCGTGCAGGTTGTGCATCGCGGTGGCTTTGAGCTTGCCTCCGTCGAAGCCGGTGATCCCGACCGTCACGAGCCCGTTCTCATTAGCCCAGTCCACCGCCTTGAGGATGTTGGGCGAGTTGCCCGACCCCGAGATTGCGAGCAGAAGGTCTCCTGGCGAGGCCAGGTTCTTCAACTGCTCGAGGAAGATCCGGTCGTAATGGAGGTCATTGGCCACGGCCATGACCCACGGCGTGTTGTCGGTCAGGCTCAGGACCTTCAGGCGCTTCTGGGTCTCGAAGTCGCGGAGCGTGCACTTGGCGAGATCCTCGCAGAGGTGCGAGGCGTTCGCTCCGGAGCCTCCGTTGCCGATGATGAAGACGAAGCGGCCGGAGTCGTACGCCGACTCGATCAGGCGGCTCAGGTTCTCCACCTGTCCTGCATCCACTCGCTGAATTTCCCTGCACACGCGATCGAGATAATCGCGGACTCCCAGGGTCGAACCGATCATGAGGGAACTCCTTCTTGACTCGAACCCGTGGGTCGATGCGAATCCTTCGCAGAACGGGGGTTGGCCGCCACCGGCGGAGATCTTCAGGCGAGGGGAAGCGTGCTAAGGGGATGCTCGTTAGAATCTTGAAGAATCGAGGCCTCAAGGGAGAGACGCGTGGGCTGGCTCGTTCTCATCGGTTTTCTGGTCGTCCTGGGGATGGGGGCGTATCTTACGGCCTCCCGCGTTTTCGGGCAACCTCGCGGGTTGCCTCGGACGCTCGCCGCCGCCGTTCTGGGCTGGGCATGGGCCACGGTGGGCTCGCAGGCGCTAGGCTCGCTCGGTCTCCTGAATCGATCAGCACTCCTCGTGCTCGCCGCATCCAGCCTCGCCGTCGGATGGCGTCGATTTGCGGTTATGCCCGAATCCTCTCCCGGTCCGGCCAAAGAGGCGTACACGGGGAAGATCGCGGCCTTCGTGGCGATGAGTCTCACCATCCTCGCCGTGTTCCTCATCGGCACTCCTTCGCTCCTCCTTCCCCCAAAAATCGTGAGTGATGGGCCGATCTACCACCTTTTCTTTGCCGCAAAGTGGTGGAAGGCCGGGCGGATTTTCCTGATCGCGTCTCCGTTTGGGGAAAACGCGGCGACCTATTTCCCCGCCAACGGGGATCTCTGGTTTGCCACGCTCATGACCCTGTTCGGGGGCGATCGCCCCGCGCGTATCGGTCAGGCTCCGTTCCTGCTCCTGGCGGGCATGTCGAGCTTTGCGACCGCGAGACGGCTTGGGGCCGGGCCCGCCGCCGCGACGATCGCCTCGGCGTGGTGCCTCACCTGCTTTCCCTTGCTGCTTTTCTCGTTCGAGGCCAACGTCGATACCATCTTCGTCGCCGGTTACCTGGCCTCGGTCTATTTCGGGATTCGTTACTCGCTGGGGGACGACGGCGCAGCGTCGCTGATCCTTGCCGGACTGGCCGCGGGTCTGGCGTGGGGGACGAAGCCCACTGCCACCGCGTTCGTACCTCCCCTGATCCTTCTTGGTGCGTTGGTCATCCTCTGGGGCCGATTACCGGTTCGGGCGAAGCTGCGGCATCTGGCCCTGCTTGGCGGGTCGTCTCTTGTGGGCTCGGGCTTCTGGTTTGCCCGCAGCCTTGTGCTCACGGGCAACCCCTTGTATCCGCTTCACCTAGAGGCGTTCGGCCGGGTGTGGCTTGCCGGCTGGTACCGCTCTCGCGACATGCGGATGAGCCAGTTCTACCTGCCCGTGGACGACTGGCGATCGCTGGTGTCGATGATGATGACCGTCTTCGACCCGAGGCTCGTCCCGTTCTGGGTCGCCGCCTGGGCCGGGGCGTGGTCGTGGGGCCGCCCTCGCGTTCCCGAGGCACGCTGGATCTGGATCCTCTCGGCATTCTCGATCCTGAACCTCGCCATCTACTGGCTGGCGATCCCTTATCGAACGCAGCAGAGGTTCATGCTCCAGGCGATGGGCCTGGCGGTCCCCGCGCTGGCCCTCCTGGTCGATCGTGGGGCCTGGTTGCGCTGGGCCGGGGTGCTCCTCCTGATGATGCACCTGCTCAGCCGACAATCGTGGCCTTTCGTGGCCGAGGGCCAGAGGGCCTTCTGGGAGCTCTCGGAGACGGTCCCCTCGGTCGCGCCCGCGCCGGTACAGATGGCCCTCTCGCCCGCGACCTGGCAGCAGATCTCCCTCCAGCCGGGCGGCCTCGCGTACCTGGCCGTTCTGCTGGGGATCGTCATCGCTTCGTTCGTGCTGGGGTGGCTCTGGATCCGCTGGATGTGGGGCGGAGGCTCGCGGGCCCTGCAGGTGGCGACCCTAGCCTCGGTGTGCGTTGTCGTAGCCTACGTCCTGTTGCTCGACCAAGTTAGTGGCGAGCCGTCAAAGCGGGTGTTCCCGACATTCCCGCAGTATCAAAACGCCTGGACCGCTTTGGAGCGGTTCTCGCCCCCCTCGGGAACGAATGTGGCCTATGCGGGCACGAACCTGCCGCTTTTCCTGATGGGCTCGGGGCTCCGCAATGACGTTCGGTATGTGAACGTGGACGAGCACCGGGACTGGCTCATGCACGACTATCACCTGAATGCGGCCGAGCGCGGGGATCCCCCGGTCTGGCCGGGCCCTCGCCCGGGTTGGGATCGGATCCATCCGAATTATGAGGACTGGCTCGAGAACCTGCGGCGAGACCAAATCGGGCTACTCGTGGCCGCGCAGGCGAACCCCGCGGATGGGGCCTTCAACATCGCGGACGACGAGCGATTCACGATCGAGCGTGTGTGGGCTGATGCCCATCCCGAGAGCTTCACGCTTCTCTACCCTCGCGAGGGAGCGGACCCGTCCATGCGAATTTATCGAGTCCACCCGCCAAAATCCTGAGATCTCGCACGGATCGCCTCTCGAGACCCCACTAACAAGGTGTGGCCGCGTTTCGTCCTCGACGTGGACGCCCGCCCGTACACCGAGATTCGACACCCTGTTCCCGGGATGAACCCACCCATGCGTCTCACCTTGAGGACGTTGCTCGCCTGGCTCGACGACACGTTGCCGCCGGCCGAGGTGCGCCAGATTGGTCAGCAGTTCTCGGATTCGCCATTTGCTCAAGATCTTGTCGAGAAGATCCAACGCGTGACCCGCCAACGACGGCTGATCGTCCCCGAGGATTCAGGCCCCGGGGCGACCGACCCGAACCAGGTGTCGGCCTACCTCGACAACGAGCTCGAACCCGAGCGTGTGGCCGATTACGAGAAGCTTTGCCTGACCTCCGACGTGAATCTGGCCGAGGTCGCCAGCTCTCACCAGATCCTCAGCCTGCTCGCGCAGAAGGCCAAGGTTCCCGCGCAGGCCAGGCAGAGGATGTACCATCTTGTCCGGGGCAGGGAAGCGAGCCCGGCCCCCACGCCCCGGTCCGAACCGGTCGTCAAGCTGGAATCGCCCGTGGTCGTGCCGGTCTGGACCCCGCCCCAGACGCGTCAACGTTCGCTGGCCGAACGGTTCGGACCGCTGGCGGCGGTCGCGAGCCTCATCCTGCTGCTCTGCTGGTCCGCCTGGATGAGCGCGAGCCCGACTTCCAAGCTTGTCAAGCCGACGATCCTGGCCCAGGCTGACCAGAAGATCCCGGACGCGCCCCCTCTGCGAGAGGTCAAGGAGCCCGCTGACCGGCCCAACCCGATGAAGCCCACCCCCGAAGGCCCGGTCGAGACGCCCCGGGCCAGGGACAACACCCCCGATACGGAGAGGCCCGACGTGGGCACTCCGGACGCAGGGAAGCCGGTCACGCCCGAGGTTGAGAAGCCCCCCGCGCTGCCCGAAGGTGCCGTTGCCGTCCTGGGGGCCTCCGACGGCGTGACCTTCCGTCACAACCCGGATTCTCGCGCATGGGAGAGGTTGGCGTCGGGGGCTTCTCTTCGGGCGGGCGACCGCATCATCAACCTGGCTCCGTTCTCCTCGCCGTTGCAAATCGGGGCGTCCCGGGCCACCCTCGTGGGCGACGCGGAGATCAGGCTTCTTGCCGAGGTGGACGGGGTCCCACATCTGGAAATGCTCCGCGGACGCGTGAAGCTTGAAGCGCCAGGCACCTCGCGGAACGTTGTCGTCGGCTTCGGCGGCTCTACGCTGGAGCTGGGCCTGCCTCCGGGCTCGATCGTGGGGCTTGAGCGTGCGGAGGGTGCCCGGTCGGGACCGGCCTCGCCGTTGATGCCGCAACTGCGGGTGATCGCGGGGCAGGGGGAGGCCAAGGCGAAGGCTGGGTCCAAGAGCGAGACGCTCGCGGCCGGGTCGGCCTTGCTCTTTCAGGTCCCCGAAACCCTGACGCAGGAGCCGCCCGGTGCCCCGCTCGCCTGGGTAACGGAGACCGGCCCGACGGTCGCCGAGGAGATGAGCGGCAAGGCCTTCGCCGCCTACTTCAAGCCCGACAAGCCGACCATGCTCTGCCTGGTCGAGGCGGCCGAGGACGAGGCCCCTGAGATCCGGCAACTGGCGATCCGCGCCATGGGGTCCATCGCGCCCGTGGACCTGATCGTCGGAACCATGAGCCGCAAGGGGGACCCCGCTTCAAGGCAGGCGGCCATCGCGGTCCTTCGCCGGATCCACCTTCTCGACGAGGCAGCCTCCAGGGCCCTGCACGAGGGGCTCGTCCAGTCCGGCGGCTCCGAGGAGTGGGCATCGAAGGTCGAGGAAATGCTGGTTGGCTACTCGGCCCGTGAGGCAGCGGACCCGGCCACGGGCGCGAAGCTGGTCAACCTCTTGAAAGAGACCGAGGACGTGGGCGTGCGCGAGCTGGCGATCATGAATCTCCAGCTGATCTCGCGACGAGGAGACCGACTCGGGTACGATCCCGACAGGCCGACGGAGAACGGAGGGCTCAAGGCGTGGCAGGATCTCGTCCAGAGGTCCGAGCTCCGTCTGCCCCCGGCCCCGAAGCTCAGGTGATCTCCCGCCCTCGCCCGATTCGTTGCGGAGTCCGACCGTGGTCCCCTTCTATCTGGAAGCCCGAGGTGTCGCCGAGTCGGCCGCGAGGCTGGCCGGCGACATCCTCCTCTCCTCTTACGGCAAGGTCGCGATCCGCGAGAAGGCCCCCGGGGACCTCGTGACCGACGCCGACCTCGCCAGCCAGGTCGCCATCGCCGACTGCCTCCGATCGGCCTATCCCGGTCACACCCTTCTGGCCGAGGAGGAGGGCGTGGTCCCCGACGCCTCGGCCGAGTTTCGCTGGATCGTGGATCCCCTGGACGGGACGATCAACTTCGCCCATGGGGTCCCGTTCTGGTGCGTGTCGATCGCCCTCGAGCATCGGGGCGAGCTCGTGGTCGGGGTCGTGTTCCACCCCCTGCTGGGTACCATGTTCAGCGCCTCGAAAGGCTCGGGGGCCTTTCGCAACGGCCAGCCGATGCGGGTGAGCGACAGTCCCTCCCTCTGCAAGTCGCTGATCGTCTGCGGGATGCCCACGAGCTTCGCGGCCGATGCCCCGCGGCAACTCGCGATCTTCGACCGCTTCTCGACGGGCACCCACAGCGTCCGACGGACCGGCAACTCGGCGTGGAACCTGGCGATGACCGGAGCCGGGGGCTTCGACGTGTGCTACGCGACCTCGATCCAACCGTGGGACGCCGCCGCAGGCGTGGTGCTCGTCCGCGAGGCCGGAGGGCGGGTCACGGACCTGTCGGGCCGGGATCACGACCTGTACCGCAACGAAATCGTGGCGACCAACGGCCGGGTCCACGACGAGGCCATCAACGCCATCCGCGAGGCGACCCGATCCCCAAAGGCCCAGGCTACCTGATTCCATTCACGCCGCGACGCTCACCGTTTCTTGGGTTCGTTGTCCCTTCAAAAGCTCCAGAAATGGCTTTGTTTTGGGTTCGTTTTGGCTTCGTTTTTGGCTTCGTTTCACGATTATCAGGACGCTGCTCAGGCCACTAACACGAGCTCTAAGCGATTCTCTCATTTGGACTTCCGCACGATCACATCGCTCAATCCGGGCTGCGAAATTGGGTTCGTTTTGCAAAATCTCGTTTTCTCGTCCTACA
>JANOBY010000214.1:0-5589 GCA_031411935.1 Planctomycetales bacterium | reverse complement strand
GGATCGTCTGACTCGTCCCGATCTCTCGCCCCCCGGCACACGAAACGTCAACATGAACGAGCTGGCGGAGGCCCTCGCCGGCGAGCTGCCCGGGCCTCCGGTCAAGGCCCTCTACGTCTACAACTGCAATCCGGCGGCTGTTGCGCCCAACGGCTCGAAAGTTCTCCAGGGGCTCGGGCGAGACGACCTTTTCACGGTCGTTCACGAGCAGTTCTTGACCGACACGGCCGATTATGCCGACATCCTCCTGCCCGCGACCATGCAGATCGAGCATGAAGACGTCCACGGGTCGTACGGTCATCATTTCGTCATGTACAACCCGAAGTCGGTGAGCGCACCCGGCGAGTGCCGTTCGAACAACGACGTGTTTCGCTCGCTCGCCTCGGCCATGGGGTTCGAGCCGGAACTCTTCCCCGACGACCCGGCTCTCATCCGGGAAGCCCTCGGCGATGGGCCGACCGTGCAGGGGATAACGCTCGAAGTTTTGCAAGAATTGGGCTCGATCCGGTTGAACCTGCCCGAGCGATTCGCCCCCTTCGCCGAGGGCATCTTCCCGACCGACTCCGGCCGGTGCGAGCTCTACTCGGATCGCATGAAGGCCGCGGGGCTGGACCCGCTTCCGACCTACATCGCGCCCCGGGAGGATCCCCAGACTCGCCCCGAGTTGGCGGCGGAGTACCCTCTGCAGTTGATCAGTCCGCCACGCCCTCAGTTCCTCAACTCGACCTTCGCGAACTCGCCCAAGCATCTCAAGGCGGCGGGCGAGCCGACGATCGAGCTCTCCGACGAGGATGCCGGGGCGAGGGGGCTCTCGCACGGGCAGTGGGCGGAGGTCTACAATGCTCGCGGCCGTTTCCAGGCCCGAGTCTCGCTCACGGGAGCGGTGCGTCGTGGGGTGGCCGTTTCGACCGGCATCTTCTGGAACAAGTCTAGCCGCGGCGGGTCGAACGTGAACAGCACGACCTCGTCCGCGCTCTCCGACATGGGGGGCGGGGCGACCTTCTTCGATAACCTGGTCGAAGTGAGAGGAATCGAACCGTCATGACGTCGTTGCTCACCCGCTTGCTCCGGCGAGGGCCCTCCAGCCCCTCCATCCCCGTGACTGTCTACACTCGCGAGGGCTGCTGCTGCTGCCACAAGGCGATCGACGTCCTTGAATCTTTCCGGCGCACGTACTCGCTTGAGATCGATCTCGTCGATGTGGATTCGGACCCGCAGCTTGCCGCCGATTATGGTTTGACCGTTCCCGTGGTGGCCATCGACGGGAAGGTGAGGTTCAAGGGATTGGTCAATCCGGTCCTTCTCGAACGCATCCTCTCGAAGAGGGAAAGCTAGGATGGGCTGGACCCTGCCGGACGGCGCCGTCCTGGGGATCTTCGTGAAGCGACCGGATCCGGGGAAGGTCAAGACTCGTCTGGCCGAGGACCTGGGAATCGACCTGTCGGCCGAGATTTCCGGGGCCATGGCCCTGGACCTTGCTGAGCTCTGGGGAGGCGAGCGGATCCTCTCGGCGAGTGGCCGTCGGGTCCTCGTGTTCTCGCCCGAGGATGCCGGGCCCTGGTTCGACTCGCGCGTCCCTGGAACTCTGGCCCTGCAGCCGCAGGAAGACGGGGATCTGGGAGAGAGGATGCGGTCGTTCTTCGAGGGAGAGTTCGCCGACGGGGCGACTCGTGTGGTCCTGATCGGGTCCGACAGCCCCACGCTCGACCCGTCGATCGTGATCAGTGCCTTCCTGTGCCTGGAGGGGCGCGATGTGGTCCTCGGCCCGGCCACCGATGGCGGATTCTACCTGATCGGTTGCCGCAGACCGATCCCCTCGCTCTTCGACGGAATGGACTGGAGTACCCCTCGCGTTCTGGAGCAGGTCCTCGTTGCGGCGAGATCTGCTGGTGCGTCGCTGGGCCTTCTCCCGCCCTGGTACGATGTGGACACGGCGAGAGACTGGCAGGTCGTGCGGGGACACGTCCGCGGGATGCGGGTCGCCGGGCTCGACCCGTTGTTGCCTCGCGTTGAAGCCCTGATCGATCGTCAAACCGCCTGATTGCCCAGGATCGATTTCGCGGTTACGATCGCCCGATCTTGATGACCTTGGCGACGAACCCGGGACGATGCTCATGCTGATGGTTGGTTTCGGTGAGGGGGATATCTCGCCCCGAGAGGGCATGGACCTGCCCGGAGGGTTCTACCCGAACAGGAGCCAGGGGCAACTCGCCCCCCTGAAGGCCACCGCCTGCGTGCTGGACGACGGCAAGACGCGGCTGGCCTTGATCGGCGTGGATGTCCTTGCGGTCTCGCGGAGCACGGTGGAGAAGGCCCGCGAGCGGATCGCGCAGGAGGCCAAGGTCCCCGACGCAAACGTGCTCATCAACGCCAATCACACGCACACGGGCGGCCCTTCGGTGAGCGTCCATGAGACGGTGGCCGATCCGGCTTACGAAGAGATTCTGGTCGCAGGAATCGTGAGCGCAGCGGTGCAGGCCGCGGCCGCCATGCATGCCTCCGAACTGGGCATGGGGCTGGGTCGGGAAGACAGCATCGCGTTCAACCGTCGATTCGTGATGAGCGACGGGCGGCAGGTCACTCACCCCGGCAAGCCCGGGACGGAGCACCACGACGAGATCGTCGACGTGGCGGGGCCGACGGATTCGGATGTCGGAGTGATGGCCTTCCGCGAGGCCGGGGGGACGATCCTGGGCGTGATCGTGAACTACGCCTGCCACTCCACGATCGTAGGCGGAAACAAGTACCACCCCGACTACGCGGGACCTCTGCGAGACGCGCTGAAGGCTCGATTCGGGGGCGGGTGCGGCGTGATCTTCCTTCTGGGTGCTTGCGGCGACATCACCCAGGTGAACAACCTCCTGGCGGGAGCCGAATTCGGCCTACCTTATGCCGAACTGGTGGGGCAGAAGCTCGCCGCGGAGGCCGCACGCGTGATCACCGGGCTTGATTGGATCGACGATGCGGACCTCGCCGTGACGACCGAGACACTCTCTCTCGACATCCGGCCGGAACCCGATCCGGCGCGGGAGAAGCCGCCTTTTGGCCTGGGCTCGCAGCCCGATGAGGTGTTTGCCAAGGGACGCGCCCGGGTCGCGGCCATCCGAGCGAAGACGCCCACCTTGCCCACCGAGATCCAGGCCCTGCGCATCGGGCCTCTGGGGATCTCCGCGAACTCGGCGGAGTTCTTCTGCGAGCTGGGCCTGACCATCAAGGCGGCCTCGCCGACCGACGCGACCTGGGTGGTCACGCTGTCCAACGGGGTCATCTGGTATGTGCCCACGGCGCAGGCGTTCTTGACCGGCGGATATGAGTCAAGGACGACCACCAGTAGCATGTGGACAATCGACGCGGGTCAGAAGATGGTCGAGGCGTCCCTGAGAGGGCTGACCCGGCTCGCGATCGACGTTTGACGCGATGAGGCCGCCTGGATCCAGGATCGCGGCGGCCTCACCTCTGCTTCCTACAGGCTTCAGATCGCGATCGGCTTGCCCAGGTGCCGCCTCACGGCAACGTACTGGCCCACGTGCATGAGGACGTGGGTCCCGAGGAAGTTGAAGGTGAGCCCCGCGGTCGGGACCATCCGGCGGAACATCTCGGGGGCCGGCTCCTCCATCTGATCCTCCGAGAGGCCGGAGAGCACGGCCTTGGTCGCGGCGCGCTGGGCGTCCCAGGCCGAGAGGTATTCGCTCTTGGTGAAGAACTGGGCGGGATCGTCCGAGGTGCTCGCCTCCTTGGAGTGCTTCGCGTCGAACCCCTCGGGCAGGGCCGGGCAGGAGCCCGGCGCGATCGCCTCGACCGTCCTGCGCTCGACGGAGATCAGGTGGCCGAGTTGCCAGGCGATGTGGTGCATCCCCGTGACCGGGCGGATCATGAGGTCGGCGTCGGTGAGGTCTCCCAGATAAGCTTTCGTGACCATGTCGCTGAGGTCCAGCGTCTGAAAGGCGACATCTTTCGCGTTCATCCTGCAAGGGCTCCGTGGGTTCGATCGGGGACAGAAATGGGCATCAACGCGAGGCCGAGGCCGGCTCGGTCGTCATCACGAAATCGGCGATGAACAGCTGGCTCTTCTTGTCCGCCGTCCTTCCGCTGGACGTCCACATCATGCGCTTGCCGTCGGGGCTGAAGACGGGCAACCCGTCGAATCCCTCGTGGTAAGTGATTCGGACTTCCTTGCCGGTCTCGGTGTCCATGAGGTAGACCTCATAGTTCTGGTGGCCGTGCTTGCTGGTCGCGTACACGATGTGGCGGCTGTCGGGGTGGAAGTAGGGGCCCCAGTTCACATGCTCGTTGTTCGTTAGCGCACGCTCGGCCGTGCCTTCGGGATTGTTGATGAAGACCTGGAGCAGATCATTCTCCTTGCGATCGCTCCGGTAGATGATCTTCTTGCCGTCGGGAGAGAAGAACGGGCCGCCATCGTACCCCGGCTTGTTCGTGATCCGCTTCGGGTTCTTCCCGTCGGCGTCCATCACGTAAATCTCGGCGTTGCCGTCGCGGAACGAGGTGAACACGATCCTCGACCCGTCGGGCGAGTACGAGCCCTCGGCGTCGTACCCGTCAGACTCGGTAATCCGAACGAGATTCTTGCCATCGGGCTCGGCGCGGAAGATCTCCATGCCGATCGGGAACTCCCACTTGTATCGTTCGCTCCGGCTGTAGGCGGGGCCCTTGGCCCCGGACGGCGTGGGGCTCAGGTGCGAGGAGGCGAAGAGGATTGACTTCCCATCGGGATGGTAGAAGGCACAGGTGCACGCCCCCTTGCCCGTGGATACCATGACCGGCGTGGCGTTCGGGCTGAGCTCGGCGGTGTAGATCTGATAGTCGGTCTCGTTTTCTGAGGGCTCGTGGAAAATCGACGGCGGGGTGTGCGGGACCGCCTGGAAGATGATGGCCTTGCCGTCGGGGCGGAAGTAGCCCTCGCCGGCCTTGGCGAACCCGAAGGTCACCTGCTTCACATTCTTGAGGTGCTTGGATTCGCTGGCGGCATCCTCGGCCGTCTGCGCGGGGCCGGCCGCGGGGCGTTGCCCCAAAGCCGCGGCGATCAGGAACAGGCTGAGCATCGAGAAACGCCCTCTCAATAAGCGGAATTCCGGGAGGGAGCGGACCTCGGTCCCCCAGGGTTGTCGATGTGCCTAGTATAGAAACGTCGGTGTTCCCCGCCAACCGTCCCGCCTCGATCGGAAACCCGTTACCTTGAAAATCTATACGAAGACCGGGGACGACGGGTCCACGGGCCTGCTGGGCCCCGGACGAGTCTCCAAAGATCATCCCCGTATCGAGGCCTATGGATCGGTCGACGAGCTGAACGCGGTCCTCGGGATTGCCCGGGCCGTGGGGGTCTCCGCGGATCACGACGCCTTGCTGGCCACGATCCAGGGCGACCTCTTCGTGGTGGGATCGGCCCTGGCCGACCCCGACCCTCAGGGGCCGTTCCACCGCTCGATCACGATGGATCATTCGGCCTTCCTCGAGCGAGGGATCGACGCCCTGGAGAGCGAACTCCCTCCGCTGACCGCCTTCATCCTTCCGGGCGGAGCGGTGGCGGCCTCGCACCTTCACCTGGCTCGCACGGTCTGCCGCCGAGCCGAG
>JANOBY010000213.1:0-8725 GCA_031411935.1 Planctomycetales bacterium | reverse complement strand
GTTACCGGACATGCATTCTTGACCCAGTGCATGCATCGTGTTAAAAGAGTCGAGACATCACAAAGCGTGCTGGGGCGTCGGGTTCGAGGCGGTCCAGGGCGGGGTGACGTCGCGTGAGCGTCATGGGCGACTCGGCGAACCTCGTTTGGCATGCCTGTTGCCACTGGAGGTTTCGTCCGCCTCTCTCTGGCCAGCGCCGGGCATCCTCAAGGTGTCCGGGCCCGGTCCCCGCCATCCGTCCCCCTCTCCGTGTTCTTTTTGCCTTGTTTCCTCAGGTCCGCCCACCACAGATCAGGAACGCGTCGTGTCGCGATATATCCAGCGATGGGCGATGTTCGGACCTGGTCGCCCATGGCGATCGGTTTCGTGGTGCGATCCGTTCGGGGGTGTCCGATCATGAGCCGGATGGGAGGTGATGGGGTGATTTCCTTCGCCAAGTGGATCCGTGTGCTGGTCTGGGTCGGCGCCACGGCGTGCGTGGCGGCCGTGGCGGTGGGCAGGATGTCCTCTCCGGAGCTCTCGCTGCGGAGTATGCAGCCGATCCGCTATGCGGGCCTGTCTGCCCTCATTAGCAGCACCCATGACGGCCGGTTAAGCTTCGTGGATCTGGAAACCGGCAAGGGCCAGGTCATGGACGTTGCCGACGGCGATCAGTTCAGCCAGATGGCCTGGTCCCCCTGGGTGGACGAATCGGGCGAGGGGCAAGTCGCGGGATTCTGGCGCAGCTATTCGGGGCGGAACGAGCAGGGCATGGCCAGCGAGATCGGCCTGGCACGCTACCGGTTCCCCGGCGGCGAGCCCCTGGACCGCGTGGCGACCGACATCACGCCGGTCAGCCCCCCCTGCTGGTATCCCGGCACTCGGGCGCAGATCCTCTTCGCCGATGGGGGCGGCACGCTTCATCGATTCGCGTTCGAGGGGACCCACCGGTCGGGCACCACCCTCGACGGATGCGACCTGGCCCCCTCGCCCATCGTCTGGAAGATCGCCCCGCCGGGCGTGGACGAGCGATCCGTCCGGATGATGGACCCCGTCTGGCCCGAGGGCCGCGCGATGGAAGGACGTCTGATCGTATCCCTGAGCATGCACAGGGTCGAAGGGGACCGCCACTTCACCCCGCCAAGGCTCTGGTGGCTGAAGCTCGACGAGGCGGGCGAGGCGATCGAGGCCGCCGGCCCCCTGGTGCGTCGCGACGACTCGCTCGACGTGCGCGAGCGATGCGCCCGCGTGACCCGGACCCCGTCGGGCGAGTATCGGATCGCTTATCTCGTCCGCGACGCGGCCTCGACCGACTGGAAGATGACCGTGGCCCCGCTGGAGTTCGACGACCAGGGCCTGCCCTTCGTCCGGCCCGAGCTCGCGTCGTCGGACGCCCGCGTGCAGGCGCCGATCGCGCCGGCCTTCTCCTCGGATGGGCGCTGGCTCTACTACCTCTCCGATCCCCACCGGCCCCAGAGCATGAAGCGAGTGGCCGTCCCCCGCGTGTTCACACCCGGCGAGGTCCGATCCTGACAGCTTTTGTGGAGCCGGGATCGGGCCGGGCCCTTGCCGAATCCCCTTCGTGAGTCATAGTATGACAAGAGTCGGACTCTTGTTTGTTGACGACCACGGAGGCGGCGCGCCATGTTCCGATCAATGCTTCGCGGGGCGATCCTGGGGGTCCTGGCGGCTTCCATGCTGGGGATCCTCCTCCCCGAGAGCCGGGCCGAGGTCACCCGCGAGCAGGTCGAACGCGCGATCCGCGACGGCGTGAAGTATCTGATCAATCGCCAGAGACGCGACGGGTCGTGGGAAGATCACGACCAGAGGGCCCACACCGGGACGACCGCGCTAGCCACCCTGTCGCTACTCACGGCCGGGGAGAAGGTCGACTCCCCCGCGATCGCCAGGGCGCTCGATTACTTGCAGGGCTTCTCGGCCACCGACCTGAATTCGACCTACGCCGTTTCGCTCCAGACCATGGTCTTCGCCGCCGCCGACCCCGCAAGGTTCCGCCTGGCCCTGACCAGCAACGTGGCATGGCTCGAACGCGCCCAGATCCGCGACGGTGACCGCGCCGAATGGCCCGGCACCTGGACCTACGACCTCCAGAAGAGCTCGCAGGGGGACAACTCCAACACCCAGTACGCCCTGCTGGCGTTGAACGCCGCCAACGAGGTGGGCATCCCGGTCAAGCAGAACGTGTGGGACCTCTCCCGCGAGTACTTCGAGGCCTCGCAGAGGGGCGACGGCGGTTGGGGCTACTACCCTCACGCGAGCGACCCGACCTCGGGCTCGATGACCTGCGCGGGCATCTCGTCGCTGATCATCAGCGGCCTCAAGCGTTACGAGGGGCAGGAAATCCTCCGGCCCAACGGCAAGGTGGAGAACTGCGGCAAGGTGGCCTCCAACCCCCACCTGCAGCGCGGGATCGACTGGCTCGCCGGGCACTTCCGCGTGGGGCAGAACTACCCCAAGGATCAGCTCTGGAAGTTCTATTATCTCTACGGGCTCGAGCGGACCGGGAGGCTCGCCGGGGTCCGCTACTTCGGCGACAATGATTGGTACCGCCTGGGGGCCGAGCACCTCGTCCACAGCGATCAGCGCGACAGGATCGAGGGCTTCTGGACCGGCCGGGACGCCACCGAGCGGTCGCCCGAGATCGCCACGAGCTTCGCGCTCCTGTTCCTGGCCAAGGGGCGATCGCCCGTGGTCGTGAACAAGCTGAGGCACGGCCCGGGCAACGACTGGAACCGCGACCGCGACGACATCCGCAACCTGGTCGGCACAGTGTCTCGGGACTGGAAGCACCTGCTGACCTGGCAGGTCGTGGACCCCGACACCGCCAGCGTGGAGGACCTGCTCCAGGCCCCGATCGCCTACATCACCGGCCACGAGGCCCCGGTCTTCAGCGACCGCGCGAAGAAGAACCTGCGCGAGTTCGTCGAGCAGGGAGGGTTCATCATGGGCGAGGCCTGCAACAGCTCGCCCGAGTTCGACGCCGGGTTCAAGGCGCTCATGGAGGAGATCTTCCCCGAGCGCGAATACGAGCTCCACCCCCTGCCCTCCGAGCATCCGGTGTGGAGGGCCAAGCACCTGCTCAACCCCGAAGTGCATCCCCTCTGGGGCATTGAGCACGGGTGCCGCACCGTGGTCGTGTACACGCCCCAGGACCTCTCCTGCTACTGGAACCAGGCCGAGGCCCAGCCCGACCATCCGTTCGTGGTCAAGGCCCTTCGCGTGGGGCAGAACATTGTCGATTACGCCACCGGGCGCGAGCTGCCGGCCGACAAGCTCGACCCCCGCGACCTCACGAAGATCCCCAACGACAAGCCCAAGCGCGGGGCCCTGCACGTGGCCAAGCTCAAGCACGCCGGCGACTGGAACGTGGCCCCGCTCTCCGTGCCCAACCTGACGACCATGCTCCGCGACAAGTTCAAGCTCGACGTGGTGATCAATCACAAGGAGCTCTTCCCTCGCGACCCCAACCTCGTCTATTACCCGCTGATCTACATCCACGGCCGCGCCGGGCTGGCGTTCGACGCCGACGACATGAAGAGCCTCCAGCGTCACCTGGAACCCGGAGGGGGCACCCTGTTCGCCGACGCCGCGTGCGGGAGCCCGGCCTTCGACGCCTCGTTCCGCAAGTTCGTGGCCGAGCTCCTGCCCGGCAATCCGCTGGTGCCGATCCCGCCGGACGACGAGATCTACAACCTCAAGGGCGGATACAACCTCGCCGACCCGATGGTCCAGTACTCCAAGGCCGCGGGCGGGGGGCAAGCTCTGCCGCAGCTCGAAGGCGTGAAGGTCAACGGCCACTGGGCCGTGATCTACTCCAAGTACGACATCGGCTGCTCGCTCGAACGGGTCCAGGGGGCCCTCGACTGCAAGGGCTACGTCCACGAGAGCGCCATGAGGATCGCCGCCAACATCGTCCTCTATTCCACGTTGCCCTGACCGGCCCGGATCACTTCGAGGTCGTCGGGCGCGGAGGCCCTCGTCAGGAACGGGGGCCTCACATAGATCTTGCCGGGATAGCGGAACGCGACCCGGATCCGCCGGACCTGCGTTCCGTCCCAGTGCGGGAGGCGATCCAGGGGCAGGGCCCAGACCACGCCCGTCGGGCGGGACTCGACCGTCCAGTGCACGCTGCGCCCGGGCGTCCAGCGGTCATGACCGTCATCCCACCAGACCTCCACGCCGCCGTCGGGTGCGTTGACCGGCAGGACGAGCTCGCGTGCCGTCTCGATCTGCTCCGAGGGGGCATCCAGCGTAAATTCCATGTCCGAAGGCCAACCCTGGGCGGTGAACTCGTTGTCGGGGCCGGTCGGTTCCAGATGTTCGGCCGCGACCGGCCGGGCCACGATCGCGAGGCGAGCATCGGCATTGAGCGCCAGCGAGGCGACGAAGTATCGGCCGGCGTCCATCTCCCCGAAGAGTCCCTCGCGATCCTTCTCGCTCAGGGCGGCGAAGAGCTTGCCCCGGACTTCTCGGTCGGGCACCGGCTTCGCGCTATCGATCTTCCCGATCAGGCGTGCCGTGTCGGCCCCAGGGATGGTGAACGGCATCCATCGAGGCTGGATCGGCTCGAGGACCGTCAGCGCCTGCCGATCGGTGATCCCCTCGGCCAGGCAGATCGCCCGCACCCGCTCCAAGGCCGAAAGCGTGTGGGCCTGGTTCGGATAGTCGTAGAGGCTGTTCTCGGCGAACTGCTGCGGGAGGTGCACCGCGAGCAGGCCCAGGCAGACGGCCAGGGAGATTTCCGGGCCTCGTACGCCCTGCACGGGCCTTCGCAAGGCGACGCCCAGGAGCATCGCCAGGCCGAGTTGCGGGAAGAGATGGTAGCGCGCCGTGCGCAGCATGATCGCCTGACCGTCGGCCGTGCGGAACGGGAAGATCAGCAGGTAAGCGCCCAGGATGAAGAACCCGCCAAGCAAGATCACCGCGCGGTCCCGGCTCCTCCAGCTCCAGACCAGCAGAGACACCCCAAGGCCGCCCGTGGTCGCCAGGGCCCAGACCGGCGGGACCACATGATCGAGGTCGCGGATCCCGAACAGGGCGGGCAAGAGCGTCAAGGAAGGGGCCTCGCCCGCGACCCCCAGCCCGAGCCAGAACTGCGTCGCTCGCCCCCGCCCATAGAGCATCGCCTGCACCAACCCGAAGCAGGCGCCCAGCACGAAATAAGCCCCCAGACCCGCAATTCCCGCCCCAGCACAGAGCCGCCAGCCTGCCCCCCTTCGCGAGAGCGAGAACATCACGCAGGCCGGGGCCACAAGCACCCCCATGAGCGAGCAAGCAGGCGAGAGCGCCGAGCCGATCGCGACCGCCATCGCCCCCGCCGGGCCTCCCCGCACCACCCCCAGCAAGGCGACAAGCCCCCAGAACAGGGCCCACATGTGGTTGGTGCCCGAATACCACCACACGGTCTCGACCACATGGATCGGCGCCACCGCGAAGGCCACCACCACGAGCAAGGCAGCCGCCCACGATCCCAGAACTCGTCGCGAGAACACGCCCAGCACGGCGATCGCCAGGACGAACGGCACGAACGCGGCCATCGTGAACGCGGTGGGCACGATCGACAACCGCTCGCCAGCCGCTCGCCAGGCCATCCAGGTCACGATGTCGAAGGCGGGAGCCAGGTGCTCATTGAACGGGGTGGTCAACGATCCCCAGAGCGTTTTCGTGCTCACGAGGAAGATCCTCGGCACGTCGTCGCTATACACCGACGGATGCCGGAGCCGGTGCACGTGGGGAGAGGCCCCCGCCCCCAGGATGGACAAGGCGAGCAGCCACCTGGCCGAAGTTCGCCAGGCGAACCGGTGTCGAGGATCGGACATCAGGTGATCTCTCGCGAATCCAACCCCGCTCGGCGACCCGCCCCTCTCCGGGATGCAAGTCTCCAGCAGATCAAGGCGACGGCGCTGGTCTTACCAGGAAATCTAGCGCCATCGCTCGCCGGAGCGGACCGAAGTCGTGAAAAATCGTTGTTAAATTATCATGTCGATTTTTCAATCCGTTATCGCGGCAAGATTTCCGTCACCCCGGCTCCCGCCTCCATTCACCACAATAAAGGGAGATCGCCGGAGCCCCCGTCAGCGGCCACCTGGCCCTTGCGGCCGTCGATTCGCGGCGAATCCGGGTACGAGAAATCCTCCGCGATCGAGGCCGAAGATGCGGCATCCGATCACGGAGGATCCGAGGTACGTTGGATGAGCACGGGCGGAGGAAGGTGGCCTCGTCCTCAAGGCCCACGGATCCTAGGGGTTCTCAGCGCTTCACTTCGATCAATCGCAACCCGCCCCAGTTGACCCGCGACCCGTCGTCGCACACCTGGATCAGGGCCTCGCTGGTCATGGGGCCGCTGTCGATGAGGCGACGCTTATGATCCGCGGCGAATTCGTCGATGCCCATGCGGACATCGGCGTTGTGGCAGTCATGGAACAGGATCTTCGCGCCTTTGGCGGCGAAGGGGAGCACGCCCTCGGCATCGCGGATCACGCCATCGCGGGTGTGATCGCCGTCGATCAGGATCAGGTCGAAGCTCCCTCCTGCGGCATCGCGGGCTTCGGGCAGGGCATCCGGCGAGAAGCCGGTGATCACGCTGGCGCGGTGCTTGATCCGATCCCAGGTCTCGGGAGCGATCTGGGGGCGAGGATCCACGCAGGCGATCTTGCCCACGCCGTTCAGGGCATCCATCGCCGAGCACACGATCAGAGCCGATCCGCCCTTGAGCGTACCGATCTCCAGGTAACGCGAGGGGCGTAACGAGAAGGTCAGCGTGAACAGCAGGAGCCGCTCGGCATGGGTCATCCAGATCGGGGCGGTGGAAATCACGCCGAGCGCCGCGAGGTCCAGATCGGAGGCACCCGGAGGGGATTCAATGATGCTGGTCCGCATCGACCGGTTCGTTCGCCTCGACAGCAGCCCTGAGATCGTCATCGGCCCCACCCTCCTTGGCAAGCGTCAAATCCGTCTACCGTGCAACTTGATACTTTGAATCGGAAAAAGTGGCAAGCGATCGTGAGTGCCAAATTGCCCACAACCACCAACTTGCGCCCGGAGGGTTCGGAAACGACAGTTCCCCCGATCGCGGCCATCGTGACGGCCTGCAATCGGGGAAACGGTGTACGGTGGGGGAACGCGACCGGAGCCGAGGATCTTCAGTCGTCGCTTCGATGCTCGGCCGGGGTCCGGCTCTGGATCTTCTTGGCCCGAGGCTTGCGCGGCTTCACGACCTTTTCGATGATCGCCGGAGGGATCGGGACCTCGGCCTCCTCGACGGTCTCGGCCGACTGCTCCAGTTGCTGGATCAGGAGGCTGAGGAAGTGGAGCCGGGTGCCCTGCGTTTCCAGGAACTCGTGGAATTGATAGCCGCCGTCCAGTAGGTCGTCGGCCTGGTCGATCACGTCATCCGCGATCGCGTCCACCACAAGGTCGCGCCCCTTCTGCAGAACCTCGACGGCCATCCGGAATTTATTAGGTCTCATGGTGGTCATGGGCAAGAGCCCTCCTCATCGGTTCGGAAGTAACGCTCTCCACCGATCGGCCAGCCAGGCGGCCAGACGGGCATCGAGCCAGCGACGACTGCCTTCCCAGGGGGTACGGCTGATATAGCCGAGATGTCCTCCAGAAGGGATCATTTCCAGTGCCAAGGAAGGCGGGAACGCAACATTTCGCGTGCTCAGGGCCGGAATAAACGGGTCGTCCTCGGCATGAACGACAAGGCCAGGCAAGGTGATACGGGGCAACCCGGGCCCGGCACTCGACTGTTGATAATAATCCTCGGCGTTGCGAAACCCATTGCGAGGGGCCGTGTAGCGGTCATCAAAATCGAAAACCGAGTTCACGCCCGCCAGGTTGTCCGGCCCAAGTTCCGGGAACCGGGCATGAAGTCGCTTGACCTCCCTCACCAGCAGCCGGGCGAACCCGCGATCGTAAATCTTTTGCCCAGGAAGTCTCATGTGACGGCAGCAGGCCGAGAGATCCAGCGGAGGGTTCGCCGCGAGCAGGCAATCCAGCCCCGCCACGGGTTGCTTCACGGCCTCGGCCCCAAGCTTCAGCGTGAGCGCCCCGCCCAGCGAAAAGCCCACGAGGGCGATCGGCGACCCGGGTACCTCCGCCGCGAACGTCTCCACCACCGCCCGAAGGTCGCCCGTCCGGCCCGCATGATAGGCCTTCCTGGCAAGCCCAAACCCATCCCCCGCCCCACGCAAGTTCATGCGCACGGGACGAATCTTCATCCGCAAGAGGCGATTCGCAATGCGTACCACATAGGGCGACAACGAGCTACCCGCCAGCCCATGAACGAGGACCACGATCGGCATCCCCGCCCGCCAGCCCTCGGGCACCGCGTCCGCCACCCGCAGAGCATCGCCATCCCCAAGCATGATGTCGCGATCCCGAGACAACGGCGAGGCCGCCACCCCCGGCAGATACCGCCCAACGATCGTCTGCCAGTGCCCGCTTCGCAAAAACGGATGAGGCTCGAATCGCGGGACCTGCACCAACATCACCACACCTCTCCCTTTCCTCGCCTGGGGTAAGCGTCGGCTTGACAAAGCATAGCCAGGTACCACGCATGAAGTCAAGCGACCATGGGTGATTGCACGCAATTATCATCCCAGGTGATGCCCATGCCACCTCCCCTCCGCAATCCAATGAGCTTAGCATTCTACCGGACCGCTACAACCATCGCAAAAGTAGCGATCCAGCACCTCAACCCACGAACAGCAAGCCCCTCGTC
>JANOBY010000212.1:0-6074 GCA_031411935.1 Planctomycetales bacterium | reverse complement strand
GGTGGGTGCCGGCTCAACGGGGGCTAACTGGGTGACCGCCGTAGGAAGGGGTCGCAACCCGCCTTCTGGCTTCATGAGCGCGGGTCATGCCATTGTGGGGTAGATCTCGCCTAATTCTTACCGTCTAGGACCTCGGGCCTGAGCCGTGACCGAGTTTGCTGCCCCTCGGCTCCTTGACTTTGGGCGACGCGAAAGGGATCAACACGCCTGATCGAGGGGATTCGGTCGGAGGGCACACTCGTTTACGATCGAGGGCAGGGGGAACTTCGATAATATCGTTGGGCTCGCAGTCTCCGAGCACCCGACCGGCTTAGTGGCGGTCACGACCCTCAAGTCGGGCCACGTAAACGGCCAGGAAAACCAGAACGGTGCGAAAACGTGATTTTGCATAACGAACCCAACTCGGCCCCAAGACACCCTGGAGATCCCATGCGGATGTCGAATGGAGAAAAGGACTTGGGCGATTTCACGGGGATCTGTCCCGCCTGAGATGACGGGAAAACGAAGCCAAAACGAACCCAAAACAAAGCCAATTTCTGAACTGCAGGAGAATAACGAACCCATTCGCCGGGGACCACCTCGACCTGATTCCCCTCATCAAGCAAGCTCATCAGGGACAGCTCACCCATACCGCCGGACATGTGCGGAGGTCGTATCCCCAGGAGCCAGGTCCTAAACGCGTAAGAATGAGAGGCTCCGACAGACATTGGCCCTCGTTGCCCCTGTTCCTACGAACTCGACGGGGCAGAGGTCGATTCCCGGGTCTTCACGGACTGGTTCTGACGAGGTCCCGGATAAGTTCCACTCCCGCCGAGATGTCCTTGATCCTGGACTCCAGATCCCCAGCCTCTCGCTCGATCATCATGGGACCCTGAAAATGGATCTTACGGAGCGCTGTGAGAAACGCTTCCATGTTGACCTCCCCCTGGCCCAGCGGGACCTCCTCACCCCAGGTACCGGGCGTCCTCGGGCGGCGGGCATCCTTGAGGTGGACGCTGCGAATGTCAGGACCGAGGATCTCGACCGAGCGGATGGGGTCGCCCATGTCGTAGAGAAGCATGTTGGCCGGGTCGAAGTTGACCTTCAGGTTTGGGGCCGCAAGGTCATCGAGGGTTTGTCGAAGCAGTTCGGCCCTCTCCTGGCCGGTCTCGAACGCGAGCGTGATCCCGGCGTCCTCCGCCATCCGACCGGCCTTGGCCAGAGTATCCAGAAACGATCGTCGGTGGGGATCCGAAACCTCGGGCAGAAACCCAGCGTGGAGCATGAGGTCGGTCAGGCCAAGAGCACGAGTCCGTTCGAGCGCCCAGGCAAGCCGGTCGAGACGTTCCGCGCGAGTCGCGGGGTCGCCGAACCCTCCCGTGATCTGAATGCTCTGCGGGGACGTGTAGTCCTCCCCCTCGAAACCCAACATCGCGCCCGACATCTCCAGCCCCGCAGAGACCGCCTCCTGCGGCATACGATCGCCCTCGGCCCAGCTGGCATGATGGGGATCGCCGCACGCAATTTGGCAGGTCTGGACCCCCAGCTGGTTCATCCTCGCCTTGAGTTCCGGGATGCTGGTGACCTGCAAGCTCCAACTGCACACGCCAAGAACAACCTGAGATTGCGGGCTCATGGGAGACGATCCGTGGACGACGAGGAGGTCATGCAGGCGTCCTAGAGTGTCACGAACGGAGCCAGCTTTCAAGGATCTCCTGCCGGGACTCGCCCAGGCGATCAGAGCTCGGCGAGAGCCCAGGATCTGGGGGTTTCAAAGACCCCGCCAAGCCCGCAGACCACGCGGTTCCGCCCTCCGTTCTTGGCCTGATAGAGAGACCGGTCGGCCGCGGTGATCAGGTGGGCGTAATCGCGATTCATCGACGTCAGCGTAAATGCCACACCGATACTGGCGGTCACATCGATCCAACCCTCGTCGTGCTTGACCGGCGTTTGTGCGAGGCATGAGCGGATCCTCTCGGCTCGCTCGGTGGCCAGTTCGGCGGAGGCCGAGGGCATGGAGATCGCGAACTCTTCCCCTCCATAACGCGAGACCAGGTCATCCGCCCGAGTGGACTGGCGAAGAAGCGCCGCCACATCGCGTAGGACCCGGTCTCCGCCGTCATGACCCAGGCGGTCGTTAATGGCCTTGAAGTGGTCGATGTCGAGCATGAACACGGCTAGCCCCTGACCTCTCGCGGCGGCCCGACTGGCCAGGGGGCGGAGTTGCTCGAAAAAGTAAGCCCGGTTATACAGCCCCGTGAGCGGGTCGCGCACGGTTCGCTCGAACATGGCCTTGTGAAATTGTTCTTCCTCCAGATCGGGGCAGGAATACTTCAGAACCACACGAGTCCCAAGCCGAAGGCGATCGCCATCGTAAATCCTGACGCATTCGCGAGGAGAGAGCTTATGCCCGTTTCGGAAGGAGCCGTTCGTGCTCCCCTCATCTGTGAACCAGGCCGCGCCCGATTCGTCGATTCGGAGGGAGGCATGGCGGCGAGAAACACTCGGTTCGGGGAGGGTTAACCCATTTTCCTCGGCCCGTCCCATCCAGATGGTCCCCGGGAGCAGAGGGATCATCGTTCCGGGGATCCCCCCGCTCAACAGGATCAGGTATTGAGACTGCAAATCCTCGACCTGGAGCTCAACACGGGTGCTCGGCGGAGACTCGGAAAACTGGGTGGCATACCTGTCATCCATGGACGTTACCTGTGGGGAAACAGGGCAACGATCGTATCTCTGCGATGGAATCGCGGTTCGAAATCACGATTTCAAACGAAGCTTCTCAAGGAGCAAGCTAGGTCGCCGCTGGCATCTGTCAAACGAGCTTCTGGAATTTTTTCTATTTTTTCTTTAGGAACTCTCCTGGGAGGACGTGGCTGCCGAGCGCGGTTTAACATCCGTGCGCTACATGAGCGGACCTAGTCTTTTGCGAGGACGTCGCGAATGGAAGGCGCTTCCTTTTCCATCCGGTTTTCGCGAACCTGGAGAGGAACTGGAGATGCCTGGATCGGGACTTCCTTCGGGCGAGATCAACGCACGCCTCCCGCCATGGCGACACGAGTGAAATCGGGACTCCGGCCCCTTCTGCCCAACCCGGCCTGGATTGAATGGGAGTGACTTCCTTGGCGACCGCGACCACTTCTTCGGAGACTCGCCCCCTGTCGGATGAAGCCCCGTCCGTGACGATCGGGAGTTACCTCATCGAGCGACTGCAAGCGGTCGGAGTCGATCACATCTTCGGGATTCCGGGGGACTATATCCTCGGCCTCTACAAGATGCTGGAGGCGAGCCCGATCGAGCTGATCGGCGTAACGAAGGAGGATTCCGCCGGCTTCGCCGCGGATGCTTATGCCCGCGTTCATGGGATTGGCTGTGTGGCCGTCACCTACTGCGTCGGCGGGCTGAGCCTTTGCAACAGCGTGGCCGGAGCCTATGCGGAGAAGTCGCCCGTGATCGTGCTCGGCGGATCGCCCGGCATGAACGAGAGGGATCGCAACCCCTTGCTTCACCACAAGGTCAAGGGGTTCGAGACGCAGTTCGAGGTCATGGAGAAGCTGACGGTCGCCTCCACCGTGCTAAGCGACCCTGTGACCGCATTCGCCGAGATCGATCGCGTTTTGACGGCTTGCCAGCGCTACAAGCGTCCCGTGTACATCGAGATCCCCAGGGACATGGTTGATGTGCGGCAAGTCATGCCCCATCGCATGGGCCCGGGCATCCCGCCGAGTGATCCCGATGCACTGAGGGAGGCTCTGGAAGAAGCCGGGCGGATGCTCTCCCAGGCTCGTCGCCCGATGATCCTCGCCGACGTGGAGATCCATCGTTTCGGCCTTCACGACGACCTGCTCGCTCTTGCGGAGGAAGCCCGCCTTCCGATCGCGACCACGATTCTGGGCAAGAGCGTGGTGTCCGAAGCCCACCCGCTGTTCGTGGGGGTTTATGAGGGGGCGATGGGAAGGGAGGAGGTCACTCGTTTTGTTGAGGATTCCGACTGTCTCTTGATGCTCGGTTGCTTCCTCACGGACATCAATCTCGGGATCTTCACGGCGCAGCTGGACCCGTCGCGATGCATCAACGCGACGAGCGAGGATCTCCAGATTCGGTATCACCACTATCGCGACGTGCGGCTCGACGACTTCATTCGCGGGCTACGCCAGCACCACCTCGTCCTCGCCGAACCCCTGGTCCCCGTAAGATCGACGACGGTCCCCCAGGCTCCAGGAGGTCCGGACACGCCGATGACCTCGGCGCATCTCTTCGCGAAACTGAACACGATCCTTGATGAGAGTACCGTGGTCATCGCCGACATCGGCGATGCGCTCTTCGGCTCCGCGGACATGGTCATGACGCGACGGACCGAATTCATCAGCCCGGCGTACTATACATCGATGGGGTTCGGGGTTCCCGCCGCGCTCGGCGCCGGGATCGCCAATCGGCAGAGCCGCCCGCTCGTGATCGTGGGAGATGGAGCGTTCCAGATGACCGGGATGGAGCTCTCAACAATCGTCCGTCATCGGCTCAACCCGATTGTCGTGGTCATGAACAACAAGGGGTACACGACGGAGCGGTTCCTCCTCGAAGGAAGCTTCAACGATATCCACAACTGGGCCTACCACAAGCTGCCCGAGGTCCTCGGGGCGGGGCTTGGCATCGAGATCCACACCCGTAGCGAGCTCGATTCGGGCCTGGAGAGGGCAATCGCTAATGATTCGAGCTTTACGCTCTTGAACGTGCATCTGGATCCGATGGATCGCAGCCCAGCCCTGGACCGGCTCGCCCATAAGCTCTCGGCGAGGATCCGGCCCACAATCGAGTGAGGATCGACCCGGCGGAGGATCACGAAAATCGGGGTGTCGACCCGAGAGAGACTCGAGTCGACACCCCGGATGAGACTTTGCTGCCCCGGTTCATCAGGGGATGGTGGGGCCCTTGTGCTTGATCTTGCCGATGAAGATCCCGTTGGGGAACTGTCCTCTGGAGAACACACGGCGACCCAGCGTGTATACGCCCTGACCGCTGTTCTGACGCTGTTTGCTCGTCGGATAGGCGGTGATCTGCTTGTTCGACGACTTGTTCGGATGGAAGTAGTTGTTGAACCTGAAACCGAAGCCGTTCTTGGGCAGGAACTGTCGCTGGGCGACCGCCGCGGGAAGGGGCTTGTATTTCATCCGTCGGAGGATGTTGTTCGTTGGGACGAGTCGCTCGCCATAAGGCAGGGCGGGCCCGATGAACACGAATCGGTTGCTGGTGAACGCCGTAACACTCACCGGAGGTATAGGAGGGGGTGGAGGCGGCGGAATCGGCCCCGAGTTGGGAGTGGGGAGTCCGAGTCGCGCCCCTTCGAGGAGATAGACCAGGCCCGCGAGCGGCGTGGATGTGTTCACCGTACCGAACGGGGCACCAATCACAAGATCCGACGCCGAATCCCCGTCCACGGTGATCGTGTTGCTCGTGGGGAATCGACTGGATAACGACGCACCCAGATACTGACCGGTACCGAACCGGGGGTCGGCCGTGATCCGGTTGTTGAAAAGACTGGGCGTCGTGTCGGAGCTCGAAAGCACCACGTACACCGCCGGCGACAGCTGTGTGTTGCCGGGGATAATGTAAGCCTGGCCGGGCCCGGCGACGGTCGCGGTGCCCAAATAGTTGGGCTGACCGATGGCGATCTCGTTGATACGGTCGTTGTTGATCGACCCGAGCGAGGTCACGGAGTAACCAAAAAGCCCACCTGGATCGTCCCCCTGGAACTCGATCATCCCAATCTGGGATGTCGTGTCGAGCAGGGAGGACAGGTTGATGCTTGCTCCCGTGATGTTCCCGGGGAATCTCGTCGTGGGACCTCCTAGGATCAGGTCAACACGGCCGCTGTCCAGTCCGAAGACGTTGTCAAAACCAGGCGAGCCGATCATGAAATCGGCAAAGCCGTCGGCATTGAAGTCGCCCGCATTGTTGACGGCGAAACCGGTGAGCTCCCCGGAGAAGTCGCCCACGAAATTCGCACCTTCGACAGTTCCACCAACCTCTGCCAGACTCACGATCGGGGCGGCTCCGAATCCGCCAGGAAGCTGGCCGTAGATCAGGTAGGCGTCGCC
>JANOBY010000211.1:0-17918 GCA_031411935.1 Planctomycetales bacterium | reverse complement strand
ACGGAGGGGCCGACCCGGTCGTGGACCTTGTGCTCGACCCCGACCCGTCGTCCGAGCTGATCACGCGAGTCCTCGGCAAGTACGCCTTCCGCGACGTGACGCTGGCCTATCGCAACCTCATGGCCCTGGCCCGCGAGGACTTCGAGTTCCTCTCGCAGGCGCGCTGCCGGCACTTCCTCGCGGCCATCGCCCCAAGACTGCTCGATGCCGTGGGGCGAGCCCCCGACCCCGACATGGCGCTCACGAACCTGGAGAAGGTCTCGGCCTCGCTCGGTGCCAAGGCGATCCTCTGGGAGCTTTTCAGCTTCAGTCCACCGTCCCTGCGGCTCTACGTCGAGCTCTGCGCGACGAGCCAGTTCCTGTGCGAGGTCCTGATCAACAACCCGGGAATGATCGACGACCTCATGGATTCGCTGGTCGTCGACCGACCGCAGTCCTCGACCGCGATCAAGGAAGAGCTCGCCGAGCTCTGCCGTGGGGCCGAGGACCTCGCGCCCATCCTCGCGAGCTTTCGGAACAAGGAATGGGTCCGCATCGGGATGCGCGACATCCTGGGACGCGAGCCGGTGCGCGACGTCACTCGCGAGCTTGCTGACGTGGCCGAGGCGATCGTCGGCCAGGTCGCGCGTCACCAGTGGAAGCTCCGGGTCGAACGCCACGGCGTGCCCCGGCGAGCCTCCGACGGTCGCCATGCCCGCTGGGCGATCCTGGGCCTGGGCAAGCTCGGCGGACGCGAGATGAACTATCACTCCGACATGGACCTCGTGTTCCTCTACGATGAGGACGGGCAGACCGACTCGACGCACAACCGGATCGCCAACAGCGCCTTCTTTGCCGACCTGGCCCAGAAGACCATGAAAGCCCTGAGCGGTTCCGCCGAGTCGGCGCCTCAATATCGGGTGGACGTCCGGCTGCGGCCCTACGGAGGTTCCGGGCCCCTCGCGGTCAATCTTGACGCCTTCCAGACCTACTTCTCAGGACCAGCAGCGACCTGGGAACGCATGGCCTTGACCCGCGCCTGCCCCCTGTTCGGGACGGGGGGATTCAGTCGCGACGTGGTGAAGGCTGTCCGCGACGTGCTCACTCGCCCCGGTGTCGAGGCCAAAAAGATCGCTTCCGAAGTCGTGGCCATGAGGCGCAAGATCGGCGATGCCCGCGGCCCGAACGAGCTGAAGAAGGGGGCAGGGGGGCTCGTCGACATCGAATTCCTCGTCCAGTGCCTCCAGCTCATCCACGCGGCGAACGAGCCCGACGTGCTCCGGCCCAACATGTGGGATGCCCTGGACGCACTCCGCCGGACGGGCAAGCTATCGGACGACGAGCACGCCGACCTCCGCGACGCCTACGACTTCCTCAGAACCGTCGAGGGGCGCCTCAGGATCGCCCAGAACCGGACCGATGTGGGCCTGCCCGAGGACCGCAACGAGCTGGCCTGCCTCGCGCGTCGCATCGGCTACGAGCCCGACGGCTCGCTGGATGTGGCCTCGCTCTTCCGGTCCGACATCGAACGCCTGGCCCTCCGCACTCGCAGCCTGTTCGAGACCCATGTTGGCCCGATCGCCGAGAGTTCCCCTTCATGAATGAGTCGCGTGGATCGAGCATGAAGTTCGGCGGTTTCCTCCTTCGCGTGGCGATCGGCCTGGGCCTGCTCGGCCTGGCGATCCAGATGAACCGCGAGGAGATTCGGGGCGTCCTCACGCGCAGGCCGGACCCGTTCGGGTTCCTGGTTGGGTTGGCCTATTACCTTTCGGGGCTCATGTTTGCTTATCTGCGCTGGTACATGCTTGTTCGGGCCCTGGGCATGGCCTTCCGCTATCGGGATGCGGTTCGCCTCGGCTTAATCGGTGCCCTGTTCAACTTCGTGATCCCCGGCGCGGTCGTGGGCAATGCTGTTCGCGCGGCGTTCCTCTGCAAGGAGAAACCCGAGCAGAAGCCCAGGGCGATCATGTCGGTGCTGGTCGATTTCCTCGCGGGCCTGTCGGGCCTATTCCTAATCGCCGCCCTGGTCAGCACTCTGGGCTACACGCAGCTTGACCCGCGGGTCCGCCGACTTGTCCCGCTGGCCTGGGGGATGGTGGCCTGCGCCCTGCTCGCCCTGCTCACGGTCTTCCGCCCGAGGCGATTCCGGAAGAAGAGCGCCAGCCCTTCGCAGTCCTTCGGCTCGCGGGTGGGCATCGTGCCCGTGGCGGTACTGATGGGCCTGGGAACGCACGCCATGAATGTGATGGCCTTCCATTCGGTCAGCCAGGCGCTGTTCCGCTCCGGAGTGCCGGGCCTGGCGGAACACTTCCTGATCGTGCCCATCGTGCTGTTCACGACCGCGGTCCCGTTACCATTCGGAGCCCTGGGGGTCTCCGAACAGGCCAGCGCAGGGCTCTTCGGGTTGCTTGGCTATCCCGGAGGGGCGGTGGCCATGCTCGGATTCCGCATCCTTCAGTTTGCGGGAGCCGGCATCGGTGCGGGCGTGTACATGTTGAATGCTCGCGAGGTCCGGCGATTGTCGGGGGAATCGTCATCTTCGCCTTGACCGGTTTGCCCCGATCGGCCATAACGCCCTCTCGCCCGTGAGCGCGGCCAGGAACCAGGATGGGTTCTGATCGCGAAGCACCCTCGACATGCACCGGTCCCCGCACACGTACTCCGCATGGATGAGGAGTCCCTCATGGGCACCGAACCGTCACGGCAGGACACGGTCCGCGCCGGCAATCTCCCCCACCGCTGGAATCGCGTCGATTCCCCGGACACCGACGCCGTCGTCGCTTCGTACCCCACGGTCATCGCCGGCGGGGGCCCCGCGGGGCTGACCGCCGCCTACGAGTTGACCCGCAACGGACATCCGTGCGTTGTCCTCGAAAGCGACCCGACCCTGGTGGGCGGCATCAGCCGCACGGACCAGTACAAGGGGTATCGGTTCGACATCGGCGGCCATCGCTTCTTCTCGAAGAGCGCCGAGGTCAACGCGATCTGGGATAACATCCTCGGCGATCAGTTCATCACGCGCTCTCGCCTGAGCCGGATCTACTACAACCGCAGATTCTTCCACTATCCACTGAAGCCCGCCAACGCCCTGATCAACCTGGGCCCAATCAAGTCGGCCATGGTGCTCGCCAGCTATGTGAAGGCCCGGATCCGCCCGATCAAGCCCGAGCGGAGCTTCGAAGACTGGGTCGTCAATCGCTTCGGCCGGCTCCTCTTCGAGATCTTCTTCAAGACCTATACCGAGAAGGTGTGGGGCATGCCCACCTCCGAGATCTCGGCCGACTGGGCTGCGCAGAGGATCAAGGGCCTGAGCCTCACCAGCGCCGTGATCAACGCGCTACTACCCGCGAAGAAGTCCGGCGGCAAGGGCGAGGTCATCAAGACCCTCATCGACAGCTTCCAGTATCCTCGCCTGGGACCGGGGCAGATGTGGGAGGCCGCGCGGGAACGGGTGAACCGATCGGGCGGGGCCGTCCATCACGACCGCCGCGTCGAGCGGATCGATCACGACGGCGAATCCGTGACCGCGTTCGTGGCCCGCGATTCCCAGGGACGCCTCACTCACTACCGCGGCAAGAACTTCCTCTCCACGCTCCCGATCCGGAACCTGATCCGTGCGATGAACCCAGCCGCCCCGGCCGAGGTCCGCGCCGCGGCCGATGCCCTTCGCTATCGAGACTTCCTGACCGTGGTCCTGATCGTCGACCAGCCCGAGACGTTCCCCGACACCTGGATCTACATCCACGAGCCCGATGTGCGGCTGGGCCGAGTCCAGAACTTCAAGAACTGGTCGCCCGACCTCGTCCCCGACAGCTCGAAGTCGAGCCTCGGCCTCGAGTATTTCTGCTTCGAGGGGGACGACCTCTGGACGAAATCCGACGAGGAGCTTGTGGCCCTGGGCCGTCAGGAGATCGACGCCATCGGACTCGTCCCGGCCTCGAAGGTCGTCGACGGCTGCGTGGTCCGCATGCCCAAGGCCTACCCGGTCTATGATGACGCGTACCTGGAGCACCTCGGCGTGATCCGCGCCTGGCTCGCCCGATTCGGGAACCTCGAACTGGCGGGCCGCAACGGCATGCACAAGTACAACAACCAGGATCACTCGATGATGACCGCCGTGCTCGCCGCCAGGAACATTCTGGGTCTGGGCAAGTTCGACACCTGGAAGGTCAACACCGACGCCGAGTATCACGAAGAAGAGACGCAGGAAGCCGGTCGGGCCGTGCCCCGGAGGCTTGAGGTCTGACCGATCTCAAGCCCAGTGACCGGGCCAGGTCTAGTCTCGGCCGTCATGCAAGGATCGGCTCGGTCTCCGAATTCGCAGCGGACCTATGCCCGAGAGGCAACCGTCCGCTGCTTCCTTTTCATCGTGGTGCAAGTTCGGCAAGCGGGATGAATTTCGGTTTGCCCGTCACGTCCAACGATCGGATCTCGCGATCCAGCTTCCTCTGCAAGGCCGTGAGCATGAAGTGGAAGAGGAAGGCGAGCGAGACCGCGGGCAAGACGGCCGCGAACCGGACCGAGTCCACGGAGGCCCCTTCAATCCCTCCGGTGATCGACAGCATGATCCCCGCCAGTGGGCTTACGGCCAGGATCGACTGGATGGTCGTCGAGGCGCTGCTCATGGAGATCCCCGCGGCGAGGGCCACCATCAGGGGCAACAACCAGACCAGGAACAGGAAGAGCCCGAAGTAGGACGCACCCCGCTTCCCGAATCGCAACAGGAAGTATTGTAAGCCGAATCCATAGTAGGCCACCACGAAGGTCCCGAGCGCCACGGCCTGCGAGTAGGCATACCGACCGCCTTCGGGCATCCCCTCAATCGCCTCCCAGGCGATGGTAGACCCCATCGCCGTCAGGCCCGCGAGCCCATACATGACGAACTGGTTGGACGCCGCGTCGCTGAAGATCGGGGCGCGTCGATGGTCGCTCCGGAGTGCCCGGCGGATCCCTTTGAGATACTCGCCCAGGTCGGGCGTGACGGTGGTCGCCAGGATCAGGCCCACGATCGTGAACAGATAGATGCACGAGGGGACCACGTAACCGTTGCCCGTCGGGAGGCTCCAAAAGGCCCCCAACGCCAACGTCACGGCGGATCCCATGAAGCCCAGGGCAAGCGGCTTGCTGTAGGCATGGGCCCTCTCGGCACGCATCTTCCGCGTGGACGCGATCAGGAGAAAGAAGAGCGCCGTCCCCTCGTAAAGGGCCAGGAACGCGATCCAAGGCAGAAAGAAACCGAAGAAGTTGAGCTTACCCGGCTCGTCCGTCGAGCCGAGAACGGACGTCGCCCAGCCGAAGAGGCCCCTTGTGCTGAAGAAGCCGATCACCAGCAGGACGAGGATGCCCTGACCGGTAGCCCGAGGTCGTTTCGAAATTAGAGCCACCAGCAACGACAACGCATGCAGGACCCAGCTCGAAAGGAGCTGCGAGGCAAGGATGGATCCATACTCCACGAGCCCCGTGGAGCTCGACGCTGCGGCATACAAGGCGAACGGGATGGTGATCGCGAAGAGCGCATATTCTCGAATGGGCGCACCCAAAAAGAAGCCGATCGCGACCGTGCTCGCGGGCAACGGCGACACGCGATGGAAGTCGAGGATCCCGCTCTCCTTCGCCTGACCGACCGACGTCGTGACCTGGCTCGCCCCGCCGAGCGCCAGGATCAACGAGCCAAGTCCCAGCAGTAGGCTCAGGGTAAACCCACTGGCCAGGGCCGATCCCGCGCCCAGGGAGACGCCGGTCCACAGGATGGCCACGCAGAAACAGAACACCACGAACGCCGTGGGGAGGAACTGCGACGGGCGCAGACGCGATCGGACATGCTTGATGATGATCGGATTATCCAGGAAGACGTCCAGAAGCGACTTCATCAGGAAAGCTCCTTGGCGCCGACCTTCAGGAACAGATCCTCGAGGCCTTCTTTCTTGGGCGCGAACGACGCGACCCGGACCTCGGCTCGGATCAGCGAGGCCAGCAATTCCGCCGCCTCGTCCGGCCCGCCCGCGTAGCGGAACGAATAGAGACCGTTGACTTGCGTGATCTCTCCGGCGAGCGGGTCCTCTCCAACGATCCGGAGAAAGGCCTCCGCCGTGCCGAGCACCTCGACGAACACCGCCGCCGCGCCCAGGACACGCTGATTGACCTCCTCGATCAGGCCCGAGACCACCATCCGGCCCCGTTCCATGATCGCCACCGAGGTGCAAAACTCCTGCATCTCGGTCAGGATGTGCGACGAGACGAGCACCGTCTTACCGCGAGAGGCCAGGTCGCGAAGGATATTCTTCAGGTCGATCCGGCCCTGCGGGTCGATCCCGCTGGCCGGCTCATCGAGGAGGAGGACCTTGGGGTCGGGAATCAACGTCTTGGCCAGCATGAGCCTTTGCCGCATCCCGCGCGAGAGCTCAACCACCATCGCATCGGCCTTGGCCGAGAGCCTCACAAGCTCCAGATGGCTAGTCACGACGGTTCGGCGTCTCGCACGGGGGATCCCGTAGCTCGCGGCGAAGAGGTCGAGGAACTCCCAGCACTTCAGGTCGTCGTACATGGGCGGGTTGTCGGGCATGAAGCCCAGCAAACGGCAGGCATCGCGGGGCCGATCGCGCATGTCCACGCCCGCCATCTCGATCTCGCCATAGGTGGGCTCGATCAGGCCGAGCATGGCGCGCATGGTCGTCGTCTTACCCGCCCCGTTGGGCCCGATCAGCCCGCAGACCTCTCCGGGGCCGACTTCAAGGTTCACGTCGCTCACGGCGCAGAAGTTGTCGTAATCGACGCGAAGGTCCCGGACGCTGATCATCTCGCGATCTCCCCTTGCTCGAAACTCACGACCCCAAGAGGCTAGGGCATCGGGTGGTGCCTGTCCATGACCTCCCGACGCTGGACGCATTGCTCAACGACGTTTACGATGAAGCCCCAGTCCCCCTCGCCCACGAGAGCCCTTGAACATGAAGCTCGGATTCGTCACCGCGATCTTGCCGGAACTCTCGTTCGAGGACGTGGTCAAAATCGCCGCCGAGCTGCGCTACTCGTGCATCGAAGTCATGTGCTGGCCCCCCGGCAAGGCCGAGCGTCGCTACGCGGGCGTGTCCCACCTGGACGTGACAAGCCTCGACCCGGAGCGTGTCGGACGCATCCAGGAGACGCTCAGCTCGCATGGGGTTTCGATCTCGGGGCTGGGATATTATCCGAATCCGCTCTCGCCCGACCGCGACGAGGCCAAGATTGCCGCGGAGCACTTGCTGAAGGTCATCGACGCGGCGGCGATCCTGGGCGTGAACATCGTCAACACATTCGTGGGCCGCGATCCCTCGAAAACGTTGGACGAGAACTGGCCGAGGTTCCTCGAGACGTGGAGGCCGATCGTGGCCCATGCCGAGCGCCGGTCTGTCCGCATCGGCATCGAGAACTGCCCGATGCTGTTCGGCAAAGATGAGTGGCCAGGCGGCAAGAACCTGGCCACCTCGCCCGCGATCTGGAGGAGGATGTTCGCCGACATCCCGAGCCCCAATTTCGGCCTGAACTTCGACCCGTCGCACTTCGTCTGGCAAAGGATGGACTACGCCGAGGTCCTCCATGAGTTCCGCGACCGCCTCGTCCACATCCACGCCAAGGATGCGAGACTCGACCACAAGGCCTTGCAGGACCACGGCGTCCTGTCGTTCCCGAAACTCTGGCACACGCCCAAGCTCCCCGGCCTGGGCGACGTGAACTGGGGCCGCTTCTTCGGGGCGTTGACCGACGCGGGCTACGACGGGCCGGTGGCCGTGGAGGTCGAGGATCGCGCCTTCGAGGCCTCGATCGAACGTCGTCGCGAGTCGCTGGAAATCAGCCGTCGCTTCCTCTCTCCTTTCGTGATCGGTTGATCCGGCATGAACAACGACCATCACGAAACCGTGGACCTTTCGGTCCTGATCCCGGTCTACAACGAGGCCGGCAATGTCGAGCAACTGCACCAGGAACTCGACGCTTCGCTCCGCCCGACCTCGTTGCGGTACGAGATCATCTTCGTGGATGACGGGTCGAACGACGGCTCCCGCGCCCTCCTCAGCGCGATCCAGGAGGCCGATCCCGAGCACGTGCGCGTGGCGTTCCTCCGTCACAACGCGGGGCAGACCGCGGCGCTCTCGGCCGGACTGGATCTGGCGCGTGGCGAGGTACTCGTTCCCATGGATGGCGACCGACAGAACGACCCGGCCGACATCCCGAAGTTGCTGGCCAAGCTGGAAGAGGGGTTCGACGTGGTCTCGGGATGGAGACGCCTAAGGCGGGACAAGCTCCTCACGCGTCGCATCCCGTCAATGGCGGCGAACTGGCTCGTGGCGAGGATCTCGGGCGTTTCCCTTCACGACTTCGGCTGCACGATGAAGGCGTATCGTCGCTCGGTCCTCGAAGGGGTGAGGCTCTACGGCGAAATGCACCGCTTCATCCCCATCTTCGCCTCGTGGCGAGGGGCCAGGGTGGTCGAGGTCGAGGTCCACCACCGACCGCGCACCGCGGGCAAGACGAAGTACGGGCTGGGCCGGACCTTTAACGTGGTGCTCGACTTACTCCTGATCCGCTTCTACCAGAAGTACGCCCAGAGGCCGATCCACCTTTTCGGGCGGATCGGGATCTGGTCATTGTTGCTGAGCCTGCTCATGTTCGCGGGCATGACGTTCTTCAAATACGTGTACAAGCCGCCGAAGACGTTCGTCGAGACGCCCCTGCCCATGCTCAGTGTGATGTTCTTCCTGGCCGGTGTGCAGAGCATCCTCATGGGCGTGCTGGCCGAGATGATCATGCGCACGTATTACGAATCCCAGCACAAGACGACCTATGTGCTGGGCGAGATCCGCCAGAGCAAGGCGAGACCGAAGGAGCCCCCCGCACCGATCACCTCAGGGCCAGGATCTCGATCGTCCGCTTGACGAACGCCGCCGCCGCGGCAAGGTTCTCGGCCGGGGGACGCTTGAGCCCCTGGGCCCTCTCGAACGCGTGGATGTGCGAGGCGCTGAGGATGCCAGGCTTCACGTAAAGGTGCTCGCACGCCAGGAGCAGGCAGCGTAGGCCCATCTCGCGATACCCCTTGGAATAGACCAGGGCACGCAAGCAGTTGAACATCGCCTCGTAGCTGAGGAAGCTCACGTCGGCCATGTCCCCCTGGCCCGAATGGTTGATGTTGGCCGCGGCCTCCAGGCGATCGGCGGCCGTGGTCATCAGCCCCCCCACTCGGGTCGAGGCATTCTCGTCCGCCACGAGGTATGGGCTGTCCAGGCACTTGGGGAAGGTATTGATGATCGCCATCGACCGGCCTCAATTCGATCTATCTGTACGGTCTGTCACAGGATTCGGAACGCCAAGCAACCCGACGGGATGGATCAGCGGGACGAGAGGTTCCCCTCGCCCGGCTTCGCAGGAGGAGCCATCGCGGGGCCGGCGTCTTTCTTGCGGAGTTGCTCGCGAAGGTCTCGAATCTTCTCGGAACGCTGCTTCTGATAATCCTTCAGTCGCTCGGCGTCGTAGTCGCGATTGGTCGTGATCCGGCTGCCCGAGGTGAGCATCGGGAGGGCCGAGCTTCGCATGGTCTCCACGAGCGGTTCGGGATAGAGCCCGAAGCCCACGGCCACCAGCGTGCTGATGACGATGGCCCAGGTCACGCCCGAGGCGGCCGGCTTCAAGGGCTCGCCCTCCGAAGGCCGTAGGAACATGGCCTTGAGCACGCGGACGTAGTAGAAGGCGCTGACCACGCTGTTGAAAAGGCCGAGCATGACCAGCCATTGGAGAGTGAGACGGCCCCGCTCGCCCGAGTTCATCGCCTCCATGAACATATACAGCTTGCCGAAGAACCCGCCGAGCGGAGGCATGCCGATCAGCGAGAGCATGAGCAGGACGATGCATACGGCAAGCATGGGTGAGGTACGTCCCAGACCATTCAGGTCCGAGATCTCGTCAGTCCCCTTGTCGCGAGCCATCCAGGCTGCCACGGCCAGCGCCCCCACTGTCGAGAAACCATAGACGACCAGGTAGAAGAGCACCGCCCCGGCGGCCTGCCCCTTCTTGATCGAGACGGCCGCCGCCAGCACGCCTACGAGCATGTAGCCGGCGTGGGCGATGGACGAGTAGGCGAGCATTCGCTTGAAGTTTTTCTGGGCCAGCGCCGCGAAGTTCCCGTAGGTCATGGTGACGGCCGAGACGACCGCCACGACCCCGATCCATCCCGGAGTGCTGAAGTTCTCTGCGGCCAACCCAACCGGCGAACCAGACGACCACGAGGGCAGGGCGTTCAGCAGGATCTTCATCATCGCGACGAAGCTTGCAATCTTCGAGCCCGCCGCGATCCAGGCCGTTACCGGCGCAGGCGCGCCTTCGTACGTGTCGGGAGCCCACTGGTGGAAGGGGACGGCCGCGATCTTGAAGCCCAGGCCCACCATGACCAGCAGGAACGCGGTGGCCCCGGCGATGTTGGACTGGAGCCCGAAGGAGCCGCCGAGGCTCAACGCGGCCTGAATGCCGGCAAGCGTGGTGGTCCCGGTCAGGCCGTAGATCAGGCTCAGGCCGAACAGGAACAGGGCCGAGGACACCGATCCATAGACGAAATACTTGAGCCCGGCTTCGGCCGAGCGCCGCTTGGATTTCTCGAGCGCGGCCATCATGTAGAGGCCCAGCGTCATCGTCTCGAGCGTGAGGAATAGGGTGAGAAGCTCCTCGGCCGCGATCAGGAACATCATCGCCACAGCGGTCCAGAGCAGGAGGCTGTAGTATTCGCCCACATGCTCGGTGAAATTCCACGACATCGAAATGCCGATCACCATCGCCAGCAGGGCAACGACAACGAGGTTCAGGAAGGCGGTGGACGAGTCGGCCGCGAGCGTCCCCGAAAACAGCGAATAATCGGCCTGAGTGAGGTTCAGCGCCAGGGGCTTGAAAACCTCCGTCCCGAACATCTCGACGCTCTCCATCAAGGCCATGTAGCCGATGAACAGCGTGATCACGGCACCCGCAAGGCTCATCATGCCGAGGACCCGGTTGCGCCGGGCCGCGGGCACGTCGCGCAACGGCCCGAAGTCGGCGATCAGGACGAGCAGGCCCCAGACCGTGAGGAAGATCTCGGGGGCGAGGAACCAGAACTCGCGATTGACGAACGCCTGGGACATGGGAGGCTCGCGGGGTGTCGGAACAGGTCGGGTCGGGCGCGTCAGCCGGCGAGGCTGTCGTAGCGGTCCACGTCGGCCGCCTTCCAGCGGCGGTAGCAGAGCAGGATGAGTCCAATGCCCACGGCAACCTCGGCCGCGGCGATGGTGATCACGAAGATCGCCATCATGACGCCCGTGATCGGGCCGTCGCCCGGGGTGGGGGTCCCGTAGCGCCAGAAGGCCAGGAAGTTAATATTCGCGGCGTTCAGCATGATCTCGATGGCCATGAGGACGGCGATGGCATTGCGCCTCACGAGCACGCCCAGCAACCCGATGCAGAACGTCGCCGAGGCGAAGATCAGGAACCAGCTCAGGGGGATGTCGTTGTTCATGACAGGTTCGTGTCGCTCGCGGGGTGAAGCTTGGCGGAGAGACCGGCCGCGGATCCATTGGGAGTCGCCGCGAGCTTCACGCCGAAGCCTGGAGCGGGCTGCATCGTCGTACCACCACGCATGTCGCTCGAAGCCCCCGAACGAGAGGAGTCTTCACGCTCCTCCGACTGGGCCAGGGCGATCGCGCCGACGAGGGCGGCGGTGAGAAGCAGGCCCGCGATCTCGAACGGGACGACGAACCTCTGGAGCATCTCGACGCCGACCGAACGACTCATGTCGGCGATCGCCGCGGATCTTGCATCGACCGGCGGGCCATCGGCGGAGGGGACGATGGCCTCGGGCCGGGCCTGGATCGCGGACCAGGCGGGGCGTCCTCCCAGGGGCTTCTCGTCCAGGATGCCCGCAACCAGCACGGCCAGCATGCCCAGGGCCACGGCCGCGGCGGGGAGTTTGCGGACCCAGTGCCCGCCCGTGGTCTCGTCCCCCTGGATGTTGCGGGTGAGCATGATCCCGAACATGAGGATGATCGCCACCGCGCCGATGTACACCAGCACCTGCATGGCGGCCATGAACTCCGCTTCCAGCAACACGAACTGGCACGCCACGAGGAAGAAGAACGCCACGAGGAATAGCGCGGCATGCACCAGGTTGCGGGCCAGCACCGTGCCCAGCGCGGTCAGAATTCCCAGAGTCGCCAGGATTCCGAACAGGATGCGAATCAAGGGATCGTTCTCCGATTCGAAGCGAAAGATCAAGCGGCAGAGGGCCGGAGCGGGCGCAGACCCAACCAAAAGCGTTAGCGAGAGGCCATCGCGGCGGTGCGACGAGCCGAGATCGCCGAGGGGGCGGTCGACGTCGCGGCCTGACGGCTGAGCTTCAGCACGACAATCACGGCCACCAGCACGATCGGGCCGGTGATCAACCAGCCCCAGACCTTATCGGTGAAGCTCGGGAGATAGTCCAGGTTGTGCCCGAAGACCGTCTCCTGCCAGATCGCGGCGATCAGGATGTTCAGGATGGACAGCGGCACCATCGTCTTCCAGGCGAACGCCATGAGCTGGTCTACGCGAAGACGAGGCAGAGTGGCGCGGATCCAGAACATGAGGAACACGTAGCAGAGCACCTTGAAGAAGAAGACGCCCGTTGTAAACGTGTTGACGAGGATGAATGACGGCAATGCGTCCGTGAGCATCGACCTCGGGAAATCGAAGAAAGGCAACGATCCGCCGCCCAGGAACAGGATTGTGCCCAGGCAGCTCACGCTGAACACGCTCAGATATTCGGCCAGGAAGAAAAGGCCGAAACGCATCCCCGAGTATTCGGTGTGATAGCCTGCGATGATCTCCGACTCGGCCTCGGGAAGGTCGAACGGCGTGCGGTTGACCTCGGCGATGTTGGCAATCGTCAGCAGGACGAAGGCCAGGAACCCGGGAGGAGAGAACAGGAACCAGTCCACGTCCACCTGCCGGTTCAGGATCGCCACCAGGCTCAGGCTCCCTGTCCAGAGCACGATGGGGATCGTGGCCAGGACTTGCGGTACCTCATAAGAAACAAGCTGCGCCACGGCCCGCATCGCGCCCAACAACGAGTACTTATTACGGCTGGCCCACCCGGCGAGGAAGATGCCAAGCGACGACATGCTCGACACGGCGATCAGGTAGAGCAGGCCCGAGGGCAGGTCGATCGGGGTGAAGCCGGTGAGGCGATTCCCCTCCTTGGAGCCGAATCCGAACGGGATCACGGCCAGGGTGAGGAACGCGGAGACCAGGATCAAGACGGGAGCGAGCAGGTGAACGACCTTGTCGGCCGCGAGCGGGACGATGCTCTCCTTGGTGATCAGCTTGATCGCGTCGGCGATCGGCTGGAGCAAGCCCAGCGGCCCCACGCGGTTCGGCCCGATGCGGTCCTGGAACCGGGCCGCGACCTTTCGCTCGGCCCAGACCATGTAGGCCACGATCCCGGGGAACGCGCCGAAGAATCCGAGGGCCAGCCAGGCGATATAGATCACCATCTGCCGGCTGAGGAGCGGCAGGAGCGGAAAGGGCTCGGCGAGCCAGGCCGACGACGACACCTCTTGCGCGAGGAGCAGGGGCCAGGTCGAGGGGAGAACAAGATTCACCGTGCAGGCTCCCACGCAGATCGGTACGGATCGGAGAGGCAATCGTTCGACCGGGACGGGATCCCATCAAACCCAGCGGAGGACACCTTTACGCCAGGCGTAGGCGAGGCCCACACCCAGCATGGCCAGGAAGATGACCATCTCGACCAGGGCAAACAGGCCGAGCCCCGCGTAGCTTACCGCCCACGGGTAAAGGAACACCGTCTCGATATCGAAGACCACGAACATGAGGGCGTAGATGTAATACTGGATGCGGAACCGGACCCAGGTCTCGCCCGTGGTCAGGAGGCCGCACTCGTAGGTGTCGCCCTTGGAGCGGGACTTCTTCGTCGGACTGAGGAGCCATTCCACGACGAGGGGGGCGAGGGCGAAGCCGATCGCGCCCAGCAGGAGCATGCCGACAAACAGGTAGCGGGAGAGGATCATGGCGGTACCTGCTCAGTTCAAAGGGGCCGGACCTCGGTGTTCTCGTCGAGGGCCACGACGGTGATCTCGCCGTCATCCTTGCGCAGGCGGAGCGTGGCCTGGCGGCTATAGGCCGCCTTGCCGCCCATCTCCATCCCGCCCACGGGCCGGGCGCCTTCGGTCTCGACGATGCCCGAGACCTCGGTCGTCCAGCGGCGATGCCCCACGCGGACGTGCTGGATCACCAGGACGTGGGTCCCGGCTTCGTACTTCGATTGCGGAGGGCTGGGAATCATGGCGTCTCACCGGGTCAAAGCGAGCGGACATCTTAACGGCGACATACAGGGCAGGCAAGGGGCCGGAATTCGCGTCCAGGTCGGGGTTTCGGATCGGCTCAGACCTTCGCCGGCTTCGCGACCGGGGCGGCCGGTTTGACCGCCGCGAGGGCCTTCTGGAGCCGCTGATCCTTCTTCTTCTGGACCTTCCCGCGTTCGGTGACCTCGTCGGCCGAGGACCAGGCTTCGGGATGGGTCTTGCTGTAGTACTCGCTGGAGACGAGCAGGTCCTGAAGGCTGTAGATGTGGGTCTGGTGCCGCTCGTAATTCGAGAGCTCGAAGTTCTGGTCCATCTTGATCGCGTCGAACGGGCAGTATTCCGAGCAGAGCCCGCAATTCATGCACACATCCATGTCGATGAAGAAGTCCTCGGGCATGGGCACCGGCGACCCGCTCGGACCGGCGGCATGGGTCATCCAGATGCACTGGGGCGGGCAGACCTTCGCGCAGATGTTGCAAGAGGTGCACCGCACATTGCCGTCGGCATCGTCGTAGACCAGCACCGGAAGCATCCGGAATCGCTCGTAGACCGGGAGACGTTCGTCGGGATATTCGACCGTGAACAGGCCCTCGGTCTTGTCGTCCTGCGTGATCGTGGGCTGCTCGCCCCGCTTCTTGGGGCCGAACCAGAGGTCGAAGATCTGGTGGCCGCCCCCGCGCCGCTTGAGCGTACGGCCCTGACCTACGAAGAAGGTGCGGACGAACCGCCTCAGAGTCACCCAGTGGCCGATGAAGAGGCCCTTACCGAAGTTCATGACGATGATCCTATGCGATGACCGGGACGTGCGGCGGTTCGTCGGCGGAGGTTCGGGTTCGCTCTGAGTTAGCGGTCAACTTCGCCCAGCACGATGTCCAGGCTGCCGAGGATGCCGACCACGTCGGCGATCGTGTGGCCCAGGCACATCTGCTCGAGCGCGGTGAGGTTGATGAAGCTCGGGCTTCGGACGTGGTAGCGATACGCGGACCCGCTGCCGTCGGACAGAACGTAGAAGCCGAGCTCGCCCTTCGGGGCCTCGCTTCGCGACAGGGCCTCGCCGGCGGGAACCTTGATCTGGTAGCTCTTCTTGCCCGGCAGGATCGGCCCCTCGGGCAGGTCGCGGATCGCCTGCTTGAGGATCTTCACGCTCTCGCGCATCTCTTCCAGTCGCACGATGTAGCGGTCGTACACGTCGCCCGTCTTGCGGGTCGGGACCTTGAATTCCATCCGGTCGTAGATGCCGTACGGGGCGGCGCGACGGATGTCATAATCCACGCCCGAGGCCCTCAGGACGGGGCCGGCGACCGACAGGTTGATCGCCTGCTCTCGCGTCAAGACGCCCACGCCCTTCGTGCGGTCGAGGAGGATCTCGTTGCCCGAGAGGTAGGTGTCGAGCTCGTCGATCTTCTTGTCCAGGCGGTCGAACACGATGTTGCGGCAGCGGTCGATCCAGCCCGGGGGCAGGTCGAAGGCCACCCCGCCGAAGCGGAAGTAGTTGCACATCATGCGGCTGCCCGCGGCCCATTCGAAGAGGTCGAGGATCAGCTCGCGCTCCTCGATCGCATAGAGCGCGGGCGTGAAGAACGCGCCCAGGTCATTCAGGAGGAAGCCGATCGACCACATGTGGCTGGCCACGCGGGTCAGCTCGGCCATGATCACGCGGATGTACTCGGCCCGTTCGGGGACCTTGGCGTCGTCCCCCATGAGTTGCTCGACGGCCAGGGCATAGCCGAAGTTGTTGCACATGCTCGTGAGGTAGTCGAGCCGGTCGGTGAACGGGAAGTTCATGAGGAACGTGTTCCGCTCGCCGATCTTCTCGTGATTGCGGTGCATGTAGCCCATCACGGGCTTCAGGCCCACGATCGTCTCGCCGTCCACGCGCAGGTTCATGCGGAACACGCCGTGGGTGGACGGGTGCTGCGGCCCCATGCTCACGATGAACTGGTCGGTGTCCAGCTCCGAGACCTCCACGCCCGAGGGCATGAGGTACTTGCCCTTGGTGTCGTCGTCGGGGTTCAGGGTCTTCCACCCGTCGTAGCCCTTGGGGATCTTGATGTTGGTCCCGTGGGGGCTGAACTCCTCGGCGCGGAAGTGCTGGCCGTCCTCGACCCGGCTGTCCAGGACCTTCGTGGGGCCTTCGTAATAAGGCTCAAGGTAGTCCTTGCGGAGGGGATAGTAGGCGAACCCTTCCCACATCAGAATGCGGCGAAGTTCGGGGTGGCCGAGGAACCTCACGCCCATCATGTCGTAGACTTCGCGCTCCTGGAAGTCCGCACCTCGCCAGACCGGGACCAGCGAAGGAATCTCGCCCCGGCCATCGGCCTCCTCGCACCGGACCCGGAGTTCGACGAGCTTTCCGGGGTGGGCGATGCTGTCCACGTGATAGTTGACTTCGATGCAATCCTCGTAATGGACGCTTTGCAGGCTGGTGAGATAGTCGTACTTGATCGGATTCTTGTCGCGGAGATAGAAGCCGACCTGAACGAGCTTCGAGGGCTCGATGAGGAGCGCGGCCATGACGATCGTTGCGGTACCGGCGCCAAACTCGCTGTTCAGGCGATCTTCCAGCTCCTTCAGGCCGGCGTCGCCGAGCCAAACGAGCGAGGGGCGGGCCTCGGCGGTCTTGATCTTCTTGCCGGCCTTGGCGGCGGGCTTGCCGGTGTCCTTGACGGGAACAGGCACGGCGGCAGCATCGGCACCGGGCTCGGCGGAGGCCGCCATGGCGGGGTCGGGCTCGGCCACGTTCTTGGCCTGCGCGGCGGCCTTGGCGCGGATCATGTCGAGCTTGCTGGGGGCCTTCGGGGGCGCAGAAGCGGGCTCGGGCGTGGGGATTTCGACGGAAGCCGGCGCCTCGGGCCGGGGGGCCGCGATCTTGGCGGGCTTGACCAGGGTGGCCTCGCGAGCCTCCACCAGTCCCAGCGCGGTGCGTTCGGCGGTGATTTCCAGGGTCCGCAGGTCGATCAGGTCGGGGCCGAGCACGGGGATCGGCACGTCGCGCTCGACCTCGCCGCGATACCAGGGCTGATTGCCCAGGGTCTCGCCGTCGATCTTCTTCTGGAGCATCATGAGGCCGTTGATCAGCGCCTGGGGGGTCGGCGGGCAGCCGGGGATGTACACGTCGACGGGCAGGAACTTGTCGATCCCCGAGACGACGTTGTACCCCTCCTTGAACGGCCCCCCGCCCGAGGCGCACGCGCCCATGCTGATCACGTACTTGGGTTCGGGCATCTGGTCATAGAGCCGGGCGATCATCGGCATCATCGTCTTGGTGACGGTGCCCGAGACGATCATCACGTCGGCCTGGCGGGGCGACCCGCGGAAGACCTCGGCGCCGAACCGGGCGATGTCGAACCGGCTAGAAGCGGTACAGATCATCTCGATCGCGCAGCAGGCGAGTCCGAAGCCCAGCGGCCACAAGCTGGAGCGGCGTCCCCAGTTGTACACGGCATCGAGCAGGCCTCCCGTCCCGATGAGCTTCTGCCAGGTGGTCGTGATCACGGCCTGTTCGAGCGACTTCTGGAGTTCCGGATCGATCACCGTCATCCATTCCGGGCGGATGATCGTCTCTTCCGGGCGCGGTTCGATCGTGGTCGCCATGAT
>JANOBY010000210.1:0-12543 GCA_031411935.1 Planctomycetales bacterium | reverse complement strand
GGTCGGTCAGGCCGGCGAAATGATCCTTGATCTGCGCAGAGGGCCCGTCAGACATGGGGGCAAGATGTCCCGAGGACGTCGGCGATTCGGTCGCCGACCCGGTGGCCGGCGTGACCGAGAATCACCCTGTCTCGATCATCCCAAACTACCCAGCATGGCGCAATCGCCCTGGGTGGGTCGCCGTTATTTTGCGAAGTCGAAGCCGTCGAGGTAGACCGAGGCGGCGTTGCCCAAAAGGTCGATCTCCATGCGCTCGCGGTCGGCGAAGAAGGCTTCCGAGAGCTCGCCGTCCAGCTCGTGGGTGGCCAGCAGGTTGAGCGCCTGCGGCTCTCCGCCGAGCTCCTCGGCGTAGACGAGGCGGCGGGACTCGCCGCCGAGGTCCATCAGCTTGGCGAAGTACTGCACCGCCACGTTATGCTTGCGCGGCATCTGCGGCCCCATCACGACCACGCGGAGCCGGGCCCACTCCTCGCCGGGGATCTCCCTTTGCCATCGCCCCATCTGCGCATGGTAGGCGTCGATCTGGGCCTTCGCGGCGTCGCGGGCGTTGGCCAGCACGACCGGCCCCGAGGCCCGGGTCAGGGCCTTCAGCTCGCCCGGATCGTACGCCTTGCGCTCGAGAACCCCGTCGAGAAACGCCGCGCTGAGACCGAGCAAGGAGCGCGCCCGTTCCCGCTGATCCTTGTCGAACTCCGCCCCGTCGAGCGACCCGTCGAGCGTCGTGATCGCGGCCCTGAACGACCGCAGGCGGTCGAGCCGCGGCCCGTCGATCGGGGCCTCGCCGTACGGGGCCAGGGCCACGTAAAGGGCGAGCGGGACGTGCGACACCGCCTTCAGCCGGTGGTACACCGGGGGCACGACCTTGACCTCGCTCCTCTGCCCGTCGCGGATGAGGACCAGAGAGTCCAGCTCGACGACGATCACCGGCCCCAGGCGAGCCAGGGTGGCCGCCCTGCCCCCTCCGTACATCGAGCGGAACTCCAGGTCCACCCGCTCGAACGGATCCTCGGCCGGCTTCGGCTGCGGGTCCTGCACGGACGAGCGAGCGGGCAAGGCCGCCGCGACGATCGCAAGGGCCATCGCCAGGGCCGCGCCCCGGCCCGTTGAGATCCTGGTCCTGGACATGAATCGGGACATGGGACGACTCTCCATCGAGGTGACCGCGCGCCCTTCGGCTCGGAATCTCCCAGCCCCGGCACCGGCCGGGATCGAGACTCCCCTGTGATACCCGAGCCGATGTCCCGCGGACAGGCCCGAGGCCCATCCGCGCATCCGGGGCGTGAGGCCCGTTTCTCCCTCCCGATTGCCAACGGCGCGCGAGCCTGTACACTCGACGCGTGCTCATCGGTGAGCCCCTCGGGAGGAGACGCGTGGAACCCATCGACCCCAGCTCGCCCGATGCCCTGCCCCGGGCTTATGCCTTGTGGAGGCGCAGGACGCTCGCCGGCGCGCTCGTGGCCACGGCGGTGGGGCTTGTCGTTCATGGACCGGTGGGAGAGCTCCGGATCGACCTTGAGGGAGGGTGGCCCTCGCCATGGACGCTGATCGGGCTGCTGGCCCTGCTCGTGGGGGCCTTCGGCCCGGGGCTGGCGGGCACGGTCTTCGCACTGGCGGCGATCCGGTCGTGGCGACGTCTGGGGGCGTCGAGCCGATCCACGCGGGCGGCCTGGCTTCTGTGGGTCCTGGGGCCGTTGCCCATCTTGCTCGTGCCCCTGGCCCACCTCTTCCACCTGGACGCGCCCGACTCGCTGAAAACGTCGGCCATGCAGGTCCGCTACCTGCTCACGGTCACCGTGCCGGCCCTGTTCGCGCTGCTTCCCGGGGTCCTGCGTTCGGCCCTGGTGCTCGAACGCTTCGTGCCCGAGTCCCGGGCGCCGGGCCAGATCATTCTGCTGGTCGCCCCGGTCTGCACGGTGGCCTGCCTGATTCCCCTGGCGATCCTGACCCAGCTTGCATTCCACGGGGGGCTGTACCTGGGCCTGATGCTCCTGGCCTCTTCGTCGCTCGTCCCTCTCCTGGCGGTCGGCCGCCTTCTCCGACGGGACTCCCCGGACCAGGCCGCCCGCCTCGTCCGCTCCGTGGTGATGGGCCAGAGGGTGCTGAGCCTCTCGGGCGTGGCGATCCTCGCCACATGGCTGGGGGAGCACGACCTGCTGCGGCCCCTGATCGGGCGGATCGACGCCGTGTGGGTCCTCGGCCTGGCGGCGAAGGTCCTGGCGGGCAAGTGGCTCACGGAGGTCGTCGTGACCGACGTGTTGCTCTCGATGCTGCACCAGGGCCGGGAGGCGCAACGGGCGATGGCCCTCACGCAGGAGGGGGCGACCCTCGCCCGGAAGCTCGACGCCCTGGGCCAGGCCCTGAGGCCGAACGAGCCCAAGGCTTGACTCACACGGCCAAGGGCTGGACGGAAATGGGGACGGAGATCCTCCCTTCTGGAGGCGAAAGGACCCCCTCGACCTTGCCAGTCGTCGGAGGATGGCCCCTGAATGATCTGCGTCCCCGTTTGCGTAGATCGTCAGTCGTTCGCGAGCGGGACGAGTTCGCGGAGCTTGCGGTCGCGGAGGTAGAGCCCCATCCAGGCGATCACGCCGATGATCGCGGGCGCGAAGAACATGCCGTCGTTCTTGTGAACGTGCGTGGCCACGGCCCCTCCCAGGTAGGCGAGCATGAGCAGACCGCCGAGGTAGCGGGTCTTCGGGATCAGGTAGAGGACGAACAGCGTGATTTCGACGACCCCGATCGGCAGGGCGGAGGCGGCGGGGTAATCCTGGGTCCAGTCCTTGAGGAAGTCGCCGGGCTGGGCGATCTTGAAGTAGGCGCTGGGCAGGAACACGGGGGCGAGGATGCCCGAGAGCACCCAACCGGTCACGCGCTGCCACTTCGGGATCGGATTCGTCGTCATCGGGATCACACCTGTACGGTTGTTGGCTGGGCCCACACGCAGCTTTTAACAGCCCTTTGGCCCCACGGCAAGACAGTTTCTCGGCCCCTCTTGCCAAATTTTGCGCCAGGGGACCGGAAAGGACGGAGATCGCCCTGGACCCGGTGCCCGACTCGCGAGCCCTCGGCCTCGGCGGTCCTTTCGGGAGGGCGGAGTGCCCCTGACCGCGTGTCCTGGTGCCCGGGTTCGCTCCGGTTGAGTCGAGGACCTGCCCTCGACCCCGGAGGGCTCCGAGGAAGGATCCCGGATCCCGTCCCCCGTCGAGAGAGGGGCTCCGGGCCGGCCGTGCGGAAGGGGCCCGCAGGGTGTCCGGCCCGTCGAGGTTTTGCGGTGGAGGAGGCAGCCCCGATCAGGGCAGGGTCGCTCCGGGCATGGCGGGCATGGTGGGCAGTCCCGACCTATCGGGCAGGTGCGGGCCTACGCGGGTCGCGGCGTCCGTGCCCGCCTTCTGGGTGGCGTACGAGACTTCCGACATCCCCGCCGTGCCCTCGCCCTGGAACACCCGCCCGGCCGTCTTGAGACGCTTCACGCGGGGCGAGTCCCCCTCGTTCACGAACAGGGCCTGGCACCCGGTCATCGCGACCGTCGAGAGCACGACCGCGGCGAAACTCCGCTTCTTCACGGCAAACTCCTTTTGTCACGCGCCGAGGAATCCCTTCCCCTCCGGGCCTCCCTGGCCCCGAGGTTTGATCACGTGTGTTGATGCGACTTATCGGGACGCCCCGGCATGGACCTGAGGCCCGTGGCTCCCCTGCGCGCCAACCGACCGGATGGCCGGGCGGGATCCGCTCCCTCGCCGGCGGGACGGCGATCCAGTACCCTGGGTGGCCGGGCCAGGCGGGATTGGCCCGCCCACCCGGACGAGGGGCCTGTGGCCTCGGAGTCTCGCCCATGGCGATGAAGAAGTCCGTCCCCGCCGCCAGCTTGGACGCCTACGTGGACGCCCTCACGGGGTGGCGGCGCGGCCTTGTTGAGGGCCTTCGGGCGGCGGTCACCGCCGGCGGGAAGCTGGACGAGGTCGTCAAGTGGGGGAACCTCGTTTACCTGTCCAACGGCCCCGTGCTCGTGATCCGGGCCGAGGAGCGTCGCGTGCTCTTCGGGTTCTGGAGGGGCCAGCGCCTGCGAGAGATCGACCCCCGCCTGAAGCCCGGGGGCAAGTACGAGATGGCCACGATCGAGCTGCACGAGGGGGACGAAATCACGCCCGCGCGCGTCCGCAAGCTGGTCCGGGAGGCGATGGAGCTCAACAGGACGCTGGGCGACCCCACGTCGGTCTGAGGCGTGCCGCCCGTGGAGCCATACCCCCCGGTTTCCAGCCTCAATTCCATGTATTCGGCGCCCGGCAGGACGTTGTCCCAGTAGGCGGGGATCGTCACGAAGCCGATCTCCCGGTAGAGCGCGACGGCCCGCCCCATCCGGTCCGGGAACGTGTCGAGCCTCATCACGCGGTAGCCGAGCGATCGCGCCTCGGCCGCCAGGAGCAGGCAGCCCGGCGGAGGCGCGTCCTTGCCGGGCAACTCGGCGAGATCCCGCGACGGGTTCTGCGTCTCCAGGTCCACGCCAGGCGAGTCGGCTTACTCGCGGCAAAGGTCGCGTACGGCCTGCAACGCCTCGGGCTCGCTGGCCCGCTCGATCGTCGGATCCATGCACCCCGACCTTCCCGCTCGAGCCTGGAAATGCCCCGCCATTCAATAGGCCAGCGCGCGGATGGATTCCCTGGCGAGCGCCGCGTCCATCGTCCGGCGATCGACCGTGGCGAACCAGGCGCATTCTCCCGCGTGGGGGAGGTAGAAGCTGGCCACGAGCCCGTTCTGGATCAGGATGCGGACCCGGTTGCGGTCGTCCAGGCCTTCGATCGTGAGCGTGTCCGGCACCTTGCGGCGCATCTGATGGGCCGACACTCCGTCGAACTCGCCGAGCCGGGCGAGGAACTCGCTCGTGGGCATGAGCAGGTCGAAGGCCAGCGCGCGGACCTCGATCGGGGAGGCCCGGCCGTCGCGCCCCAGGGGCACGCTGCACGTCCACCACTGGAGCGACCGGTGAGGATGATGCGCCACGACCCACACATACGGGGCCTCCGGATCGAGCAGGTCGCGCAGGACCTCGGCCGTGCACGTCCGGAGCATGACCGTGAAGAGGCCGTCTCCGCTCACCCTCGGCAGGCCTTGCACGGCGATTCTCCCCTGCGGCGATCAGGCCACCGCGACCTCGCGCGTCTCCGAGAGCACGTCCAGCACGCTCGGGCCGGTCGTGCCCGGGGTGCGGAAGAAGAACCCCCGGCAGATGACCACGTTGTCGCGGTAGGGCGGGTAGCGCATGAGGACCTCGTGCGCCCTGGCCATGTTGTAGTGCGGGAGCATGGCGAACATGTGGTGCGTCACGTGGAAGTCCTGCCCGTAGGGGAAGACCGCCGCGTTCAGGATCGGGTTCACGCGGAAGATCCGCGAGTTCGTGACCTCGCCGTCGTCGGGCGCGTTTGAGTGGTGCGCGATCTCGCGCAATTGCATGAAGATCGGGTACGCCGTGAGCAGGGGCACGACCCAGAACAGCAGGAAGATCGGCCACGCGTGCAGGGCGTGCACGACCGTGAGCACGCTCAGCCAGTAGCACCCGCGCATCATCCTCCCGATGCGGAACCGGTACACCGTGCGCAGCTCGGGCGTGTCATCGCCGTCGGCCGCATTCGCGTTCTTCGCCTGCCCGTACAGGTAGGTCCAGATCGAGGGCAGCCACAGGCCCTTGACCACATACCGGAACACGAACCGGGCTTTAGACATGGGGAACGGGTGCGGCTCATTCCCCTGGAGCCGGCGCAGGTCCGGGTCCTTCTCGGTGTCGTTCACGAACCGGTGGTGCCCCACGTGCGTGTTGCGGAACTTCTGCGTCATGGCCATGAGCGGGAACATGAGCAGGATGTCGCTCGCAAGCTCATTCGCGAGCTTATGCTTGAACAGCGTGTAATGGCTCGCGTCGTGCGCCAGGCCCGAGAGCCGGTGCTGGAACGCGGCGATCACCAGCACGCCCAGGGTCGCCAGGGGCACGAACGCCCAGGTGGAGAGGCCCCCGCCCTGCCACTGACCATAAGCCCAGGCCGACCCCCCCACCGAGAGGATCAGCCCCGCATATTCTCCGAGCAGGAAGCGCAGATTCGTCCGGTTGTCTGCCCTCATGAGGCCCACCACCTCATGGCGGGCCTCCTCCCAGGTCAGATCCGCAGAAACACCCATGGCCATCACAAGTCCCCGGTCGCACCCTCCCTGGCTCGATGCGTACCCTCTTCCCCACACCCCCTAGTTTACTATCCAACGGGCCACGAGAGAGATTACGCAAAAGATTTTTCCGATCGGATGGAAAAGAATCGCTTAACATGGCTTTAATTCATTATTTCTATCGAGGTCTTCAAAGTTTGGCAATGATATAGGCCAGAGCTGGCGTTTAGTGGATTGGCTCTGGTAATCTGGGGGGATGCCCAGCCTTTGGGGATCTGAGCATCTCGACCCCGATGACGCCGAAGACGTCGGGGGTGGGAGCGATGGGGCTTCTCCGGGAGACCGAGGATGATCGCCACGCGTGACCTGGGCCCGGCCCCGGGCGTCGAGCCGTTCTTTTGCAAGGGGTGCGGGAGGCTGCGGGATGACGAGCTGCCCTGCCGGGTCGAACTTTTCCCCGCCCGCCCGGTGATCCGGTGCGAGACCTGCTTCCGGAGGATGCTCACCATCCTCACGCTCGACCTGGATCGGGCCTGCCGGGCGGCGAGGCCCGACGCCCGCTGATCCCCCCGGCAGGCTCGGCCAATCCTCATGCCGATTTGACGCGGTCTTTGCCCGTCCTGCGTATGGAGAATCCACGCGGGGGTGTGGCACCATGCCGGCGAACCCCGCCCCTTCGCCCGGGGGGAGGCGCGATCGGCGATCGCCGCGAGATTTTTCTCGCAAGGCCCGAATCGGTGCGATAGGGTGAGCGTCGCCCCCAGGTCCAGGATGCCACGTCGGCGTGCCCTGAGATTGTGGCTTGGAGCGACTTCCATGAACGGTCCCAGGGGCGCGGCGAAGGCCCTGCTCTTCTCGATCGTCGGTGGCGCGATGACCGGCGGAGCCCTCTGGTCGGTCATCAATGAGGTCGTCACGATCAAGGGCCAGGGGGTCCTGGAAGGGCACGGCGGACCCTTCCGGAGCCCCTGGGTGGCGGTCGCAACCGGGGCGGTCGTCGGCGCGATCGTGTATGGCGTCCGGCACGTCCTGCAACGGCGGCGCTCGGAGGGGATCGCCGCGACGCAGGGGCTCGACTACCAGCAGGATGCCTCCGCCTTCCTGGCCCTTCACGACGGCCTCAAGTCCATGCCCCTGTTCGCGGGGCTCGTGACGGCGATCGACCTGACCGCGGGCTCGCGCCGCGGGCGCGGCTTCGGCGCCTTCGAGCTGACCACGATCGCCCCGTCGGACCCCAACTCGGAATCGGACCCGAGCCCCAGGCGAAACTCCGTGGTCGTCTGGCCTCACGCCGGCCTTCCGGCCTTTGATCTCCTTCCTCGCGGCTTCGTGCTGAACCTGGTCGGAGGATTCGCCGGGGTCAAGGGCCTGGCATTCGACGCGGCGTCGAGTCCCGACCCGGCCGTGGCGGACGTGATCCGCCGGTTCGAGCGGGCCTACCTCGTGATGGTGAGCGACCCGAAGGATACGCCCGCGGACGAAGCGAACAATGAGCCCGCAAGGGTCGAGGCGGTGCGCCGGCTCGTGACGGTGGACCTCATGCGACTCCTGCTCGACGCGCCGGGGTGGTCGGTCGAGTCGCACGGAGGGCACCTGGGTATGTCGAGGTCGGTCGGCGGACGATTGCGGAGTCGGGGCGGACCGGCCGCGGAGCGGATCGCGCTGATCGATGGGTCGATGGCCATCGCCCAGGCCCTGGACGTGGCCGCGTATTCCACCGCCCCGGTCGTGCCGCGCGGGGCCGGTCGCAATGAGGGCGTGACGCATGCGAGATCTCGCCGCCGGGTCGTTCTGGGCGTGGCCGGAGCGATCCTGGGCTTCTTCAGCGGATTTGCCGTGTTTGCCACCGTGATGTTCAACAGCAAGCCACGCGGCGCGGACTTGGACTGGCTGATGCCCGGGCTCCTCTTCTCCATGTTCGGAGGGGTGGCCATGGGCATCGCCCTGGGCCTGGGCGTCGAGCGCCGTCTGCCCGACCCGGCCCCCTGCCGCAGCCCGACGATCCCCATGGGCATCTGGATCGGCGGGATGATGGGCATGGCGGCCGGGTTCGCGCTCGGGGGCGTCGTCTCGATGGGCATGATCTTCGGCCTGGAATCGTTCGGTTTCAAGAAGAGCAGCTCGTTGTGGGTGCCCGGCGTCTTCTTCGGCAGCATGGCGGTGGGGACCTCCTCGGGCCTGGTGACGGGTGTCGCCCTCGCCGACCGCATGGCCCGGCGCCTCGGACAACGCAAGAAGTCCGACGAATCGCTCGCCTGAAGCCGCGATCCGCTGCCCTCCGCTCGATCCTTCCGGGGCCCAGGGGACGATCGAGCGGCCCGTCTGGCGATCCCGGACGGGCCAGGGGTGGAAGATGGCCCGCGACCTGAAGCCGGGCGACCCGGTGCGTACTTTGGAAGGCACGGCGAAGGTCTCATCAGTCGAGCCGGGCGAGACCCAGCTCGTGTACAACCTGGACGTGGCCGGGGCCCGGACCTTCTTCGCCGGGGAGGCCGCGGCGCTGGTGCACGACAACACCGTGCCCGACTTCCGCGCCACTCCCTTCGACGCCCTGCGCGACCTGGCCGCCCTCAAGCGCTGAGCGCTCCTCAGCCTGCAAGCCCAACGCCTGGTCATCGGACGCGGCCGAGCCCCGGATCCCTTCCGAGCCCAACGCCCCCTCACCCGGCCTGTGGCCGGCCTCTCCCCCGGAGGGGGCGAGGCGAAGGAGGATGCCCGTGGCGTCTGTCTTGCCCTCTTCTCCCCGAGTGGCGGCAATGCGGAAGGGGACGCCCAGGCCGGTTGCCTTGCCCTCGGTCATCGCCGGGCGGGTGCGGGAAGGCGCCCGCCCAGCCATCGGTAGGCCTGGGGCTGGGTCCTTCTGAGGTAGCGCAGCGTGTGGCGGCCTCGGGGGACCTCGGCCTGCTGGACGCCTACGCCTCGCTGGGCGGCGAGCCAGGCGAAGGATTGGTCCTGGGCGTCGAAGTTGTAGTTATCTTTGCCCGGATAGTTCACGTAGAGCGACAGCTCGCCGGGCTGGAGGTTCGTCGTCGCGAGCAGGTCGGCGGGGTTGTCCCCGATGATCCTCTGGAGGGCGTCGGGGCCGTCGCCGTAGACCGGGCCCAGGTAGCGCTTCACCCGCCTCTTGAGGAGCCCCCCGTAGAACCGGGCGATCACGGCGTCGGGGTCGTAGTCGGTGCTCTCGCGATAGGTCGCCGGGTTGAAGTCCGCGCTGTAGCCGCCCTCGGCGTCGTCGTACCGCATGTTGAGCGGCCCGGCGAGCGTGGCGACCGACCCGAAGATGTCGCGGTGCTTGAGCGCCGCGCCCATGGCGCCGAACCCCCCGGCCGAGAGGCCGAGCACCGCGTGGGCCTCGCGCTCGGGGCGGATCGAGTAGGTCCTCATCATGAACGGGACGACTTCCTGCACGAGATGGTCCTCGAACCGCCCCCCGTTGCCGTTGACCCAGAGCGAGTGCGTGGAGTTCAGGCGATTCTTGCCGCTATACGTGCCGTCCGGGGCGCACACCACGGCGGGCGGGATCTCCCCGCTGGCCATCATGCGGTCGAGCTTCCTGAGGTTGCTCGGGTCCAGGAACCCGTGCTCATCCACGTCGGCGTTGTGCAGGAACACGATCAGCGGATAGGCCAGCGCCGGGTTGTAGCCCGGGGGCAGGTACACATATAGGTCGCGAGGCATGCCCAGGATGGGCGAGACGATCCGCCGGTCCTGGCCGTGATTCTGCGTGTGGTCGACCAGCTCCCCGTGGAGCTTGCGGTTGAGGCGATCGGCGTTCACCCACGAGAAGAGCTGGGCGTGCGCCGGCGAGGCGGCGAGCGCCACGAGGATCAGGGGGACGATCAGGCGTGTCATGGAGGAGCGATCCCCGGGCTCGGCGCGGACGGACTCGCGAGGCTTGGCCGTCGCCCCTTCCGGCCGGGAAGGATGCAACGGCCGAGGGCGCACGCTAGAGGATACCCCCTCGAACCGGTTTGAGGGCGGGATTTTCCGATCGTCGGGCCTGGACTTGCGGTCCTCGACTGGCCGTGCCCCGGGAATGGGCAACGCGTTTCCCGCGGCAAGGCCTTCGTGCTCAGGGCTCGGCGCGGGCGAGCGGGAGCCGGGCCTCGGCTTTCGCCGCGTCCGTGGAGAGCGGGGCCGGGAGGTCCTGGGCTCCGGACTGCTCGTCGCCCGCCTGGCCTCGGGGCTCGTCGCTGCTCGCGGGCTGCGGCAGGAAGGGGTGGAGGATCTGCTCGGAGAGGGTGTCGGGCACGGAGGCCCTGATCCCGTAAGCTTTGGGCATCTCGTGCCGAGGGAGGTAGTGCGTGCCGAACAGGCGGTCGAGCCACGGCAGGGTCGAGGCATAATTGCGGTTGATCGGCCCGTCCAGGGTGTGGTGCCAGTGGTGGAACGCCGGGCTGGAGATGATCCACTCCAGGGGGCCGAACCGCCATCGCACGTTCGCGTGGATGAAGAACCCCCAGAGCGTGCCGACCACGCCCACGATCACCGGCACCACGCTGCCCGACACGTCCACCGGGCTGCCCAGGCCCAGCACGTAGATGGGCACGAACGCGCAGAACCGGCCGAACACCATGTCGACCGGGTGGGCGCGGGTGTGGACCAAAAAATCCAGCTCCTGGGCGCTGTGGTGGATCGCGTGGAACCTCCAGAGCAGGGGGATCTCGTGGCTCCAGCGATGCCCCCAGTAATACCCCACCTCCCCCGCCACCAGCCCGGCGAGGGCGCGGGCCCAGAGCGGCATGGTCCCCGCCACCGCGAGCCACCCGGACGGCACCGCGAGGTGCACGGCCCAGGCCAGCCCCGCGAGCGGGAGGCTCAGCAAGAGCGCCGGCAGGAGGCTGCTGAGGAAGTAGTAGCCGAGGTCCGTCACGATCCCCTTGCGGAGGACCTTCTGGTCGTGCTCGCCGAACAGGCGTTCCAGGGGCACGAAGATCACGACCAGGGCCGTCAGCCACAGCGACAGCCGCAGGATGTCGGCCACCAGGGGGTTCAGCTGCAGGCCGAAGAACGTGGACATGGAGCGTTCCTGACTCGATCGAGGGATCGTGGGTCCGGGGCCCGGCCGGGAGGGGACGATCCCCCCCCGGCCTCGAAACGTGCGCGACGGTCGAAGCCTCTCGATGCGATCCGAAGGGATCGACCGCTCAGGCGGTGGCGGCCTTCTGGCGGCGACGGCGACGGGCCGCGCCCAGGCCCAGCAGCCCCACGCTCAGCATGGAGAGCGTGGCGGGCTCGGGCACCGCCTTCATCGACACCCCGTCCAGCAGGATCATCGGCGGGAGGCCGTTGGGCGTGCCGATCGACAGGAACGAGAGCTTCTCGGTCCCGCCCGTGGCCGTGAACGTGAAGCTCTTCTGCATCCAGCCCGAGAAGCCCTGATCGGGCACGTTGATCGTGGCGGTCGAGAAGCTCTGGGCGCCCAGGCTCACGTCCAGACGATCGGTGGTGTCGCCGCGACGGTTGGAGAGCTGGATGCCCGCCCACGAGAAGCTCACTTTGTATTTCTGGCCCGCCGTGAGGCCGGTGATCGACTGCGAGAGCGCCCCGCGGACCCCGCTGTCGCCGTCCAGGCCCATGATGTACTTGCCGTCGGGGGCGACCCCGTTGAACGCGGCGTTCAGCTTCTGCGGCTCGCCGGGATACTGGGATCGGGCGTTCACCGTCTTGGCGGTCGCCGCGTTCCACCAGATGTTGTAGGTGTTCGAGCCTTCATTCGCCCAGTCGTCCACGCCCGAGCCCGTGATGCCCCCGGCGTTGTAGTTGGCGTTCGTGAGCTCGGTGCTTAGGGTGCCGAACTGCGACTTTTCGAAGGAACCGTTCTTCACGAATTCAAATCCGGCCTCGGCACGGCCCGACACGCCAACCATCAGGGCGATCGCGGGCAGGGCGATCATCGACAGCTTCTTCAGGATCATGTGTGCTCCCAGGTTAAGAACCTCGCCTGCTGGCGGGGCGAATCACGCCCTCGCCGAGCCCCAGCCTGGCGACCCGATCGCTGTGCCCTGCCGGGAACTCCTCGTCCTTCGAGTGATTCCAATGCTAGGTCCCCTCCATGCATGCCGACAATCCCGAGAAATGTGTCATGGACTGATATGTCTATCATGTCCGATTGTGTGCCTAATCATCGGTCATCGTGCGGCCCCGCGGGCACATCCGGACGCAAAAGCGGAAGGCGGTCGAGAGCGTGTTTGGGCCCGATTCGGCTTGTTTTCCGCGGGTTTCCGGGCCTCGGGGCGGAATTAACGCGTTTTCGCACCCGGTGATGGGGCGGGTGAACGAGATCGAACAGGCGCGTGAGGATCGAGCGCGCGGGGGGGCCTCGACGTGTGGGACGCGTCCACGTCACGAGGGGTTGATCGCGAGGCGGGGTCGTCGCGATGGTGAGGTGGG
>JANOBY010000209.1:0-3950 GCA_031411935.1 Planctomycetales bacterium | reverse complement strand
CTCGGGGCGGCCGATCGTGCCGATGGTGGTCGCCACCGACGCGCCGCACGCGCAGCCGCCGCACGGCACCAGCACGGATTGCGTGAAGCCCACATGGAGAGCCAATCGGGACGACCTGGCAGAGAAGATCTCCGCATGCTTCGCCCGCTATGAGGTTCTCGGAAGCGAACCCATCGACCCGAAGCGATGGGATGAAAGCGACTATGCCCCGACCCCCACGATCATCGAGGCCGCGCAGGCCCTCTACGCCGGCCAGAATGTCCGGGAAATCTCTCGCTCCCATGCGGGCGTGGAGAATCTCACGCGGACGACCGAGGCCGTGATCGCCGCCGTCGAGCAGGCGCGAGCCGGGAATCGCAAGCTGATCTGCTTCATCACGGGTGTGCCGGGCGCGGGCAAGACCCTCGCCGGTCTGAACATCGTCCACAACAAGAATTTGCACGACGGCGACCTCGGCGTGTTCCTCTCCGGGAATGGCCCGCTCGTCAAGGTCCTCACGGAAGCCCTGGCCCGGGACGCGTCCGCCCGGCTCGGCCAGAGCCGCCAGGAGTCTCGCCGACGAGTCGAGACCTTCGTGCAGAATGTCCACCGCTTCATCGACGCGTATTTCGGGAGTCCGGACTCGGTCCCCGTGGACAGGGTCGTCGTCTTTGACGAGGCGCAACGGGCCTGGGACGCGGCCCAGTCGATGAGAAAATTCCAGAGGGCCTTCTCCGAGCCCGAGATCCTCCTGGAGATCATGGACCGGCATCCGGACTGGTCCGTGATCGTGGCCCTGGTCGGGAACGGGCAGGAAATCAATCGCGGGGAAGCAGGCCTCTCCGAATGGGGAAGGGCCCTCACTCGCCGCTTCCCGCACTGGGGCGTGTTCGTTTCGCCCGAGTTGAAGGCCGGGATGCACGCGACGGGCGCCGGCCTCTTTCCCGACACGCCCGAGGGGATCGTGATCACGGAGGATACTTCGCTCCACCTCAGCGTGAATCTTCGCTCGTATAAGGCGGAAGTTCTCTCGGAATTTGTCGACGCGGTGCTGCGTCTGGACCCTCAAAAGGCAAGCGTTCTCGCGGGACAACTCGGTGACTTCCCCCTCGTGCTCACGCGAGATTTGGACCGAGCGAAGGTTTGGCTGAAGCGCCGTCAGCGAGGGTACCGTCGCGTGGGACTTGTAGCGAGCAGCGGGGCCAGGCGTCTCCGGGCGCATGGCCTGGATGTGACGGCCGAGCTCGACGTCGAGAACTGGTTCTTGAATGGGCCCGAGGATGTCCGCTCTTCGCACTATCTGGAAGTGCCCGCGACGGAGTTCGGCGTGCAGGGGCTCGAACTCGACTGGACCGGGGTCTGCTGGGGCGGGGATCTCATCCCGGGGGAGGGAGGGTGGGATTGTCGAGCCTTTCGAGGGACGAAGTGGCAAAGGGTTCGCGACGAGTCGACCTGCCACTACATCGTGAACAAGTATCGCGTGCTCATGACCCGGGCCCGCGAGGGCACCGTGATCTGGGTTCCGCCCGGAGACGGCGATGACCCCACTCGTCCGCCTCAGCTTGATAACTCGGTCGCGGACTACCTGAGGCAATGCGGAATCCAGAGCCTGGAGTAGCCCGTCAGGATCCGATGGCCCGCGCTCCACGGCCGGAAGCAACTCCGAGTCACGTGAGCGGCCGGCTGGCTCCGAAGTGCAAATTGGGTCGCTGCGTGTGCGATTCGGTTGGACGTCACGAAATGCGATTCCCTCTTGAAGGGTGGCAACTTACCCGCAAGACAGCCCCACAGAAATCTCCTCTTTGAATTCCGGAATGGGGCCCGAGTCTCCGACGATCGAGCGCCGGGGTTTCCGCGATAGTATCGGTAGGTGCGGAGCTTTTTGGCCCAGTCTCACTCCTTGGCAAGGACCCTATGCAATGGGCATAGCCTGACGACCGGGAAACCAAGCCTCACGAAATAATAAATTTGCAGAACGAAGCCAATTGGACCGGGCGAGCCCTAAGAAGAAATCCCACAGATGTGATTGGTACAAAACGACTTGAGTTTAATCGATGAGGCCCACAGGTGCGCGATCTAACCCGCATAACCCGCAAAACGAAGCCAAAACGAACCCAAAACGAAGCCAATTTCGAGCCTGAATGTGGTGGACATAACCGCATTCCAGGGATCCCTCCAGCGCACTTCTTGATGATAACCGCAGGATCTGTCCTCAGAGAAAGTGGCCTGAAGGCATGTGGGTCGGAGCGGTCTTCGTTTTTCCTAAAAGTGGCATATGATTCGCCTTATGGTGTGAGCGAGATAGAAACGTATCGAACTTTGTTCCGAAATGAGGGCTTCCGCAATGAGAACCCTGGGTTCCGCCTTCGTGATGGCCGCTGTGTTGATGGCCCCCGCCTGGGGTTCACCCCGTGACGAGCCGAAAGACCTGCTCGGCACTTGGACCTGGACCTGGACCGATGCCTCCGGGGTGGTCCACAAGCATTTCCTGGAGGTCGAGGGCTCGGGCGATAAGATCGCCGCACGCGAACGTTTCGACGAGCAGCAACCCGTCCGGGTGAACGACCTGAAGGTCGCGGACAAGACCGTCTCGTTCTCGGTCCGTCGCGACGACCGTCAGGCGTCGTACTCGGGCAAGATCAAGAACGGCGACATGATCGAGGGCCTGGTCACCGTCTCCAACGGCGGGCAACCGAACGAGTTCGGATGGTCCGCGAAGCGTGAACCCGTCAAGTAACCTTGTGCTGATGAATCACTTGGGGAGTTCTTCGGGAAGTCCAGGTCCGGTGAGATCGTCGTGGAGCTTGCGGGCGAGGACCTCCTGAACGCGACGGAATTCGGCGGTGTCAAGTTCCCCTTCCTCGAAAGCCTCCTTGAGCGTTGCATGAAGCTTTTCGGGCGTGTCGTCGTCTTCGGTCATCTGATTCCGGTATCGGGAGATGATCGCCCCGCCGATGATGAGAACGGTCGCCAGGAAGAAGACAAGCAGAGATGTCTGGAGCGTTCGGTCGTCGAAGGCGAAGGCTTGGGCGAGCATAGGTCACCGGAAGGGGTCGGGGCGTCTGGTCACATTGCTGTAGCGTGGAAAGCGTGATCGAAGGGGTGTCTGTCGGCCGATGGTTTGCCGAGCGAGGGGCATTCGATATAATGGTTTGGGTTAACGCGCTGCGATGATCGACAACTCCTCTCTCGGAAGTTCGTCGAATGGGCGGCGGGGAAATCCCCTTGAGGAGGAGTGATCATGCGCCCGTCACGTCTCGTTCTGATCGTCGCCCTCGGGTTCGGCCTGTTCTCGCCGAGCGCCAAGGCGCAGAACTCGGGTTTTAGCGACCCCTTCTTCCTTTATTACGGGTTCTATCTCCCGAGGCAAGCGGCCCTCGCAGCCCAGAGGCAGCCGGAAGATAACATCCGCGCCCTCTCGGCCCAGAGACAATATACGGCCCAGACCGACTCCGCAGGGCTGTTCGCACCGATCGCACCGATCGGGGCCGACGAACTTGATCCGCTCCGCCCCTTCGGAACTCGGTCCGGCTCCACGCGGCTTGCCCGGACCTCGATGGCGGGCCTGCCCGCGGGCAACGTCAGCGGTCGCGGAGTCTCGGGATATCACAACAGCGTGGGGAGCTATTATCCCACGCTTCGCTCCGGCCCGTCTTCCGCGCGCCGAGGCCCCGCAGCGTCCGTGGTCCCGCAAAACCGCGGGATGGGAGGCATGGGAGGCATGGGGAACATGGGTGGAGGGATTCGGTAACGCGTTCTCAGACGCCCGATTCGCCAGAGGATTTGGCGACACCTGGCCGGGTTTAATCTCCTGGAGAGACCTGTGCGGGGTGGAGAATTCAACCTCGGCGTTCTCATAAGATGCCCAGGAGCCTTGCCGGATGTCCGTGGAACCACAACGACTGACCGACCTGGAACGGTCCAATCTGGTCGCGTACCTGGACGGGGAGCTGCCCGAGTCCGAGGCCGAC
>JANOBY010000208.1:0-17357 GCA_031411935.1 Planctomycetales bacterium | reverse complement strand
GGGGTTCGTCCTGAGGATATGGTAGGCGAACATCTCGGCCGCGGTTCCCGCTGTCCAGCGGATCTGGGACAATCGAGTCAGCGATCTCCCACAACGGCGAATGAGCCTTCGGCCCCACCATGCCATCGATCACCAACGTCGCCGCTTATCGATTCGCGGCCCTGCGCGATCTGAAGCCCTTGCGGGCCAGGCTGCTGGATCGATGCTTGCAGCGAGGCCTGAAGGGGACGATCCTGCTGAGCGTGGAGGGGATCAACCTTGTGATTGCGGGAGCTCGCGTCGAGGTGGATGGTCTCTTCGGCGAGTTGCGGACGATCCCCGGTCTCGAAGACCTCGAAGGGAAATTCAGCGAGAGCGATGAGTTGCCGTTTCGCCGGATGATCGTCCGGATCAAGAAGGAGATCATCGCCTTCGGCCAGGGAATCGATCCCGTGGCCCATCCCACGAGGACGCTCTCGCCGACCGACCTGAAGCGATGGCTCGATGAGGGGCGGGACGTGGTCCTGCTCGATACGCGCAACCGGTATGAGGTGAAACTCGGCACCTTTCGACCGGCGATGACCCTGCCCATCGATCACTTCCGGGACTTTCCCGAGGCCGTCCGCGGATTGTCCCCCGAGTTGAAGAAGCGAACGATCGTCACCTTTTGCACCGGGGGCATTCGCTGCGAGAAGGCCGGCCCGTTCCTTGAACGGGAAGGATTCGAGGACGTGTATCAGCTTGAGGGCGGGATCCTCCGCTACTTCGAACATTGCGGCGGCCACCACTTCGACGGAGAATGCTTCGTTTTCGACCATCGCGTGGGCCTCGACGCAGCTCTGCGCGAGACGGACAGCGCCCAGTGCTTCGCTTGCCAGACGCCGCTCTCATCGTCCGAACTGGCCGACCCTCGGTATGTGGAGGGCCGGTCCTGCACGTATTGCTATCTGACCGACGTGGAGCAGAGGGTCCGATCGATTACGATGCGCCAGGAGCGGATTCGTCGGGCGACGACGCCCCTGCCGGGCAGCGTCCCGTACGAGAGTCGGCGACCGGTGAACGTCCCGGCCTCGTTCGATGGCTTCACGCTCTCGAACTTCCTCGAGGGTCTCCTGCGGCACGTCCCGCCCCAAGGCTGGGTGATCCTCTTCGAACATGGCCGTTTGCTCGGACCCGACATGCGGCCGGTCGGCCACGAGCACCGGGTATCGGCGGGCGAGCGGTACTACCTTCTCGAGCGGAGCACGGTCGAGCCGAGCGTGAATCCCGACCTGAGAATCCTGCACGAGGATGAAGCAATCATCGTGGTGCACAAGCCCGCCCCCCTGCCCATGCATCCGAGCGGCCGCTTCAATCGCAACACGGCCCAGGCGATCCTGAGCGAGGCGTATCATCCCCAGAAACCTCGCCCCGGCCACCGTCTGGACGCATGCACCTCGGGCGTGGCGGTATTCGCGCGGAATCGGCACTTCGCCGGGTTGATCCAGCCCCAGTTTGAGCGCGGTGAGGTCGAAAAACTCTACCTGGCAAGGATTCAGGGGCATCCCCCCGAAGATCATTTTCGAAGCACGACCCCGATCGTGGCGGCCGCTGGGCCTCTGGGTTTGAGACGGCTCGACCCGATCGAGGGCCTGCCCGCGGAAACGCATTTCGACGTGCTGGAACGGTCTGAGGACGGTACGGCCTTGCTGTCCGTCGTCCCCGTCACGGGCCGCACAAATCAGATCCGCCTGCATTTATGGGAGAGAGGCTGGCCCATCCAGGGCGACCCGCTCTACCTGCCGGGAGGCCGGGTGGCCGGGGCGCACTCCGAGGGGGATTTCCCCCTCATGCTCCTCTCCAGGCGGCTGACCTTCACGCATCCCCTCACAAGGCTGCGCGTCACCTTTGAGGCGGAACTGCCCGAGTGGGCTGCCAACGCCCTGGCGATCTCATGAAGATGTGGGGCGATCCTGATTCGAGGTTTCTCCCTCTCGTATCGTCGGGACAAGACCGTCCCAGGTAACATTCGAGGTTTGATCCAGGAGGCTCTGATGACGGAAGCCGAATGCGACGCCCTGCTCCTCGCGTCCCTGGCCGATGGCCGCCTGTCTCGCGGGGAGCGACAGGTGCTTGCCTCACTTTGCGATGCGTCGGAGAAGGAGGACGCGGGAGACGCCCTACGTGAACGCGCCTTCGCGCTCGTGCGGAGCAGAGTCGCGGAGACGGGCGATCCGACGTTGATCGACTGGCTCGAGTCCGTGATCCGGTCGACCCGGAGGCTCCCTGCGGCGATCAGGACCTCGCGGGCCGAGGCGTTTTTCAGCCCGGGGGAGGAATGCCCCGGCGCCATCGAGCGTCTCCTGCGAGGGGCCGCTCTTACGCTTGACATCTGCGTGTTCACGATCACCGACGATCGTCTCACGGGCGCAATCCTCGACGCCCATCGTCGGGGCACCCAGGTCCGAATCCTCACCGACGATGCGAAGGCGGAAGACCTGGGATCTGATGTGGATCGGCTGATCCGCGCCGGGATCGGGGTTCGGGTCGATCGGAGCCCATTCCACATGCATCACAAGTTCGCCCTGGCCGACGGACGGACCCTCCTGACCGGCAGTTACAACTGGACCCGAGGCGCCTGTCGCGACAATGAAGAGAACCTGATCGTCACCGATGAACCTCGGCTCATCGACGCCTTCTCGCGGGCCTTCGACGGGCTATGGACACGACTTGCGTGAGGCCGACCGTCCTGGCCATGGCTGTTTTAAGGTCGAGTCGAGAGGGGAAAAACAAAACGAGCCCCGCACGTGGAGATCGTGCGGGGCTCGTGGCTCGACTCGTCACTCGCGCGATGGTTCGCGAGGAGGATTACTCGTCGTCATCGTCGTCCGCGTCGGCATCCACGTCGACGTCGGAATCGGCGTCGTCATCGTCGTCGATCTCTTCGTCATCGACGATATCCTTGGCCTTGGCCTTCGTCTTGGCGGTCGCCACAGGCTCGACGATCGCGGCGACCGGCTCGGGACGAGGCAAGGCCGCGCCGATGCCGGGCGCGTTGTCGGGCATGGGCTCCTTGGTCTTCTGGATGAAGTGGTTGCCCTTGCCCTTGGCGGTGAGTTCCGCGGCGCGGGCCTCGGCGGCCTCTCTCTGGTTGAACTCGAACGTGCCGACGGGCTTGAACGCGTCGTTGATAACGGTCCAGACGATCCTCATCCGTGCGCTGGGCTTGGGGGCCTTGGGCACCTTCGCCTTGGCCTTGGCGGGCGCCTTGGCCTTCTTTTTCGGTTTGCGTTCGGATTCGTCGTCATCTCCCGAGTCGTCCGAGATGTCCTCGGCTTCGTCTTCCATCGGGTCCACGGGCTCGGCCGCCTCGTACTGGCGGCGGAGTTCGAGGCGATTCTGCGGTCTCCCGGCCATCGCGACGTCCTTCCCTACATGCGGCGAAAACGGGCGGAGCCCACCGAACGATCGTGGTGTCGGCTTTCGCTCGAACCACGATCGAAGGGCTCGCAATGCCCCAGTCTAACCGACAACGGCTTTCGCCGCCACGTCGCCCTGAATTCGCGAGCGGGATCAGGGCGATCGTGACTGACTTGATCAAGGTTGAACGAGCCAGGTTCGTTCGCGTGGCCGTAGCGTCCCGCCCGATCGGAGCCCAAGCCGAGGTTCATCCGTAAGGGTCGGGAGACCCTGACCACCCCGGGCTCTCGGCAACTTCATGGTCGTATCGGGCAGGAGACGGTGGACTTCTCATCGCATGGAAGGGGCGATGAAGGGCATGACCCAGCGATCGTGTCGGCAAGGCGATCCACCCCGGCATCGTGGTCCCGATCGGGACCACGTCGAGTTCTGGACACACGATAGCATGGGGATGGGGAGCGACTGCGAGAGGACCGAAGGACTCAGTCGGCGGATCCGAGGCGGCGGGCCTGGGCGTTGCGAAGCGCGGCGATCAGCTCGAGCGTGGGGCCGAGATACGGGGCGAGCGAAGGCTGAGAGGCGGCCCAGGTTTCGGCCTCGGGGCCGGCCTCATAGACCGTCCGGCCCTTCCACGACGAACGCGTGGCCGCACCCCGATCGACCAGGAACAGGAGGACCGCAACCCGACGTGCCAGGGGGGCCTGCGACCAGTAGGTCGAGCCGGTCAGGTCGGACTCGATCTGGAAACCGGAGAAACGAAAGGCCTCCTCGATCAGGGCTTCGCGGTGTTCGTCGTTCTTGTGAAGACGATACGACGCGAGGCGGCCAATCCACTGGCGCGACAAAGCACGAGGCGAACGGGCGGGTTGAGCGGACATTCCGGGTCTCTGGAGGATCGCGTCCAGTCGTGGACGCTTGGAGAACTCAGTTCACGCACTCATTCTACGGAAGAGGCAAGGGCGCCCCAAAGGAAAATGCCGAAGGTCGGCACGGAGACAAAGCGAGATGGCCGTTCCCGGCGAGGACTTATTCGTCCTGGGGCTCGAGCGCCTTCTCGAGGACTTCCAGGGGCATCGCGTTCAGGTCGCCGCCCAGCAAGGCACTGAGCTGGAGGCCGACCAGGGCCTCGCTCGGACTCCTCTGCTGATGGATCATCTCCAGGAACGGTTCGGCCCCAATCATCACGGCGCGAGGCTTCCCGTGAACGGTGAGAACGTATCGCACGTTCGGCCGTTCGAGCTCGCGAAGGATGGCCGGGAGGTTCTGGTGAAGCTCGCGGCTGCCGATGATCCGCACCGGGGAATCGGCCGATTTCTCCGCCATGAAATCTGACCCCTGCAAAAGTCTAGACTCGCGCAGGCGACGGAACCCGTTCCGTGGCTCAGGTCGCTAATATCGAGGGAAAAGGCGATCGAATGATCGAAGAAAGGGCAAACACTTCATCGAAAAAGAAAGGGCGGTCAAGAATGACCGCCCGACGCGAGTGGAGGATAGGGGATTTGAACCCCTGACCTCTTGCATGCCATGCAAGCGCTCTCCCAGCTGAGCTAATCCCCCGCACTGGAGATCGAAGTTTATCGGGCGGAGGGGCGGTTGTCAACTCTCCACCGACCGGTTGTGCGCAGGATCTCCAAATGACACCCTGGTACGTGTCACCGCCCTGCAAAACGAGGCCCGCCATGCACTGGATCCTGACCAACGATGATGGAGTGGACGCGCCGGGCATCGCGGCCCTGTCCCAGGCCGCGGCCGGCCTGGGCGATCTTCTGATCATTGCGCCCGATGGCCCGCAGTCGGGCTGCGGCCACGCCGTGACCACCGACCGGTCCCTGACCGTCCGGACCCTGGGGCCGGGACGGATGTCGGTCTCCGGGACCCCCGCCGACTGTGTGCGTTTAGCCGTACACCACCTCGCGCGCGAGATCCGGTGGGTGCTCTCGGGGATCAACGCCGGGGGCAACCTGGGGGCCGACGTGTTCCACTCGGGCACCGTCGCCGCGGCCCGCGAGGCCGTCCTGCACGGCCTGCCCGCCATCGCGATCTCGCATTACCTGGCCCGGAATCGCCCGGTCGATTGGGAGCTTGCGGCCAGGCGTGCCGGACGGGTGATCCGAGAGCTTGTCGGCAGGCCATGGCCGCCCGGCACCTTCTGGAACGTGAACCTGCCCCATCCCGATCCGCAGGGCCCCGAGCCCGAGATGGTCTTCTGCCCGCTCGACGCGTCTCCGTTGCCCCTCGCGTATCGCGTGGACGGCGAGTCGGCCATGTACAGCGGTGATTATCAGGGAAGGGCTCGCAAGCCGGGCTGCGATGTCGCTGTTTGCTTCGGCGGGGATATCGCCGTGACCCTGATTCCGCTCGGAGAGGCCGGTCCCCCTCGATGAATGGATCGAGCCCACCGAGGGGCGGCTTGCCTCGGTTCGCGCGATGCGTCTAACATGAAGGTCTCGGCAAGGATCCGCCCTTCACGTTGCGGCTCCGTTTGCGGGATGATCTTTTTTTCTGTCCTGGTCAAGAGTGGAGGCGCGAATGCGGCGTCTGGGCTACCTGAGCTTCTTTGGATTTGTGATCGCGGGATGCAGCCCGCCCGAGGTCGCCCCGATGACGCCCCCCGGCGTGGCCTTCCCTCGCACCCAGGACGAAGGGGCCGAGGCCCTTGGCGAGAAGCTGAGCCAGGGGACCGTCCAGCCCTCGAACGTGGCACCCGGAGCCGCGCAGGCGCCCGAGGCCACGCCTGCGGCCCAGCCCGCGCCGAATTGATCGCGAGTGCCCGGCCCGGTCCTTCGGGATCGGGCTCGGCACGAACGTGCTTCTCGTCATCCGGGCGAGAGAGTCTCGCTACAGCGGGGACCCTTCGCATGGGGATCCGAGTGCGGGCGGGAACAACCGGGCTTGCCAAGTCCCGTTAGGTCCGGTACAAGGCCCGCACCCATCACCCAGGGACTTGCGACCTCTGCTCTCCAAGGACGGAAGCGGCGGTCGTGGCCATTTGCAACCGGAGCGGGACGCGGACTCGAACGAGCGGGAACCTACCATGCGGTCGGTTCCTGGCGCTCGCGGTCCGCTTGGTTTCGTCGCGCGGACAAGCCCCATTCGGGACCGATCGCTCATGCTACGACCACGACAGGACAGACCGACGGCGGCCAGGACGGCCCCGAAGGACGGCTCGCCCGCCCGTGGGAAGGCCCTGGCCGCGGCGCTTTTGCTGTGCCTCGGGCTCGCCTCGGCCGCGGCGAGGGCCGATGTCCCCAAGGGGGTCATCAGCGAGATCATTATCGAGGGGAATGACTCCATTCCTCGCGAAAAAAGTCTCGCGAAGTTGAAATCCCGCGAGGGACGCAACCTGGACGAACGCGCCATCGAGGACGACCTCAACGCGCTGGCCAAGACGGGATGGTTCACCGGCGACATCCAGCCGTTCACCAACGTCGATCGCGAGCGGGGCGGCTACAAGCTCATCTATCGCGTACAGGAGATGCCCGTCCTCCGCGCGGTCGAGTTCCGCGGGATGACCAAGATCAAGGTGAAGGACGTGGAGTCCAACACCGGCCTGAAGGTCGGCGCCCGCGCCGACCATGTGAAGAACCAGATGGCCGTCGGCTCGATCACCCGCATGTATCAGGAGAAGGGCTACGACTTCGCCCAGGTCCGCCTGATCGAGGGGGGCAAGCCGAACAGCACCACGGCGATCTTCGAGGTCTTCGAAGGCCCGAAGTGCCAGGTCCGGACGGTGGGCTTTGAGGGCAACACCTTCGCCACCTCCGCCCAGCTGGAAACCAAGGTCCGAAGCAAGCCGAAGCTCCTGGGCGTGTGGCCCACCAAGTTCAGCCGCGAGGACCTGGAAGACGACGCCAAGAAGCTCCGCGAATACTACCAGAGCCAGGGCTTCTTCGAGGTCAAGGTCACGCCCGTGACCCGTCCCGGCTCCGACCCCGGCCAGATGCAGGTCACCTTCGTGATCTGGGAGGGCGTGCAATTCAAGGTCCGCTCGATCAAGTTCGAGGGGAACGAGCAGCTCCAGACCGCGAAACTGCTCGACGGCATGAAGCTGCAAAAGGGCCAGGCCTTCTCCGACACGCTCCGCGAGGTGGACGAGAAGCTCGTCCGGACGAAGTACGGGGCGATCGGCTGCATCGACGCCCACGTGGCCGTCCAGCCCGAGCATACCGACGACCCCGGCGTGGTGGACCTCGTCTATCACATCGAGGAGGGCGCCCCCTATGTCGTCGGCCAGATCAAGATCATCGGCAATGGACGGACCCAGGATCGCGTGATCCGGCGCGAGTTCAACCAGGCCGGACTCGTGCCCGGCGAGCCTCTGGACGCGAACCGACTCGACCTGGCGAAGAAGCGGATCACGAACCTGAAATTCTTCGCGACCTCGCCCGAGATGGGCAAGCCGCTGGACATCAAGGTCACGAACCGTCGCTCGGGCGAGAAGCCCTACTCGGGCGGAAACCCCGCGGCCACGGCCGAGATTGAGGAAGTGGTGAGGACTCGGCTCCAGAGCCCGGCCCCCGCGCCTCGCATGGTGGCCCGGCAGGATGCACCACCGGCGGCGGGCGAAGGCCCCGCTTCGATCGCCCCGATCATCGTCGAACCGCCCCCCGGCTTCACGCTGCCGCCTGTCGAGGCCCCCGGCCCGATCATCGGCGACGCCACGGCCCCGCCCGTCCTGGGCGACGGCAACCCCTTCCCCGCGGGCGGGGCTCCCGGCACACAGACGCCCCCCATCGGCAAGCGTGAGCTGCCCGGCACCTTCCCGAGCATCCCGGGGATGAACCAGTCGGACGTGGGGCCCGATCGCCAGGAGCCGTTCCCCAACCGCTCGTTCGCCGACATCGTGGCCTCGGTCGACGAGACCACCACCGGCCGGCTCATGCTGGGCGTGGGTGCCACCAGCTACGGTGGCCTCTTCGGAAACGTGATCATTCACGAGAGCAATTTCGACTACAAGGCGATCCCCCGGACCTTCGGCGAGCTCTTCAGCGGGAGCGCCTTCCGCGGGGCCGGCCAGGATCTTCGCATCGAGCTTTCGCCCGGCACGCAGATCAACCGGGCCCAGATCAGCTTCCGCAATCCTTACGTGTTCGACTTGCCCATCGGCTTCGGGGCCAGCGCCTACACGTTCCGCCGTTTCTATTCGGACTTCACCGAGGACCGGACCGGGGCCCGCATCTCGCTGGGCCGCCAGTTCGGCACGAAGACCTACGCCGACGTGGCCGCCCGCATCGAGGATGTGAACTTCCACGCCTTCGCCTATCCGGCCCCCGCGTCCTACCTGGCTGCGGCGGGGCATACGACCATGGCCTCTCTGCGTCCGACCCTCCGCTTCGACAACCGCAACGACCCCTACGCGACGACCTCGGGCCAGTACCTGGAGTTCGCCTTCGAGCAGATGTGGGGGACGTTCACCGCCCCCAAGTTCACGGTCGAAGGGCGCCAGTACGTGACCCTGGGCAGCCGCCCCGACGGCACGGGCAAGCGATTCCTGACCGCCCGAGGCTTCTTCGGCGTGACCGGCCGCGACACGCCGGTCTACGAGCGGTTCTACGCGGGCGACTTCCGCAGCATGCGAGGTTTCAGCTATCGAGGCGTGGGGCCCCGCGAGCTGGACGTGAACGTGGGCGGCATCATGACGGCCATCGGTTCGCTCGAATACCAGTTCCCCTGGACCGCGAACGACAAGATCCAGCAGGTCTTCTTCACCGACTTCGGCACGGTCGAGGCCGGCTACGACCTGACCCAGTTCCGCATGGCGGTCGGCACGGGCGTGCGGCTGTACCTGCCGCAGCAGATGTTCGGCCCCCTGCCCCTGGCGTTCGACATCGCCTTCCCGGTGGTCAAGGCCGACGAGGACCGGACCCGGGTCTTCACCTTCTTCATCGGGGCGTTCTGGTGAGTGGGGCGACTTGAGGGGTTGGGAGTTGCGCCGAACCGGCGCGACCCTTGGCTTGTCCTGCGGGCGCGGATATCATCTTTGTGTGGCCACGATGAAGGCCGCACCCCGCCCTCGACTTTGCCATCACCCCGGCCAAAGCTCGCCATCATGAATAACGCGTTCGAATCCGATGCGCTTGAGGTCCCATTCTCGCCATCGTTCGTGCATCGCCTCGTGTTCACGGGCGACGTCCTGGGCGACGATCAGCAGGCCCTGGTTGACATACTCGAGCCCTCGGGGGACCGCCCGGCGCGGGTCCAGTTCTGGGTCGATGAGCAAGTCATGAGGGCTCAGCCCGACCTCCGGGAGCGGCTCGAGTCCCTGGCCTCCACGCACAGCGACCGATTCGAGCTCGCCGGGAATATCCAGGTCGTGACCGGCGGCGAGGCCGTGAAGAACGACATCCATGTCCTCGAGCGGATGCTCAAGGTTTTCTACGCCGCTGGGCTCGATCGCCGCAGCTACGTGGTCGTGATCGGAGGCGGGGCGGTCCTTGACGCCGTGGGGTTCGCCGCCGCCATCGCCCATCGAGGGATCCGCCTGGTGAGGCTGCCGACCACGACCCTGGCGCAGGCCGACTCGGGCGTGGGCGTCAAAAACGGCGTGAATCTCTTCGGCAAGAAGAACTGGCTGGGCTCGTTCGCCGTCCCCTGGGCGGTGATCAACGACACGCAGTTGCTGGCCACCCTGCCCGATCGCGACTTTCTCTGCGGGTTCTCCGAGGCCGTGAAGGTCTTCCTGCTCAAGGACCCGGCGAGCTTCGACAGCCTATGCCGGTCCGCGACCAAGATCCGAGCCCGCGACATGGACGCGGCACTCCCCGTGATCCGGGCCTCGGCCCAGTGGCACCGCCGCCACATCACCCTGGGTGGCGACCCGTTTGAATCGCGCGAGGCCCGTCCGCTGGATTTCGGCCACTGGTCGGCACATCGCCTTGAGGCCATGACCGAGTTCCGCATGCGGCACGGAGAGGCGGTGGCCATCGGCGTGGCGATCGACGCGATTTACTCATCGCTCGCCTTCGGCCTGCCCTCGGCGGATGCCGACCGCGTGGTTCGGTGCCTGCTCGACCTCGGATTCCGATTCGATCACGAGATCCTGGACGAGGTGGATGCCATCCTCGACGGGCTCGAAGAGTTCCGCCAGCACCTCGGAGGACGACTCACCGTGACCATGCTCCGCGCCGTGGGCGACCCCATCGACGTCCACGAGATCGATCCGGAGCTCGTACGACGGGCGATCTTGAGCCTTCCGAACCGAAGGGCCAGCCTCGCTCAGGCTTCGGAACGTGCGATGGATCGGTGAACGACACGACCGCTCACCACTTCCATTTGCTCTTGCTGCCGGTCAGGGTGCCCAGGACTCCTCGGCTGAAGCTCCGGCCGATCGCGCTACCCAGGGAGCGGGCGGCGCTCTTGAAGAAAGCCGAGACGAGCCCCTCGCGGCGTGATGAGGAGCGGCGGTCTCGCTCGGCTTCTTTCTCTTCCTGGGCCTGCCGCTTGGCCTCCGCCTGGGCGGCCTTGGCGAGCTCGGCGGCCCTGGCGGCTTCCTCGGCGCGTTTCATCAGGATTTCGTAAGCGGATTCGCGATCGAGGGCCTTTTCGTAGCGTCCGTAGAGCAGGGATTCGCGAATGGCTTGCGACCTTTGCTCGGGCGAGATCGGCCCGATCTGGCTGCCGGGCGGGACGATGAACGCCCGCTCAACGACCCCCGGCTGCCCCTTCTCGTCCAGGAGGGAGACCAGGGCCTCGCCGATCGCTAGCTCCTTGATCGCGGTTTCGGTGTCGAACCCGGGGTTCTGCCGGAAGGTGTCCGCGGCGCTTTTCACGGCCTTCTGATCGCTGGGCGTGAAGGCGCGGAGCGCGTGCTGGACGCGGTACCGAGCTGACCCAGCACCACGTCGGGCACGTCGCGAGGGTTTTGTGTGACGAAGTAAACCCCCACACCCTTCGAGCGGATCAGGCGGACGACCTGCTGGATCTTGTCCAGAAGTGCCTCGGGGGCGTCGCTGAAAAGGAGGTGGGCCTCGTCGAAGAAGAAGACGATCTTGGGCTTCGCCGGGTCGCCAACCTCGGGCAGGTTCTCGAACAACTCCGAAAGGAGCCACAGGAGGAAGGTCGCATAGATCTTGGGCGATTGGAGGAGCTTGTCGGCGGCCAGCACGTTGATCGTCCCGTGACCGTTGCTGTCGACCTGAATCAGGTCGAAGAGGTTCAGGGCTGGTTCTCCGAAGAGCTTCTCGCCGCCCTGCTGCTCCAGCGAGAGGAGGGCCCTCTGGATCGCGCCCACGGTCGCCGGCGCGACGTTTCCGTACTGCGAGGAGAGTTCCTTGGCCTGATCCCCCACGTACTGGACGATCGCGCGTAGGTCCTTGAGATCCAGCAGGAGCAGGCCGTTGTCGTCGGCAACCTTGAACGCGATCGTCAGGACACCCGACTGGATCTCGTTCAGGTTCAGGATTCGTGCCAGGAGCAGCGGGCCCATCTCGGAGACGGTGGCCCGCATGGGGTGGCCCTGCTCGCCGAACACATCCCAGAACCGGACCGGGCAGCCTTCATAAAGGAAGTCTCCCAGCCCGAGTTTCTTCACACGCTCGGAGACCTTGGTGTTGGCGCCGGAGCCGGGCAGGAGGATGCCCGAGAGGTCGCCCTTCACGTCGGCCACGAACACGGGCACGCCGATCCTGCTGAAGCCCTGGGCCATGGCCTGCAAGGTCACGGTTTTTCCCGTACCCGTGGCCCCGGCGATGAGCCCATGACGGTTGGCCATCCGGGGGTTGAAGCGGATCTCGTGGTCGCCCGTTTTCGCCAGCAGAAGCCCATCGGCCGACATAGCTCTCGCCTCGTGCAGAGGGTCCGGTCCCGCCCGTCGAGTCGTGATCGGGCCGGCCCATTATAGAACGTCGCCCGCGCGGAACAACGAAGGAGCCGCCACGGAATGTGGCGTCGACCCACGAGCCGGGCCAGAGGGGGAGCGAATCGGCCGGGGCCCGGTCGGATCATGCGAAAAAAGCCCCTCCCGAACGGGAGTCGGGAGGGGCTTCTGGAGTCGTGGTGAGTCGCCTCGATCCCTCACTTCGGCGGCAAGGGCGGGAGCGCCCCTCCGCCTGCAGGTCCCCTGGACGAGGTGGGCTCGACGATCGGCTCGGGCTGGTCCCCGGTGGAGGCCGGGATGACCTCGGGCTCGACCGGGGCGGGCCTGCCGTTGCGACCGAAGATGTTGGGCTCGCCGGCGGGGATCATGGGCGGCGAGGGGGTCGGCGGCGGGCCCACCGGGCCTGCCGGGGCCGGCAGAGGGGGGCGGCCTTCCTGGGTGCGTTCGCGTTCGCCCAGGGGCTCCATGGGCTCAACCGGGGCGAGCTGGGCGGGGCCGTTGATCGGACGAGGCTGATAGGGGCCACTCCCGCCCGTCGGATGCTGGTTGTGGGCGGCCTGCTGGTCGCGGGCCTGGGTGTAGGCCTTCGCGGGCCAGGGCCCTTCGGCAAGCGCGATGTTGTCGTAGGCCAGGAGCGTGCCCTTGGCTTCTTCCAGGGCGGCGATCGCTGTGTTGTACCGCGTGCGGAAGTCGGCCTCCTGGGCCACGGCGGTCGCCCAGCGATTCACGGCGTCGAGGTAACGGTCGATGGTGATCGTCCCGTTCTCGTAATAAGCGGCCTGGGCGTCGAGCCGCTGCTTGGCCGCGTCTTTCAGGCGTCCCGCGGTCTTGAAGAGCTTGTAGTTGCTGTCCACTTCCAGGAAGAAGCGGGCGAGTGCGTGAGTCGTCTGGTGGACGACCTGCTGGAGGAAGGCCCTCTGCCGAAGCAGGGCGTACTGGGCCTGGCGATTGTTGGCCAGGGGGCCGCGATACCCCAGCGGCATCTGGAAGGTCAGGCCGATCTGCCAGGTGTTGAAATCGCCGAATCGGCCCGGCGTGGGGTTCAATCCGGCCGCCCTCTGCTGGGCCTGGAGGATCGGATCCACCGCCTCGATCTGCCGACCCGTATGCACAGCCTCCGCCTGGTCGAGATGGCGGCCAAGGCCGTTGAGCTGATAAAGCATGTCCAGGTTCAGGACCGGGAGGAGCTGGTTGCGGGCGATCAGCAGCTGGAGCTCGGCGACCCGGACGAGTAGCTGGTTCTGCACGATGTCGGGCTGGAACGTGACCATCTGGGCGAGGCTGGCCTCCCAGTTCGGCTCGAGGCGGGCCTCGGTCGGGGCGGTCACGGGCACGATCCGGCGGTTATCGGTCGGCGGAAGGCCGAGGATGTTGCGGAGCTGACGCTCGGTGGTGATCAGGTTGGCGGTCTTGTCCACGTAGTCCAGGCGGAAGCGTTCGAGCTGCTCGGCGGCCTCGGCCACGTTGGGCAGGGCGCCCACGCCGACCAGGTACTTGGCCTGCTCACGCTTGAGGATCTGCTCGCCGAGGTCCACCGCGGTCTCGCTCGCCCAGTACTGCACCTGGGCCTGGGACAGGGCCCAGTATTGCTGCTCGACCGAGCGGATGCCGGCCATGACCTCGGACTTGAACCGCCAGACCGAGACGTCGGCCTGGAGCCTCTGGACGATGATCGGGGCGCGGTTGGCCTCAAGCCCCGCGGCCTGCGGCTGCGGGTTGAAGGCGTTGCTGGCCGAGCCGAGCAACGGCTGGCTGAACCGGAACTGGGTGTTGACCGTGTAGGCCGACGGGTAAACATTCGTCGGGCTGTTGGTGTAGTTGTAGATGATATTGTGGGCGGCCGAGAGCGTGGCACCCGTGGCGGTCCTCTTCTGCAGGGTCACGGCCGCGTTGGCCGATTCCTGCGTGAAGACCACCGGGAACCGGTCGCCCACCAGGAAGGTGCCCGCCGAGATCGCGTTGTTGAACGGGGCGTCGGACTTGTTCCAGAAGAGCGTGGCCTGGAGGCTCGCGTCGAACGCCGAGAGGGCCTGGGCGATCGTGGTCTCCTGGATCGCCGGGTCGTACACGGTGGTGAGCGTGCCGGTGCCGAGCGCACCGCCGCTCCCCGTGTTCAGCGGGGTGGGCTCGAACCCGCCGACCGGGATGCCCTGGGCACCCAGGGCGATCACGCGGACGACCTCCGAGTTGTCCAGGTAGATCCGGATCGCCTCGGGCAGGGGCATCTCCCAGATCTCTTCGGCCTCGGGGTTCGAGGTCGTCCGGGGATCAGACACCTTGGGAATCGGCATCTGCATATTTTCGCCGGAGAATGCCGTCCGGATCACACCGTCGTCGGCCTCGGGCGTCATTCCCACCGATTCCGGCGGGACGGCCTTCGCCTGGTCGATGTATGGCCCTCGCCGGCAGCCTGAACCGGACGCTGTTACGCCCGCCAGTACTGCCGCCAGAGCTAGCCGGTTCCCGAAAGTGGTCAATCGCATGGCCTGACCGTCCTTGACTTAGAACGCCTTGGCGGGGATTGGGGGCCATCCCGTGATCGTGGCAGGACCCACGAACTTCGACCCCGAATCCGCCATGGCGGAGACCCTCGCCTCGGTCTGCTACCGGCCGCTTCCCTGCGGCACGGCCTGCAATGCCCCTTGGCAACTCACGGCGGCCTCGTGCCGTTCTCGTCCGTCTGAGGCCACCACTCGTCCGTTCCCTGGTCCACGAACCTCTTCAAGGCCACCCATGCCGGAGCATGAAGCAACCTTGCGGGAGCTCGTGGGATCGACCTGTCAAACTGTATCGGATGTAACGAATGTGCTTCTTGAGGTGATGGGCCGGATTCTACGGATTTCATCGAAGGTGGCTAGGTCAACTGCCGAGAAGGCGCGACGAAACCGGCAGGGCCGGCCGAGGCCATCCCCTGCTTAGATCAAAGGGACGCCCACGGTCCTGCACTTCCCTGGAGGATCGATCGCAAACCCGGGATGATCACGCCAGGCCCCCGAACACGGCACGTGCGAGGATCCGATTCTCGACCAGGACACCCAGCGTCCTGCGGGTCACGGGCCGAGCTTGGCCCTCCAATTCGATCCCCGAAGGGTCAACCGGCCGGCCGAGGGTTTTTCCTGGTCGCCGCGTTGCTCGCGATCGCCTTGCGGAGCCTCTTCCTGAGCGATCGAGAGGCCTTCTTCCGCAGATAGGCGATCTCGCCGGGCTCGCTGCCCTCCAGGGCATGTCCCAGAAATTGCACGAGGTATCCCCCCACGAACAGGGAGACCGAGAGCAAGAAGATCGGCAGCGACGCGATGCCCAGATACACCGGCACCAGCAACACGCCCATGATCGTCAACGGAATTCCGACCATATGCAGGGCGAAACTCGTCGGCCTGGAATGGCGAGCTAGCCAGTCCTGAACGATCGGCGCGGGCGCAAGCGGGGGCAACAACATGCGGAAAACGTCCTACGAGTCCGTGGTGCCGTGCTGCCGAGCGCCGCTTGACGACCCCTCGGCATGTCGTGTAGGTTTGGGCGCAACCGTCAGGAAAACACCTTACCCGAGCCGCGTGGCTCGACGCAACTGCTTTTCCTTTCCCGTATTCGAGACGTGACGATGGGGAATCCTGGCGAGCCTTGAGGGCTCGTCGGTCTCCGAAAATCCGTCCGGAGAGAGTCCCCGATGGCCCACGAAGTGACGTTGATCCCCGGCGACGGGGTTGGACCCGAGCTGGCCGAAGCGACCCGCATGTGCATCGACGCCACGGGCGTTGCCATCAACTGGGACGTGCAGCACGCCGGCGTGGACATCATGGAGACCGCCGGCACGCCGGTCCCGGATTCGGTCCTCGAGTCCTGCCGCCGCACGGGAGTGGCCCTGAAGGCCCCGATCACCACGCCGGTGGGCACCGGGTTCCGCAGCGTGAACGTGTACCTGCGGCAGGCGCTCGACCTCTACTCGTGCGTGCGTCCCTGCAAGCAGTACGAGGGCGTCCGAACCTATTACTCGGACACCAAGGTCGACCTCGTGATCGTCCGCGAGAACACCGAAGACCTCTACTTCGGCTGCGAGTTCGAGAAGGGCAAGCCCGAGACCGCCGAGATCATCGCCGAGATCAAGAGGCTCAACGGCAAGAGCATCAAGCCCGACTCGGGCCTCTCGATCAAGGCGATCTCCGTCTCGGCCACGAAGAAGATCCACGAATACGCCTTCGAGTACGCCCGCAAGCACGGGCGCAAGAAGGTGACCACCGTCCACAAGGCGAACATCCTCAAGTTCAGCGACGGACTCTGGCTGGAGGTCGCCCGCGAGGTGGCCAAGGGATACCCGGACATCGAGTTCGAGGATCGCATCGTCGATAACATGTGCATGCAGCTCGTGCAGAAGCCCGAACTGTACGACATCATGGTCCTGCCCAACCTTTATGGTGACGTGCTCTCCGACCTCTGCGCCGGGCTCGTGGGTGGCCTGGGCGTGGCCCCCGGCGCCAACATCGGCGACAAGGGAGCGGTCTTCGAGGCGACCCACGGATCGGCCCCCAAGTACAAGGGGCAGTGGAAGATGAACCCCACCGCGCTCATCCTCTCGGGCGTGCTCATGCTCGAATACCTGGGGGAGACCGAGGCGGCGAAGAAGCTGGAGGGCGCCGTGGCCCAGGTCATCAAGGAAGGCAAGTCGGTCACCTACGACATGAAGCCGCACCGCGACGACCCCACGGCCGTGGGCACGAAGCAGATGGCCGAGGCGATCATCGCCGCCATGGGTGCATGACGTCTGCGACCGGCCTCCGTGGGCCGCGACTGGTTTCGCGGCTCGCGGAAGCTCCTTCTCGCCTCGAACAGGGTGGCCCGGCAATATCGTGAACGAGGCGGACTTCCTCAGGCTCGTGAGGGGCGAAACCCGCGGCTTCCTCGCCTCCGCGGGCCGGCTGGCCCTGGGGGCGGCCGCCCATCTCTATCAGGTGGGGGTCGGGGTTCGCAACGCGTCCTTCGACCGCAAATGGAAGACGGTCCACCGCGCGAGCGTGCCCGTCATCTCGATCGGGAACCTCACCCTCGGCGGCACCGGCAAGACGCCGATGGTCGAGTGGGTCGCCCGCTGGTACCGTGATCGCGGGCTGCGCGTGGCGATCCTGAGCCGAGGATACGGTCAAACGGAAGGGCTGAACGACGAGGGGCG
>JANOBY010000207.1:0-3201 GCA_031411935.1 Planctomycetales bacterium | reverse complement strand
CGGGACCGACAAGCTCCGCTTCGTGGGCTGGGTCCCGCTCGAGGTCGCCTTGAGGCTCAAGGGTAACGAGCCCGTCGAGGTCCGCGCGGTAATCGACGAGGCGGACCTGGATATCGAGAAGACCGTCTACAAGGGCAAGATCACCACGGTTGGCCACGAGGTCCACTCGAATCTCCGGACGACCGAGGTCCAGGTACTCGCCGAGATCCCGCTCAGGATCGACCCCGAGCATCCCGAGCTGCTCCTTCGTCCCGGGACCAAGGGCGAGATGACGGTGTTCATGAACAACGTCCCCGCCAAGGTCGCCTCCGTGAAGAGGCCCTGAGCCGGAAGCCCATGCCGGGAGATCGGGGCGGCCTTCCGTTGAAGGCGGTTCCGATCTCCTCCACGAATCGGGAATCTCGAATCTCCGCTAGCCTCGAAGGGCCTCCGACCGATGAGCGCCGCACCTACCCTGGCCCCAGCCCTTCCCGCCGGCCAGTCCGCCGAGGAGCTTAAGGTCAAGCTCCGGCCGGACCTGGTCATCCAGCAACAATTTTATGAAGGGATGACGCACTACGTCATCAAGGACCCGATCGCGCTGAAGTACTTCCGTTTCAAGGTCGAGGAGTACTTCCTGCTCGAGCAGTTCGACGGCAAGAACACGCTCCAGGATGTGAAGCGGGCGTTTGAGCGCAAGTACCGCCCGCAGACGATCTCGGTCGATGACCTCATCCGCTTCGCCTCGCAGCTGCACGAGGCCGGCATCGCGCAGATCGACACGCCCGAGCAGGCCAAGGTCCTCATCGCTCGAAGGCGAAAAAATCGGTGGAAGAGGGTCTGGCAGTTCCTGGCCAACATCCTCTACATCAAGATCCCGATCATCGACCCCGAGCGTCTGCTCACGGGCATGTACCCCTACTTCCGGTGGATCTATACCCGCTGGTTCGTGACGTTCAGCCTGGGCGTGATGCTCTCGGCGCTCACGCTGGTCATCAGCCAGTGGGACGAGTTCTACGCGAAGTTGCCCGAGTTTCAGAACTTCTTCAACTGGTACACCATCGTCTATTTCTGGTGTAGCCTGGCTGTGGTCAAGGTCATCCACGAGTTCGGCCACGGGCTCACGGCCAAGCACTACGGCGGAGAGGTGCATGAGATGGGGATGCTGTTCCTCGTCCTCACGCCCGCGCTCTACTGCGACGTGACCGACTGCTGGCTCCTGCCCAACAAATGGAAGCGGATCTGGATCTCGGCGGCGGGGATCTACGTCGAGTGCTTCCTCGCCGCGTGCGCCACGTTCGTCTGGTTCAACACGCAGCCGGGCCTTTTGAATAGCCTCATGCTGGCCACCATGTTCATCTGCTCGGTGAACACGATCCTCTTCAATGCGAACCCTCTGCTGAGGTATGACGGCTATTACGTGATGTCGGACTTCCTGGAGATCCCCAACCTCCGGATCAAGTCCACGCAGTTCTTCATCTACCTGTTCCAGGAAAAGGTGCTCGGCCTGGAGATTCCGGTCCAGAGCTACATGCCGCGGTCGCGGCGATTCCTGTTCGTCGTCTACGCCATCGCCAGCTACATTTACCGGTGGGTGGTCACGTTCAGCATCATCTTTTTCCTGAGCCAGTTTCTCAAGCCGCGCGGCCTTCAGTCGATCAGCTACATGCTGGCGATCGGTTCGCTTGTGCCGATGATCGGCATGCCTGTCTATCAGATGATCAAATTCGTTCGACAACCTGGGAGGATGCGAAAAGTGAAGAAGGCCCGCGCAGCCGGGTTCTTCGCGGTGGCCGCCGCGAGCATCGCCGGAATTCTCCTGATCCCCACCCCGTTGCGGGTCCAGGGTACCCTTGTCGTGCAGGTGGCCGACCCCGCAATCCTTTACCCCGCTGTCGAGGGGCGGCTCTACGAGCTGTACGTGCGGGACGGCGACCGGGTCAAGAAGGGCGACCCCATCGCCCGGCTCTCCAACCTGCCTAAGATGCGCGAGCGGCTCACGCTGACCGAGCAGGTCGATACGAACATGGAGAAGGCCCAGGTCTACATGTCCAGCCTCCAGGTCGGGGACCACGGCCTCTTCTCGCAGTTCAAGCAGAATGCCGAGATGCTCAACCCGCTTGTCGAGAAGGTCAACGAGCAGATCGCCAAGCTCTCCATCTATGCGCCTCGCGACGGCTACGCCATGGGCGTCCCTCATCCCGAAACCACAGGCATGTGGCTCAAGCCCGGCGACAAACCGATCTGCGAGATCGCCGACCCCCACAAGCTCGAGGCCCACCTGATCCTCGACCAGTCGGACGTAGATCTCGTTCGCCTCGACCGCGACGATGGGCTGCCCAAGGCCTGGGTCAAGATGAACGGCGATTCCGAGAAGACACGCCGCAGCTACGTGTCTCAGGTCGCGCGGCGCAACCGCGACGAGGTACCGCCCGAGCTTTCGAACCTGGCCGGTGGCGAGGTCGCCACCAAGCCCGATGAGAAGACGGGCACCGCCAAGCCGCTTTCGGCCGTGTACGAGGTGATCATCCCGATCAACAACGAAGACCTCAGTGTCCAGGTTGGCCAGCGAGGCTTCGCCAAGATCGATGGCGGCTCCTGCACGCTGGGTTGGTGGCTCTGGCGTGCCATCACCAAGACCTTCCACTTCACGATCTGAGCCGAGGGGCTTTCCTCGTTTCTGTCCTGCCGAACCGTCGACAACTCAGGCTCGCACCAGCCCTCCTCGCTGGTGCGAGCCTGTTTCGCTTCACAGAGTCCGACAGAAGATCTCTTCGGTGAGACACCCCAGCAGGTTCGATGATCGCCGGGCTCACGCGGACGTTACATCCGCGGACCTCATTGCCACACGCCCCGTATGAACGAGCGGGAGAAGTGCCGGGACCGGGTGACCGGCTCTCCTTCCTCGACAGAGAGCGCGGGGGAGGAGGCAGGCCCCCCCGAGTTTATAGACGATCCAAGGGTGGGCCGATCACAGAGCTCCTTCAGGAAGGCAAATCTTCTGCCCCGATAAGGCTCAGTGACATCGAGCTCCCCAATGAGCCACACGCCTGCGGCTCCACATCTCTCGTAGCGAGCCTACCAGTACGGGACGACCCTTGCTGGGATGAGCGGGTGGGTCCAGACAATGGGAATCGCTCCAGCCAACGAAGATGGGCCGCGGCCTTCCCTGCGAAGGGATGACCGCGGCCCTGGACTTCGTTTGCGCCGTTTAACTACGGG
>JANOBY010000206.1:0-1830 GCA_031411935.1 Planctomycetales bacterium | reverse complement strand
TCGGAGAAGGTGAAGGGCCAGGAGCTCGAGAATTGGATCTCGACCCAGCTCCATCCGGGGATCCACTTCCGGATCCACGAGGCCGACGAGCGAGGGCATCATTTCGTCGTCCTCGAGATCCCGGCGGCTTCGCACACGCCCGTGCGCTTCAAGGATTGGGAATACATCCGCGTCGGGTCCTACAAGAAGAAGCTCCGGGACCATCCCGAGATCGAGCGGAGCCTGTGGTCCCTCCTCGCCCGCACCTCCTTCGAGGAGGAGGTGGCCCTGCCCGACGCCACGTCCGAGCAGGTGCTCTCGCTCCTGGACTATCCGAACTACTTCCGCCTCATGAAGCAGCCCCTCCCCGACAACCGCGGGAGCATCCTCGAGCGGCTCGCGAAGGAGTCCCTGATCACGGGAGCCGGCGATGACCGTTACCACGTCACCAACATCGGCGCCGTGCTCTTCGCCAGGAACCTCTCCGACTTCGGCCGCCTCTCCCGGAAGGCCCTCCGGGTGATCATCTACCGCGGCGACAACCGGGTCGACACGCAGAAGGAGCAGCCGGGGGGCAAGGGTTACGCCGTGGGGTTCGAGGGGGCCATCCGCTACATCAATGACCAGCTGCCCCAGAACGAGCAGATCGGCGAGGCCCTCAGGACCGTCGTGCGGATGTACCCCGAGCTCGCCGTGCGGGAGCTCGTCGCCAACGCGCTCGTGCACCAGGACTTCTCGATCGGCGGCGCCGGGCCGACCGTCGAGATCTTCTCCGACCGGATGGAGATCACGAACCCCGGCAGGTCGCTGATCGACCCCCTGAGGTTCATCGACGAGCCGCCCCGGTCCCGGAACGAGACGCTCGCCTCGGTCATGCGGAGGGCGAACATCTGCGAGGAGCGGGGCAGCGGGATCGACAAGGTGATCTCGCTCGTGGAGAGCTTCCAGCTCCCGGCCCCCGACTTCCGGGTCACCGAAGGGAGCACGGTGGTCGTCCTGCTCGGCCCGCGGGATTTCTCCCACATGGACAGGGGCGACAGGATCCGGGCGTGCTACCACCACGCCTCCCTCTGCTACGTCTCCGGGAAGCGGATGACGAACGCCTCGCTCCGCCAGAGGCTCGGGATCAAGGATTCGAATTACCCGATGGCGTCCCGCATCATCCGCGACGCCTTGGACGCCAAGCTGATCAAGCCTTACACGAAGGGAAGCGAGTCGAAAAAGGACGCAAGCTATGTGCCGTTTTGGGCTTAGGTATCCTATGTAGCGCGATGTAACTGGATGGCTCGCTTCGCCGCCCGCAGCAAGCCTAAGTGCCGGAATTTACCGCCTTTCGGTATGTGACGACTATGTAACTGGATCGTCGGGAGGCCCTTTTCAAGCGTCTCACGCCCCCTCCGCGATTTCACGGAGGACCGAATGCATCCAGGCCGGTGCGGCCGTGAGGTCTTTCAGGAGCGATTGCCGCTTCTCGGACGGGATGGTCCGCCTGAGATGGGCGATCCGCCCGGGCGTCACGTGCTCTTCCCCGAGTTCGCGGAGGGCCTGGATCACGAGCCCGCTCCACTTCCCGGCCGTCGCCATGTTCCTCGGCGTGGTCCGCCGGAGCTGAATCGTGGTCGGGCCGACCTTGACCGTCCGGCTCGGGCCGTCGGTCAGGAACACCGCCCTGGCCGGGACCTGCTCGGATAGCCCGAGGACGTTCGCCGCGTAGGCCCCGGCCGGCTGGAGGCGCGTCCGGTCCCGGCCCGCCAGGGCCTGGGCGATGGCGTCGGCGGAGGGCGAGAGGATCCCCAGGACCGGGTGCTCCTTCGGGTAATCGTAGAGGCCGCGGGCGAGCCGCCGGATGGT
>JANOBY010000205.1:0-13330 GCA_031411935.1 Planctomycetales bacterium | reverse complement strand
GTCGGCGGCGACCAGGACCGAGGTGTTCAGGACCCGGTTCTGCTTGGCCCCCTTCAGTTCCTCGCCTTCGAGGAACAGGACCCGGGAGCTCCCGGAATTGATCACCAGCAGGGTCGGCACAGAGCCACCCTCGCTGACCTCCTCGACCGTGACCGAGCCGGCGGCGATGGCCTCGTCGGAGAGCAGGTAGTCGATCCCGCCGTAGTGCGGCGAGAACAGGGGGAAGACGGTCAGGGCCTCGTGGCGGATCGGGTCGCCGACCCGGACTTCGGGCATCGTGGTCATGGCGTGCTCCTCTGGCCCCGGAGGACCAGTCACCTGGACACAGGGAGGGCGTGGCGGGTTCGGGATGCTCGGATTGATGCAGGGAGGGCCATCCTGATGTCACGATCGAGGCGGTCAGGAGACCTTTGGAATCGGGTATGGCTCTGAAGGGCAATCCGGATGACAAACGACCGTGAAGTCCGCCGCCGAGGAGACGGAGGCAGGGGCCGGATATGGCGCAAACTCTATTCCGCACTACTCGCAGCGGACCGTCTCCAGGCCCTCTCGCAGTTGCTACCACTCCGCATCATCCTGGCCACAAGCGGGGCAAGCCAAGCCGATCAGGGCCACGTCGGGCTCGGGCTCCCCGACCAGCGTCACCCCGAAGTTCCCCGACTCAGCCAGCAAGGGCAGCAACTCGGGCGGGTCGGCAAGAATGCGGACCTGCTTCCCGTTTAGGGACACGAGCAGATGGTCGCCATGGCCCGGACGGCGGACGATCTCGGTGCCCCGGGGGCACTCGATCGTGTAGAACTTGCCCTGGGCGTAATGCTTGATCCGCATGCGATCCCCTTCGTCTCGACGATGCCGCCCTGGAAGGGATTATCGCCCGGGCCGGGGAGGCAGGAAATCTATACACCCGTCTCTACTGGCGTGGCGTTCACACTAAACGGCAAGGCCGGTGGAACTCAGACTTCATTCCTTGGCTCCTGATCAACATTCCCAGGTCGTTGCCATCCACCTTGAGCCCAAAGGGACGAAGAGTCGAGTCGGGATGGACAGGACCCAGCAGGGAATCGGACCGGGTTCCTCGCCTCGTCGCCCCCCCGAGGGGACGTCCATTGAACCCGGGTCGTGGCCCCATGAGAATGGCCGGACCACAGCCTGACTTGCTCCAATCCCGGACCCGACCGAGGACCCCGACGTGCGAACCAGCCTGCTCCATGCCGTCCTCGGGATGGCAACCCTGACCTCGGCATGCCTCGCCGCCGACGAGCCCTCCTACACCCGCCGGGAGGACGTCATCTACGGGCGGAAGTACGGCACCGCCCTGACGATGGATGTCTTCACCCCGAAGAAGGACGCCCGGGGCGTGGGCCTGGTTTTCGTGGTCAGCGGGGGATGGTTCTCGGCGCACGAGGCTATCGCCATCCCGCTGGTCGAGCCCCTGGTCGCCCGGGGCTACACCGTCTTCGCCGTCGTCCACGGCAGCCAGCCCAAGTTCACCATCCCCGAGATCCTCCCCGACATGCACCGGGCCGTTCGGTTCGTCCGGCACCACGCCGGGGAATACGGGATCGATCCCGATCGCATCGGCATCTACGGCGGGTCGGCCGGCGGGCACCTCTCGCTCATGCAGGGCACGGCCGGGGACGATGGCGACCCGAAGGCGGACGACCCGGTGGACCGCCGGTCCAGCCGGGTGCAGGCCGTGGCGTGCCTCTTCCCGCCGACGGACTTCCTCAACTACGGCAAGCCGGGCGAGGACGCCCTGGGCCGTGGCGTGCTCAAGAACTTCAAGGCCCCGTTCGACTTCCACGAGTTATCGCCAGAGGCTCACAAGTTCCTGCCCGTCACGGACGAGGCGAAGGTCCGGGAGATCGGCCGGCGGATCTCGCCGGTCACGCACGCTTCGGCCGACGACCCGCCCACGCTGATCGTCCACGGCGATGCCGACACGCTGGTGCCGATCCAGCAGGCCGAAGTGATGGTCGGGGCTCTCAAGGGTGCTGGCGTCGAGGCCAAGCTCGTGGTGAAGCCCAAGGCGGGGCACGGGTGGCCGGGCATGGAGAAGGACCTGGCGACCTTCGCCGACTGGTTCGACGCCCACCTGGGACGCCCCGAGAAGGACGCCCGATCGGCGGGCAAGCCTGCTGGCAGGGCCGACAGTCCGCCCCGCAAGGTGGTCGTCGGCACGGTCATCTTCGGCCCCCAGGGTCGGTATCCGGGGCTACAGGGGCGGCTGGAGGCCCTGGGCGGGCTCATCGACGAGATGGCTCGCCAGTCGGCCGAGAGGTATCCGGGCCACGGGCTCGACCTCGCCGTCCTGCCCGAGACGGCGGTGACGCCCCCGGGCGATGACGCTTCCCGGAGGGCCGTGGCGCTCGAAGGCCCGGTGCGGGAGGCGTTCGCCGCCCTGGCCCGCAAGCACCGCACCTACATCGTCGCCCCCATGGACTTGGCCGAGCAGGGACCGCAGGGCATGGCCTACGCCAACGCCGCCGTGTTGTTCGACCGCAAGGGCGAGGTGGCCGGCATCTACCGCAAGGCCCATCCGGTGGCCGTGCTGGGCACGGACGAACTGGAGGGCGGGATCACGCCCGGGCGGGACTATACGGTCTTCGACTGCGACTTCGGCAGGCTCGGCATCCAGATTTGCTGGGACGTCCAGTTCGAAGACGGCTGGGCGGCCCTGGCCGCCAAGGGGGCCGAACTGGTGGCCTGGCCCACCGCCTCTCCGGCCACAGCCCAGCCCGCCTCTCGGGCCGCACAGCACCGCTACTACGTCGTGTCGAGCACCTGGAGGGAGGACGCCACGGTGTTCGAGCCGACCGGGCTGGTCGCCGCCCAGGTCGAGGGGCGGGACGGGGTGCTCGTCCACCAACTGGACTTAAGCTACGCCGTGCTGGGCTGGTCGGCCCCGCTGCGGGACGGCAAGGCGCTGACCGAGAAATACGGCGAGAGGGTTGGCTACCACTACGAGCCCAGGGAGGACCTGGGCCTGTTCTGGTCGAATGACCCGGGGACGAGCATCGGGACGATGATCCGGTCGCTGGGGCTGGAGGAGATCGACGCCCAGGTCCGTCGGAATCGTCGGTTGCAGGATGCCGCCCGGAGGCCCGGCCCGTGAAGGGCCGGACGGAGACAGATGGCCCGCCCGGTGGCCCGGACGATGGTGGGCCGGGCACGGCTGCCGAACGCCATTGGGCTACGCCCTGGACGGCGGGCTTGCTTCCCGCTTGAGGCTGCTCTGCGGGGCAGGATCATCCAGGCCGAGGGGCTGCCTGGCCCGGCGGGGTCGCCCCTTCTTCCAGTGCTTCACCGTTCGCAGAACTTCAACCTCATGGGGCACGTCGAGGCTGACACCGGCCATCTTCAGCATCGTCTGCGTATCGGGCAAGCCAGTCTCACCATGCAAATTCAGTTAGTCGTGAAAGGTGATCATGCGGCCTCCCCGGGACATGGTTCGAACAGCGGGTCTGCGGCCTGGAGAGCATGAACTTCGCCGACATCTCCTTGGGGCAGGTGCCGCCAGGAATGCCACTGGACGATCGCCCGGATATTCCCCTTGGTGACGCCGTGCTCCGCTGCCAGTTCGTTCAGGGCGGTGCCCTCGGCCCACCGCCGGCGGATTTCCAGCACGTCCTGCTCGACGAGCTTGGAGTTGACGTTCGCTCCCCGGGACCGACGGCCGTGCAGGAGCGTATCGTTACTGTTGGACTTGTGGGTGTCCCAGCGCAAATTGGACAGAGTGCCGTTCTCCCGGTTGCCGTCCTTGTGACAGGCCACCATGCCCTCCGGGCACGGCCCCACGAAGGCCCCCAAGACGAGGCGGTGAGCCTTGAATGCGCTCTTCTCGCCAGCCCTGGAGAGGTTGACCGACGGATAGCCGCAACGGAGGAAAGGCTTCAGGGGACGCCACTCCTCGGTCAACTTGGAGTGCCGACCGGCCTTCAGCCAGCGGCTCTGGATCTCGCCGAGTCGGCTCACTCGGTAGCCGGGGAATCCATCGATCGGGAGGTAGTGGTCGTCCATGCCCGTATGTAGGGACGGCTGGACGGATTTCTCGAAGCGGGCAGACAGCAAGCAAACCAAGCGGGCCGAGTTACGCCGTATCTCCCGACCACCGTGCGACAATCGAGGGAAGGCGAAGGGCCAGCCCAATGGCACCCATCCGACTGACGTGACCACAAAAGTCCGGGCGGCGGGAAGAAAAGCGGAAGAGATCGGGCACGACCCGGCAATAAGCAGATAGAGGCCCGGCAAGGCCGAAGGGACGGCGTGGTGAAGAGCGGCGAGACAAACACGGCCATCAGGGACCTCCAGACCCTCCTCGATGTGGGGGCCGTCGGCGGGCTCACGGACGGTGAACTGCTGGATCGGTTCGTCGCCCGGCGGGAACCGGCGGTCTTCGAGGCGATCGTGAGGCGCCACGGCCCGATGGTCTGGGGCGTGTGCCGCCGTGTCCTGCGGGACCACCACGACGCCGAGGACGCCTTCCAGGCAGCGTTCCTGGTCCTCTCACGCAAGGCGGCTTCGGTGATGCCACGGGGAAAGCTCGGCAACTGGCTCTACGGCGTGGCGTACCGGACGGCCGTGAAGGCGAGTGCCATGCGGGCGAGACGGATCGCCAGGGAGCGACAGGTCACGGTGATGCCGGACTACGCTGAGAGCCCGGAAGTCCTCCCGGACGAGAGGCTGGCGCTGATCGATCACCACCTGTCCCGCCTCCCCGAGAAGTACCGCATCCCGATCGTACTGTGCGACATGGAGGGCATGACCCACCAGGAGGCGGCTGTTCGACTCGGATGGCCCAGCGGGACGGTATCGAGTCGGCTGTCGAGGGCCAGGGCCATGCTGGCGAGGCGGATATCCCGGCCCGGTATGAGTCTATCGGTCGGCTCGCTGGGGGTGTTGCTGGCCCAGGAAGTGGCGTCGGCGAGCATGCCGACCAAGCTGATTTGTTTCACGGCTCAGGCCGCAAGCCTGTTTGCGGCGGGACGTGCGGTGACGGCGGGGTTGGTCTCTGCCGAGGTCGTGGCCCTGACGGGGGAGATGATACTGATGACAAAACTCAGGGTGGCCACGGCGATACTCTTTGCCCTGGCCGTCACCGGAATGGCCGTGATCGGCAGCGGGATCGTGACGGCCGCCGGTGCCCCGCCGAAAGCCCAGGAGCCGTCCGACACGAGGCCAGCGACCGGGGCGGATGACTTCGATGAGGGGGACATGAAGCGGCTCCAAGGCACCTGGGCGGTCACGAGACTCGAACAGGTGGATCACCGTCCGACCGAGGACGAGGAGCGATTCTGGGCGTCGGGGAAGCACACCCTGACCATCCGGGGCGACCGCCTCACCCACGACGCCGATGGGAGCTTCTCCCTGTTCAAGGTGGACCCCACGAAGACGCCCAAGGCCATGACCCTTGAGGTGGCCGAAGGCCCGAATAAGGGCCGGCATGTTCCGGCGATCTACCGGCTGGACGGCGACGAGTTGCTCATCTGCCAGGGGAGGCTGGGGGACCTCCTACCGCCCTCGAAGTTCTCCGTCGAGGAGCGCAGGCCCAAGACGTTCCCGACGCTGTGGGTCCTCAGGAGGAAGGCCGCCGAGCCGTCCGGCCCGAAGGCCCCCACGACCGAGAAGTCTGGGGCGGCCCTGGGCCGGATGGAGCGATACCCCGTGGCGCCGAGGCCGGTCACGGTGGCGGGGATCTACAGGGACAAGAACGACATCATCCTCGAAGAGAGGTTCGACGAGGCTCCGACGCCCGACGAGCGGCCGGGACCGACCATGGGGCGGTCGCACGAGCAATACTGGAGCTTCTCGACGGCGGTCGGGCGGGCCTTCTTGGCGAGCGGCAAGCCGATCCCCGTGGACGACCTTTGGGGCCGCCTCTCCCCGGGCCAGGTCGTCCTGCTCGCCGGGGACGAACGTGCAATCGCCCCGCATTTTCGCCGGGTCCTGAAAGAGGACGCCATCATCCTGGTCGGCCACGTCGCCCCCAACGGCAACTCCTCCCCTCAGCAGGAGGGGCAGGAGCAGGGGCGGGGCTCGAAGGGCTCGCATACGGAGGTCGAGGTCAATTCCAAGGCACCCTTCCGCTTCCTGCCCCGCCCCGAGAGACAGCGGGGTGCGACGAAGTGAAGCGGGATGGCCCCCGAGGGAAAGTCGAGACCAAGAAGCGTGCGGTGCCCCGTGATTCGATGGGGCCATTCGGTGTCTGAAGACTCGCTCCAGCCCGGAGACGACGAGGCGGGCCGGCGCTGCCCACGACGCTGGGGGCTGGGTCTTGTAAGTTAAATTCTCTGAACCCCGCCGAATCCGAAATCGGGGCATCGTCGATGAAATACCCCCACGAAGGTCGTCGCTGGTCTGAGAGCGAATGGGCACAGGCTCGTGGGCTGGGAACCACCGACTACAATGGCTCGATCTTGCTCGTCAGGTCGCCGGTCGAGCGGGTCGCAGGGGTGATCGCCGACGATGCCGAAACCTGGGTGCCCGACATCCTGGGTCGCACCGTCATCAGGCGGCCGGATGACCTGTTCGTCTTTCGGCTGTGCGGTCACGCCTGGTCGATCATCCTGAGCCATCCCTACGCCCGTGTGCCTTATGGGGCCATCGGGCATGAGTGGGAGAGGTCGCTCTCCGTCCGCCTCGGGACAGGAGTCATCGAGTATGGCGTGAGCGACACCTGCGGCTCGATCGGGTACACCTGGGTCGAGGACGGCGAAGTCGTCGAGGAATTCTATGCCGAGGACGATGGGAGCCGGCCCGCCCCCGATCGGAGCCGGTTTTCCTCGATCCGAAGGGACGTCTCGCTGTCGCAGATCGAGAACATCTACAAGTTCGTCGATGAATTCTTCGTGGAGCGGGATGCTTATGATCCGGGGATCGAGTTCGACTACTTCTTCGGACACGACCTGCCCAAACCGGGGATTGGAGCGACGGTCAGCAACCCCGGATTCGTCACGGTCTATCCAGAGGGCGAGGTCCGAAACATCCCGGCGATGGAACGGGTTGATTATGTGACGCTGAAGCCCAAGCAGCGGCGGATATCGCCATCGGCCGGGCGAGAGATACCGCCCGAACGCCCGGAGGCCGAGTAGGATCGGTCACGATCAGGAGTGATACTCCGGGGAACGGGGCCTCGCTCACGACACTTTGGTACGCCGTCCCGGGCCGAGGACGACCTGATCCCAGAGCCCCGGTACGACCGGAGCGATTGCAGCCGCCCGAAGGACGTCCCCTCCCTCAAGGAGTCGAAGCGGCGGCGACTTTCGCCATCGCTTGACATGCATGGCCCCCGTCCTACAGTTTTATTTGAGTCTTCATGTTTCCCAGGGAAAGGGTGTAAGGATGGCAGTGCGTTTGAAGTCCGTGGTGCCGGGAGGCATCCGGGCCGTGACCTACCGCAACGGCGTGCGGAGGTCGGTCATCTACCCGGGCATGGACGCCGTTTCTTACGAGAAGGCGAGTCCCCCGACCGGCGAGTCGTTCGTGGAAGGTGCTGAACCGGGCTCCATGGAAGAATGGGGGCCGTTCGCCGGTTGGTATCGCCTGCCGAGGACGGGCACGGCGGCGGTCTACGGGGCGGTCGTGAGTGAAGAGATCCCGGTCCGTGCCTGAGAAGGCAGGGCGGCACCTCATCAATTCCTGGCTCATGCAGGAGTACCAGGCACGACTCGCCGATATCCCCTCGGCACTCCTGCGGCGAGTCTCCAGAGCGTCAGCATCGGTATGCAGGGTCGAGGGAAGCAGTTCCCTCGGCCTCGATGCCGCGTCCACTTTTCGGGGCTTCGAGGTCCGGTTGCGGATGCGTTGACGGACCTCGATAATGGCCTCACGAACCAGGGACGGTGCTTGTCCGAGAGCCGCCCTTCGGGGTCGTCTGCGAGCCCTCAACCCGAGCCCACCTCTATGATCGACCCATCGGCCTTCATCGCCCACGGGGCCGTCGTCCTGGGCGACGTCCACCTCGGGAAGGATGCGAGCGTCTGGTACAACGCCGTGATCCGGGGCGACACCGATCGGATCATCATCGGCGAGGCGACGAACTTCCAGGACCTCTCCATGGTCCATGCCGACCCGGGCGTCCCCTGCGTCGTGGGCCGCCGGGTCACGGTGGGGCATCGGTCGATCCTCCACGGCTGCGTCGTCGAGGACGATTGCCCGATCAGGATGGGGGCGATCCTGCTCAACGGCGTGCGGGTCGGCGCCAGCTCGGTCGTGGGTGCCGGTGCGGTGCTCGCCGAGGGCACGGTGGTGCCGCCGGGCTCATTGGTGCTCGGCGTGCCGGGGAAGGTCGTACGGCCCGTGGACGAGGCCGTGCAGGGGCGGATCGATCACTCCTGGCGTCACTACGTCGCCGTGGCCCGGAGGCATCGGGCGGGCGAGTTCCCAGTCAGCCCGACGACGAAGGCCGATTGAAGGCGACACCGCTCACATCAACTCGAAGAATGACTCCCGGCCGATGTGCGGGCAGAACTTCTTCACCAGATCCTTCAGGTCTCCCTCGCTCCCCGACTCCCACAGGTCGATCCAGCGGTCGATCGAGCCCCGGAAGCACCAGCGCTGGACACGGAACGTCCTGGCCTCCCCGTCCACCAGGCTGAACCGCATGACTTTCATGTAGTTCCCGGAGAAGGCCGGCAACCCACGAATGCCAAGGCCGAAGCGGTCCAGGTCGAGCGTGACCTGCTCGGCGTGGTGGACGACAATATGCTCGCCCTGGACATCCACGAGGCAGTCCTGGCCCGGTGCGTATCGCCCCAGGCCGTCCCGGACCATGGCGACCTCAAGCGGGGTCACGGCCTGGGGCTTCTTCTTGCGGAGGAAGACCTGGCAATCGGGGTTCTCGTAGACCTCGTATCCCTCGGGAATTGCATCGGCCAGATGGCCGTCGGCCCCCATCGAGAACCAGTACCTCGGATTGCCGGTCCCGGTGGTGCCGGCGTGGAGGTAGTAGACCTTGCCCCGGCGGTTGGTGTGGGTCACGGGCATGGGCTTCCTCCTCGGAAACGGCAACGACAAGGCGAGGCCGTCGGCGGTCCCGATCGTAGGGCATCGCCGGCCCTCGGGGAAGCACGCAGAGCGGCTAACTCTATTCCAGGTCGGGCAGGTCCTCCCGACCCAGGAGGAGCCGGATCGAGCGGGCCTTACCCGGCTCCCGGGCGATCAAGCCTTGTCGCTCCAGGGCCTTGACCATCTCGTGGACCGTCGGGGGACTGACCCGGAAGTATCTCTGCATGTCGGCCTCGGCGGGCGGGACGCCGTGGATCTTCGTGTAGTAGTAGATGAAGGCGAGGTACTGCCCCTGTCTGGGCGTGTAGTCGGCGGCCATCATCAAGCCCCATTAGATCCCGGTTTTCTCATCGGCTTCGGACGAGCACCGGCTTGGCCGTCGCCGACTCTTGGCAGACAGGGCCGTCAGAGCCCCAGGACCCCCGCTGGTATCCAGCCGGATGCGGACTGCGTTGACGTCGGGACGGCGGACCCGATCGTGGCCCGTGACTCCCTTGGCGACAACCGCTAAGGCTGCCTTGCCGAACGGCTTGGCGTGCAGGTTGGCGTCCGTACACTGTCCGAAAATCGGAGGCGGCGGGACAATCCACTGCTTGTCGGCTAGCCTAAATATTTACTGTGGGCCTTGCTGTAAACGGCGATCAAAGCTTGGGGCGTAACGATCAACCAGGGTAGAAATGTAGCCGGCAGGCTGAAAGGCGATCTTTGACTTAACCCGATAGACCCATTTCGACTCTCGTTCAGGTGGGTACTTTGAGTAAATAGGTCGCTTTCAAGCCGACTGAACTGGTACAAAGATTGGTACAATCAAACTGGTACAAATGGGGATCGCTCTAACCTGTTATTTAGTAGTGACTTAAAAATGGGCGATGAGGGACTCGAACCCCCGACATCCTGCGTGTAAAGCAGGCGCTCTAACCAACTGAGCTAATCGCCCTTGTTTGTGGATCTTAGTCGGTTTGGGGCTGGTTGGACAGGGGTGGGTGGTCAGGTGGTTGGGGGGCTCGATTCGGCCTTGGTGAGGCCGTTGAGGTCGGCGTAGAGGCGTTTGGTCCATCGACCGAGGCCCCAGTCGACGAATCGGGGGGCGAGTCGGTTCGCCAGCAGGAGGATCCGCCCCGGGGTGGAGAGGGTGACTTCCTTTCGGCCCTTTTCCAGGGCTTTGAGCGTGGCCTGGGCCACTTGCTCGGCGGTCATGGTTCGGCGGTGATTGGTTTTGTAGATGGCCGTGTCGATGACCAGGTTCTTCTCGAACTCGGTGGTCGTGAAGCCGGGGTTGAGCAGGAGCACGTCGATCCGGTCTCGGGCCCATTCGGCGCGGATGGATTCGGTGAAACCCGCCACGGCGAACTTGCTGGCCGAGTACTCCGATCGGCCCGGCAGGCCTCGGCGGGCGACGATCGAGCCGATGTTGCACAGCGCCGGGTTTCGGCCTCGGGTCAGGAGCGGGTAGACCAGGCGGCAGGTCTCCATGAGCGCGAAGACGTTGATCTCGAACACCTTGCGGGCGACGGACTCGTCGTGGCTCTGGAATCGCCCGTAGGCGCCGACCCCGGCGTTGTTGATCACCAGGTCGAGCGACCCGTGGAACTCGTGCTCGGCGAAGTGCACGAGGTCGGCGCGGTCCTGGGGCTGCGTGAGGTCGGCCGGGAAGGGGAGGACCGCTTCGGGGCGGGCCCCTCCAGAGATCAGGCTGTCGGCCGCCTCGCGGAGCCTGGCCGAGGAGCGGGAGGCCATCACCACCCGGGCGCCCCGGGCCACCAGGGCGGAGGCCAGGGCCCGGCCCAGGCCGGTGGAGGCCCCGGTCACCAGGCATCGGGCGTCGCGGAAGTCTCGTCTCGGCATGATCGACTCGGGGACGCGGGCGAGGCCAGAAGCCTGCGCAAGTTATCGGATCGTGGTCGGTTCTTCGATGGCCCCTTCGATCCGGGTGCTGGCGAGGCTTTCGTTGCCGCTGCTCCGCCACACGAGGCCGCTGGACCGGCGATTGGCCTTGCCCGAGGGCTGGCTGATGATCGGCTGCTGCGAATTGATCGGCCGTGCGGCGTTGCTCACGATCGGAGAGGTCCTCGCCCCGCCCTGTGCGACCACCATGCGGCCCTGCGGCGGGTCGTCGCAGACCGCGCCCAGGGCGGGCGTGCCCATCGCTGGCGAGGTGGAGGAGACGACGGTGCCCGAGATCGCCGGATCACACGGGCCGAGCGCGGCCCCGGGCGTGGCGGTGTAGTAGTGATTGTGGGTGCAGCCGAGCCCGCTCATCAATCCGCCGATGATACAAAGGGCTGAAACCCGGTTCGCGTGACTCCGTCGCATAGAGAAAACACTCCTTCGCCGGAACTCGTTTCGCTGCCGGTCGATCGGATCTCGATTCGAAACCCAGGCCGGGGTGATGGTCGCCCCCGGATGGTCTTGTTCCCGCGATGACGGACGGAAGACGGGAGGCGGATCGATCGGCGCGCCGGTGGTCAAAGCTTGCGGACTTTACTCCAACCATCCGATTTCGCCAACCGGAAAACCGTCGCCGGGTCCGTGCGCGTGGCGAGGGGCGTCTCCGCCCCGTCCACCCGTCGGGTTCTGCGGATCGGCGTGCGGAGATCTCCCGATACTTTCTATCGGTTGAGATCGCCGTCGAGTCCGGCCCTTGCGTGTTTCTGGCACTGGAGGAGGCGGTCGCGGATCATCGCCGTGATCTCCTCGGGCGAGCGGCCGGTCCATTCCTGGGGGGAGATTGCGGGGCCGTAGTGGACGCGAATCGGGTGGGCTCGCGGGAACTTGCGGCTCCTGGGCCAGGCCTCGTAGGTGCCCGCGATGGCGGCCGGGATGACCGGCACTCCCGCCCTCGAGGCCAGGGCCACGATCCCCGGCTTCAACTCGCCGAGTTCCCCGTCGTAGGTGCGCGTGCCTTCGGGGAAGAAGGTGACGATGCTCCCGCCGCGGACGCGCCGGAGGGTCTCCTTGAATCCCTCGGACCCCCGGCCGTCCCTCTGGATCGGGAAGCCCCCCACCGAGCGGATGAACGACCCGAGCACCGGAACGAACAGGGTGGAGCGGGCCACGTAGTTCAGGGGGCGGGGCAGGAGGATCCCGAGGACGAACACGTCGAGGTGGCTCAGGTGGTTGGACACCATGATCGCGCCCCCGGTCTGCGGGATGTTCTCGCGCCCGGTGGCGCGGATTCCTCCGGAGATCGACAGGACCTGGGTCACGACCACCTGCACCAGGCGGTACCAGAGCATCCGCAGGGGGGAGCGGTCCGAGACCACGATCGTGGGCGAGGCGGAGGGGGCCGCGGGGGGGACGACGGTGGTCATGACTCGGCGGCCCCGGGCTTGGACCGGATCGCGGTCTCGATCATCGCGATCACCTCGGGCAGGGGGATGCCGGTGGTGTCGAGCAACCGGGCATCCTCGGCGGGCTTCATCGGGGCGATCGCGCGGGAGGCGTCGTGGCGGTCGCGGTCGGCGAGATCGCGCTCGACGGTCTCCAGGTCGATGACCTGCCCCCTGGCCTGGAACTCGGCGAGGCGACGGCGGGCGCGCTCCCCGATCGAGGCCGTGAGGTAGAACTTGAGGAAGGCGTCGGGGAAGACGACCGTGCCCTGGTCGCGGCCCTCGGCCACGACCTCGTGCTCGTGGGCAAAATCGCGCTGGAGGTGGACGAGCCGGGCCCTCACGCGGGCGTTGTCGGCGAGGTGCCGCGAGGCCCGCGTGACCTCGACCGTGCGGATCAGGTGGCTCACGTCGTCGCCGTCGAGCAGGACCTGGCCGTGGGGCAGCTTCACGCTGGTCCGCTCGGCCAGGCAGGCCAGCGCCTCGTGGTCCTGGAGGTCGGTGCCCGATCGCAGGGCGGCCAGGGTCAGGGCCCGGTACATGGCGCCGGTGTCCAGCAGGCGCCACCCCAGGTGCTCGGCCAGGGCGCGGGCCACCGTGCTCTTGCCCGCCCCGGCCGGCCCGTCGATGGTGACCACCTTACGCATCGTCGCATTCTCGCATGAGCGTTGATTTTTGAATAGGGCGTCCTCGGTGCCCGAGTGTATCGCGCCGGCGGGGGGTTTACCATCGTCGAGGGGGAGGGGTTTCTGCGGGGCCTGGGGGGGGAGGAGGACGACGGGGCCGCGCCGGCGAAGATCTAACCGGTTATCGGAATTGGACTAATGGTGACGATTGCGAGGTTTCGCAAAAATTGTCCGGGTGAGAGGGTTGACGCGTTCGGGGTGGCGACGTATGGTGGCGACCGACGCGGAAACGAAGACCGCCAGGCCTCAAGATCCCTGGAGTTGTTGCCGCCGACTTGCCCTTTCGAATCTCGCGTGCCCACTCCTTTC
>JANOBY010000204.1:0-8360 GCA_031411935.1 Planctomycetales bacterium | reverse complement strand
GATCGTTAAACTGCGACCTTTGGGCGGGCAATTTCCGGGACTGTGAGGGGTAAACGGCCTCCCCCAGATTGCTCAGGACGCCTCTAGTCCCATAAGCGGTCATTAAAGTAAGTGCCATTGGGCAGGGACGCCCGCCCCACTCGGATAAGGGTTGTGACTGGAGATGGAGCCGCTTCTGGACAAACATGAGCCCCTCGGGGAGATGGGTTGAGATCGAGACGCGACCGCTAGCCCGGGCTCGCGGCCGTTTTCCCGCCATGCGGGAAGAGGCCCCAGGCGACCTGCCCGAAGGATAGGCTTTCAGCGTCCCGGTTTCGGGCCCGGATCGGGCGTGAAGCGCACGAGACGGAAGGCGCGGTCCCATCGGGAGGTCGGCCCGCGATCGAGCACGACCACTTGCCCCGAGGCCCGCAGGTCGCGCTCGTCCCTCTCCCTCAGGATCATCGCGATGGACGACGACGGCGGGGGCGGGTGGGCCTTCAGGTCGTCCAGGCCGAGCCTCCAGGTCGCGGGCCGGTCCAGGTAAAACAGCCTTGCGGCGAGGTCCGCGGGCGAGGGGCCGAACGGCGTGGGATAGGGGGCCTTGTCCCACGGGTCGGGGCGTTCCAGGTCGTAGAGCAGCACGAGCGGCTCGCCGGCGGGGACACGGCGGCCCGCCCTCTCGTAGAAGGCGAACTCCTCGGACCGAGAGTTGAGCCGTGGCCCGAAGGCGTGGAGCGCCACGGCCCAGCCGACCCCCAGCGAGGCGAAGATCGCGGTCCCTCCGCGACGGAGCCTTTTTGCGTCCCAGCCCCGACGCTCGGCCAGCCGCTCGCCCGCGCGGTTCAGGGACAGGGCGGCCCAGATCGACATCGGGGGGAACGCGTGGATCAGGTAATGGCCGTTGCGCACCGAGGCCATCGTCACGAGCGCGGACGGCACCACGGCCCACGCCCAGAGCAGGCGGTCGGGCCCTCCCCGCTCGCGGAAGGCCCGCCCCGCCGATCGTCGGGCCCCCAGGATGGCGAAGGGGGTCCACGGCAGGGTCAAGAGTAGCGGCGTGCCCAGGTATTCGAGCCACCCCTCGCCCGCGAACTGCGTGGGATTCGCGGACAGGCGGTCCGTCACGTGCACCGCCCACAGGGAGAGCGCCTGCGGATGGGTCTCCAGGACCGCCAAGGGCCACGCCAGCGCGATCCCCAGCGCCAGGGCCAGCCCCAGGGGCGAGGCCAGGGCGCGGAGCGTCCTCGCGTCGCGGTCCCAGACGAGCAGGGCGGTCGTGGAGGCCCCGACCAGCACCGCGCCGAAGCCGATCCCCTTGACCAGCCCCGTGAGGCCGACCGCCGCGAAGAACGCCCATCGCCATCGCCGGTCCCCCCCGCGAACCCGGTCGATCGCGAGCATGGCCAGCACGACCAGGGCCGCGAGGATCACGTCGGACTCGGCCAGACGGGAGCGCAGGATCAGCCACGGGGTGGTGGCCTGCACCAGCCCCGCGATCAGGCCGACCCTCGGGCCGAACCCCCTGGAGGCGATCGATGCCACGCCCAGGGAGATCAAAATCCCCGCGGCCACCGATGGTAAGCGTGACGAGATCTCGGACACGCCGCCGAAGCTCCAGCCCGAGAGGGCGATGAGCCAGGTGCCCAGGGGGGGCTTCTCCAGCCAGGGGCGGCCGTCGAGGGTGGGGATGCGCGCCTCGCCCGAGGCCAGCATCTCGCGCCCCGTCTGCGCCCAGATCGCCTCGTGGGGCGTGAGCCGGGACCGGCCCAGCCCCACGCCCATGGCGAGCACGGCCAGGGCGACCACGGCGGAAGATCGGGGCCAGTCGAGGTGTCGAGGGTCGGCAGGCAAGCGAGAACCTTCCTCATGATTTACGTTCTTGGTATTTATGTCTTACGTTTCTTACGTCGGATGCAGGCTCGACGGGACGCTTCGTACGCGGAGTCTCGCATAACGTCCGATCGCCGTCCGTCCCGCGGATCGTACAGCGGCCCGGGGGCCCCGACCAGACCGGGCTGGAGCGATGAGGCTTCCGCCTGGCAGGCGTCCCCGGCCGCCCAGACCCTCGTGCGGGCATACGGGGACGCCTCACCCACGGGAAACTCGCCAGGCTTCCAGGGGTCGCCGAAATGGGTTCGTTTTCCCGAAAAATGGGTTCGTTTTGGGTTCGTTTCGGGAGCCGGCCCCGAGCCGCTCAGCACGCCCCGGAAGGCCACGCGTCGTGAGCGCAAGTCGTTTTCTTCACAGAGGTTTGCGGATCGACCGGGGCGGCCCGGGAGGCCCGATTCGGGGCGAATCTCGCGAGCCCCTCGTCGTCGCCCGCCCTCCCCGAGAATCCTCCCTATACCCTTCGCCTATCAAGGACTTAAGACAAAACAGCGGCGAAGGGAGGAGAGGGGGATCGCGAAAAGTGTGAATTTGCAAAACGAACCCAATTTCGCCCGCGGCCCGATCGCGGATTTCGCCGGGGTGCGCCCTCCACAGGCCGCGGGGGAAAACCTGTTGATAACCGGTCGCGCCCCGGTCCACGGCGCGGGGGCGGTGGACAGCACCCTGGGGGGACTCGCCCCGGTCCCCGGCCTCCGGGGCGGCGCGTCCCGGCGCGCGCAACGGGGTTACGAACGGGTTTTCCCCCGCCCGGGAGGAGCGATTGCTCGTCGGTAAGTCTTTGGCTATCATGGAGTTGTCCGAGAGCCCGGGGGCTCCGTGAACATCGCCAACCCGCCTCTTCGGTGATGACGAAGGTAAGTTCTCTCTTACCAGGGAAAGACAGAGGAAGACCGGGGACGGCACCCCGAGGGCGTCCGGGACGAAAACCCGGAATCGACTCCGCCCGGGGAGTCAAAATCCGGTATGATGGCGGGTGGAACCCGGCGAACAGCCAACGCAAGACCGATGAGGCATCGAGCAGCATGAAGGCCCTGTGCAACCGCGAGGGGTTACTCGGCGGGTTCGGGATGGTGGGCGGAGTGGTCCCCGCCCGCAGCCCCAAGCCGATCCTCCAGAACGTGAAGCTCGTGGCCGACCCCGACGACGGGTCCATCCTCATGGCCACCGACCTGGAAGTGGGCATCCGCTACCGGGTGCTCGGCGTGAAGGTGGACCAGCCCGGCGCGGTGATCCTCCCCACGCAGAAGATGCAGTCGATCCTCCGCACCAGCACCGACGACGAGCTGGCGATCGAGAGCGCCAGCGACCAGCTCCTGGTCCGAGGGCTGCACGCCCAGTTCAAGCTGCCGAGCGAGGACCCCGCGCTCTACCCCGAGGTGCCCGACTTCGCCGCCACGGCCTACCACGTGGTGGCCGCAAGCGACCTCAAGCGCCTGATCCGCCGCACCATGTTCGCCACCGACCCCGAGAGCACCCGGTACGCCCTGGGCGGGGTGCTCGTGGAGCTCACGCCCGACTCGATCACCATGGTGGGGACCGACGGCCGTCGCCTCGCCCGCATGAGCTGCCCGGCCGAGGCCGAAGGCGGCGCGGTGGCCCCCGGCGGGCAGCCCGTCGTCCCGGTCAAGGCCCTCAAGCTGATCGAACGCAACCTCAGCGACGACGACCCCCCCGTGCACCTGGCCATCCAGTCCAACACCGCCGTCCTGATCCGCACCGAACGCGCGGTGATCTACAGCCGCCTGGTGGAAGGCCGGTTCCCGCGCTATCAGGACGTGTTCCCGACCACGGCCGAGGTGAAGATCCCGATGGAGGTGGGCCCCCTGCTCTCCGCCGTGGAGCAGGCGTCGATCGTCACGAGCGAGGAGTCTCGCGGGGTGGACTTCCAGTTCGGCGGGGGGATCCTGAAGCTCACGAGCCAGACGGCCGACGTGGGGTCCTCCGACGTGGACCTGCCCATCGCCTACGACGGCAAGCCGGTGGGGATCACCTTCGACCCCCGGTATTTAACCGACGCGCTGAAGACCCTGGAGCCCACGGCCACGATCACCGCCGAGCTGATCGACCACAAGAACGCCGCCGTGTTCCGCACCGAGGACGGATACGCCTACGTGGTCATGCCGCTCACGAGGGAGAGGTAAGAGGACGCATCTCGTCCCGCGCTTTCCGTTACGGAGTCAACCGATGTCGCCCACCCAGGCCGTTGTCCACGGGACCCTTCATGCCGACGGTACGCTCAGGCTCGACGGGAGTCCTGGCCTCCCGCCCGGCCGCGTCGAGGTCCTGCTACACCTGCTAGCCCGGCCGCACGGGCGATTGAGCCTGCGAGAGCTTGCCGATCGCTTCCGCCGCGAGGCCGGGGTTCGCCCCGGCCGCGAGCGAGGGGAGATCGACGGCGAAGTCTCGGCCATGCGGGCCGGGTGTTGACCCTGGACGGCGACTTCCGTGTCGGTCGCAAGCGGGGTAGGGAGCCGATCGCCGCGATCTTCCCGAGGATCGGGCGTGAGCCCCGGGACAACGTTCGCGTTCTTGCGAGGCACGGTAGCATGGCGTTTGGTGAGTTGCTGAGACGGTTGCAGCACGAGCGGACCCTCCTGACGGTCTCGCGCGGCAAGGTGGGCGGGGACGACCTTGAGGGGTTCGTTCGCGGAGTCTCCGACGAGCTGGTCCTGATCGAGTCCGTCATCGACCTTCGTCAAGACGGCTTCAGCCTGATCGAGCTCGACGATGTGACCTTCTTGGGATGGGGATCCGACCGCTTTCGGGCCTGGGAGGAGATCCTTGCCCCCATAGAGCCGGCAGTGCCCGAGCTGGACCTTTCCGATTGGCGGGCGGCGGTCACCTCGCTAGGATCGTCGGGGATGATCCTGAGCTTCGGCCGCGAGCGGGCCAGCGAGCACCGATTCCAGACCTGCCAGAGCTTTGAATCGACCTACGACGTGCTGGTCGGGAAGTGGATCGCGCCGGATGGGACGGAGAACAGCTCGTTCGCGATCCAGATCGAGGACATCACGCGGATCGACTTCGGGAGCGATTTCGAGGAGGCCCGGAGGCGGATCCGGGCGTTACGATGACCGGCCCTTCGCGCCCCTCGGGCGCCGGTCCCTGCGGCGGCGGCGAATGACTCAAAGCGATTGCTCCCGGCCCCTTGGGTGGATAGAATGAATAGACGTTCAGACATCGAGCGACCGGCATGATGGACTCCGAGGGCGACCGTCGCGGGCCGAAGCCCCTGGGAGACCTCCTGGGGGCGTTGTTCGCCACGAAGGGCCTGGCCCGGCTTCGCGCCGCGGGCGAGCTTGAGGAGGCCTGGGCCTCGGCCGTGGGGGACGCGGACGCGGCCCGGACGAAGGTCGGGGGGGTGCGTCATGGCGTGCTGACGATCCTCGTGGGGCATCCCACCCTGCTCGATGAGCTCTCCTCGTTCCGGAAACCCGCCCTGCTCGCGGCCCTGAGGGACCGGGCCCCCGGCCTCTCCATCCAGGACCTCCGCTTCCGCATCGGGTCGGTGGAGGTGGTCGCCGAAGGGCCGGTGAAGCCCGCCCCCCCGCCGAAGCCGAAAGCCTCGCCGAAATCCCGGCCGAAATCCCAGCCCAGGCGTCCGCGACGGGGCGACTCGTAAGCGAAACCGACATCCTGCCCCGCCCCGCCCGTGACCGACGCCGACCTTCTCCGACGAGTGACCGACCGAGGGACTCCCGCACATGGCCTCGACCCGCACCAAAGACAAAGACGACGCGACCGTGATCGACCCCGCCCTGGTCCCGGCCAACGGAAATGGCGACGGCAACGGCGAAGGCGAGACCTACACCGGCGCGAATATCCGAGTTCTGGAAGGCATCCAGGCCATCCAGATGCGGCCCGCCATGTACATCGGCGGGACCGACCTGAAGGGGCTCCATCACCTCGTCTACGAGGTCATCGACAACTCGATCGACGAGGCGATGGCCGGATACGGCAAGGACATCCAGGTCGCGATCCACGGCGACGGATCGGTCTCGGTCTCCGACGAAGGCCGAGGCATCCCGGTCGACATCCACGAGGAAAGCGGCAAGGGCGCGCTCGAGATCGTCCTCACCAAGGTCCATGCCGGGGGCAAGTTCGACCACAACAGCTACAAGGTCTCGGGCGGGCTCCACGGGGTGGGCATCACGGCCGTGAACGCCCTGAGCGAGTGGCTCACGGCCGAGGTCCGTCGCGACGGCCATCTCTGGTGCCAGGACTTCGAGAAGGGCGTGGCCAAGGGCCCCGTCCGTTCGGTCGGCGTGGCCAAGAACACCGGGACGAAGATCACCTTCCTGCCCGACCCCGCCATCTTCCCGAACACCACGTTCGACTTCGACTACCTGGAGAAGAGGCTCCGCGAGCTCTCGTTCCTCAACAGCGGGGTCCGCATCCTCGTGACCGACGAGCGCGGGGACGAGCCGAAGCAGAGCGAGTTCTACTCCGACAAGGGCCTGACCGAGTTCATCGAGTACCTCAATCGCGCCCAGAGCCCGATCCACCCCCCGGTGGTCCTCACGGCGCGAGACGAGGAGAAGAACGTGGGCGTGGAGGTCGCACTCCAGTACACCGACGCGATCTCCGAGAACGTGGTCTCCTACTGCAACAACATCCACACGATCGAGGGCGGCACGCACCTCTCGGGCTTCCGCGCCGGGCTCACCCGCACGCTCAACGCCTACGCCAAGGCGAACGCCCCGAAGAGCTCGAAGGACCTGGCGATCACCGGCGAGGACTTCAAGGAAGGGCTCACCGCGATCGTGAGCGTGAAAGTCCCCGACCCCCAGTTCGAGAGCCAGACCAAGATCAAGCTCACGAACGCCGACGTCGAGGGGATCGTCACCAAGGTCGTGAACGACAAGCTCGCCGAGTTCCTGGAGCAGAACCCGCAGGCCGCCAAGAAGGTGATCCAGAAGGCGGCGCTCGCCGCCGAGGCCCGCGAGGCCGCCCGCAAGGCCCGCGAGCTCGTGCGCAACCGCAAGGGCGTGCTCTCGGGCGGGGGGCTGCCCGGCAAGCTCATGGACTGCACCACGCACGACCAGGACTCCAGCGAGCTGTTCCTCGTCGAGGGTGATTCGGCGGGAGGCACGGCCGAGGGCGGCCGCGACCGCATGTATCAGGCGATCCTCCCTCTGCGAGGCAAGATCCTCAACGTCGAGCGCGCCCGCCTGGACAAGGTGCTCGGCAACGAGGAGGTCCGCAACATCATCACCGCCGTAGGGAACGGCATCGGCGACGAGGAGGACCCCGGCAAGCGCCGGTACGGCAAGGTCGTGATGATGAGCGACGCCGACGTGGACGGGTCGCACATCCGCACGCTCCTCATGACGTTCTTCTACCGCCAGATGCCGCGACTGGTGGCCGAGGGGCACCTGTACGTGGCCCAGCCGCCTCTGTACATGATCACGCAGAAGAAGGAGCGCCGGTATGTGCAGGCCGAGTCCGAGATGCACGCGATCCTGATCGAGTCGGGCCTGGCCGACGCCTCGCTCGAGCCCTACGGGACGGGCGAGTCGGCGAGGATCGAGGGCGAGAAGCTGCACGCGCTGGTGGACCTGGGCGCGGGGCTGGAGCAGGCCCTGCGGGCGTTCGGCCGGCGGAACCTCCCCCTGCGGGCGTTCCTGGCGAAGGCCGACGCGGAGACCGGCATGCTCCCCCTGTTCCACGTGCAGGCGGGGGAATCCGACGCCTGGCTCTACACGTCCGAGGACCTGGAAGCCTACAATCAGGCCAACGCCCCGGCGGAGAGCCCCGAGGCCGACGGCGAGGCCGCGGCCCCTTCCGTGCCCGCGTTCGAGCCGGCCCGCGTCACCGAGCTTCACGAGGTCCGCACGCTGAACAAGCACCTGGCGAGGCTCCGCGACGAGTTCGGGTTCCGGGCCGACAGCCTCCTTCCGCTGGAGGTCACCGGCGACGAGCCCCCGCCCCGCTTCCTCCTCCACCGAGGGGGCGACGAGATCCCCCTGGGCGACCTGAGGGACCTCCTGCCCACGATCCGCCGCCTGGGCGAGAAGGGGATCAAGATCACCCGCTTCACGGGCCTGGGGGAGATGGACGCCGACCAGCTCTGGGAGACGACCATGGACCCCACCCGCCGCACGCTCATGCAGGTGAAGCTGGATGACGTGGTCGCCGCCAACGACCTGTTCACCACGCTCATGGGCGACGACGTGGAGCCGAGGCGGGATTTCATCGAGAAGCACGCCCTCGAGGTGAAGAATCTGGATGTGTGAGAACGTGAGAGGAATCCGGCGGGCCGCCCGGGGGCGCAGGCATCCCCCCCGGATTGCCCGCGGCGAGAGCCGGACCTTATGAGCGACCCCTCGGACATCGCGGCCTCGCCCCGGATGATCGGGCCGGGCCCTCGCGCGCGGTCCGGGGGCCTGGTTTGTGGCTTATTTGCCGGTTCTGGGCGTGTTCTGGGGGCTAACCCGTTGGCATTCCGGCGGCGAACGATTAGAGTAGCCTGGAGCGTGGGAACGTTG
>JANOBY010000203.1:0-10202 GCA_031411935.1 Planctomycetales bacterium | reverse complement strand
CCTAACCCTCTCCCCGCGAGCGGGGAGAGGGGACCAGAGGAGAAAGACGCCCGACCTGCGATCGCGGGGCCAGGGACCAGGGGGGTGGCTCTCACCCGTGATTGTGTGCGGCATCGGCCGGAGCCTTGGGCACGGCCTCGGGCGAAGGGGCCTCCGGTGCCGGCGGCGCCGCGCCTTCTGGCTCCATCCGGGGATTGAGCCGGTTCTCGGCGTCGATCAGGAACGACCCGGCCGTGGCGACCCTTTCGCCGAGGGTGAGCCCGTCGAGCACCGGATAGCGGTCGCCCGACACGGGGCCGAGCACGACCTGCCTTCCTTCGAAGACTCCGGGTTCGGTCTCCACGTACACGACCTTCTTGCTCCCGGTGTCGATCACGGCCGACTCGGGCACGGTCAGCACGGCGTTGCGCGGAGGCTGGGCGAGCTTCGCGAGATACCGCGCCGGCTCCTTCTTGAGCTTCGGCTCGCACCCCTCGCAGCACATCCAGAGCTTCTTGCCGTCCACGTCCACGGCGATGGGGTCGCCCATGGAGCCGAGCTTGGCGTTCGTGACCAGGCAAACCTTCTGCTCGTTCACCGTGAGGCTGAGCAGGTGCCCCGCCCTGTCCGCGGGGATGGTCTGCGCGGCGAATCGGGAGCGGAAGGCGGGCGTGTCCGACACGGGGGTCTTCAGCGTGACCGTGGCGAACATGCCGGGCCTGAGCCTCAGGTCGGCGTTCTCCAGGTTGTAGCGCACGGACACGGTGCGGGTCTGCGGGTTGAGCACCGGGTCGATAAAGGCGACCTTGCCGGGGAAGACCTCGCCGGGGTAGGCCTCGACCGAGGCCTCGACCGTCTGCCCCACGCTCACGAGCGGGAACTGGTTCTCGAACACCTGCGCCTTGACCCACACGTGCGTGAGGTTGGCGACCTCGAACATGGCCTGGCCCTCGGCCACGTACTGCCCTTCGACCACGTCCTTGCGGATGACCACGCCGCCGATGGGCGAGAGGATGGGGAGCTTCAGGTCGGCCTTCCCCTCGCGTAAAACCCCGTCGATCTGCGCCTGGGTGATCCCCCAGAGCTTGAGCCGCTCGGCCGAGAACCGCTGCATGTCCTTCGGGTCGCCCAGCACGGAACGCCCGAGCGCGGTCTGCACGCGGGCCGGGTTCGCGGCCGAGGTCTGCCCCAGCAGCAATTCCTGGAGGGCCTGGTAGAGCTCGGGGCTGTACACCTCGGCCAGCGGCTCGCCCGCCTTCACGGGGGTGCCTGTGAAGTTCACGAACAGCTTTTCGACCCGCGACATGCCCTTGGTGCGGGAGGAGATCCGCTTGAGCTGCCGCTCGTCCACCTCGACCGAGCCCACCGTGGTCACGGTCTCGGCCAGGGGGGCGTAGGCGACCTCGCTCGTCTGCACGCCGGCCTGGAGCACGCGGAACGGGGCGAGCTGCACGCGCGAGAGCACGCCCTCGGGCAGGGCCTGCTTGTCGCCCCTCCTGCGCCGGGACAGGGGCATCCCGCAGATCGGGCACGAGCCGGGCTGCCCCTGGACGACCGAGGGGTGCATCGGGCAGTAGTATTCGCTGTCCGAGGCGGCCGCGATGGTGCCCTCGCCGGGCGGCCGCGTCCACTTCTCGTAGTAATTCCACAGCGTGTCCCAGTAGGCGAACACGCCGGCCGTGACCGCCATGATCGCCACGAACCGCAGGCGCAGCTCGACGACCTTGACGACCATCCGGAACTTCTGCCACCGAGTCAGCGCGGGCTCGACCGGCGACGGACCCGACTCTCCCCGTACGGACATGGAATCGCTCCCCACAAGGCCCTGCCCGGGCACCACACGAGTCACCTAGCATCTTTTCCGAGAATCGACAACGCGAGACGGCGCGTTCTCAGATCAGGAGCCGGGACGTGCGCAGGTACAGGGCCGTGCGCGATGGGGCTTCCCGCCGCAGGGCCAGGCCCTTGGGGGCGAGCCTCCGGGGCGAGACGAGGGCCACCCCGGCCAGCGGGTCGGCTTCGACCTCGGGGCGATCGTGGCGGGGCGATTCGGCCTTCGGGGCCGTCGGACGGGCCGGGGCCGAAGGCGCGTCCAGGCGGCATTCGCACGACCCGGAGAGCCGTCCCGGATCGGCGGAGGGGGGCGACACGGCCGCGACCCCTCGCGAGGCCAGGCCCTTCGCGGGCTGAGCCCGGCCCGGATCGCAGCACGCGCAATCCGGGGGCATCTTGCGATCCACGCAGCACCCGCGACCGGCCTGGGCCTGGGCCCGCGCCTGGCCTGGGCCCGTGCATGCCGAGGCCACATTCCCCATGGCGCAGACCCCGACCGTCGCCGCGAGGGCGAGGAGCAGGGGCGACAGCCTGGGGCGTGACGTGGGCATAGGGGACGACCGTGCAAAAGGGGCGACGAGATCAGGATCTTCTGATAGAGCTATCGTATCCCAGTCGGGGGGCCTGGACAAGCGAAAACTTACGCATCGAGACGGGACCGGCCTTGTGCCCGGCCGTGGCCTCCACGCAACGGGGCCGGAGGAAGCGCTTTCCCCGTGGGGCACGCCGGACGGCCGCTCAGCGGGTCTTGCCGAGATCCCGGAAGACGATGCACGAGGGGTTGCCCACCGGCGTGTAATGGCCGGTGAACGTGAGGCGGCCCGAGGCGCGGTCGGCCTCGAACACGGCGAGGTTGTCGCCCCTCTGGTTGCAGCAAAAGAGGAAGCGGCCGGTCGGGTCGAAGTTGAAGCTGCGCGGGTAATTCCCGCGGGTCCACTCGTCGGCCACGAACGCGAGCTCGCCGTCCGGCCCCACCGCGAAGATGCCGATGCTGTCGTGCAGGCGGTTGCCCGCGTACACGAACTTGCCGTCGCCCGAGACCAGGATCTCGGAGCAGAAGTTGCTGCCGGCGAAACCCGGGGGCAGCGACGAGATCGTCTGCCGGGCGGTCAGCGTGCCCTTCTCGGCGAGGTAGTCGAACAGGACGATCGTCGAGCCCTCCTCCTGGATCGAGTAGAGCCACTTGCCGTTGGGATGGAAGTGGAAATGCCGGGGGCCGTCGCCCGGAGGAAGCGCGACCGCGTGCGGGTCGTTCGGGCTCAGCACGCCCTTCCCGTCGTCGAACTTCCAGACGAAGATCCGGTCCAGGCCCAGGTCCACGTGCAGGACGAACCGCCCCGAGGGATCGGCCTGGATCATGTGAGCATGAGTCCGATCATGACCGCTGAACGCGAAGCTGCCCGCCGGCGCATGCGTGGCGCGGGCGGGGCCGAGCTTGCCCGCGTCGACCTGCACGTCCGAGGCCTCGCCCAGTCGGCCGTCGTCCCGGATCGGCATGACGGCCACGGACCCGCCGAAGTAGTTGGCGACCAGGAGGAACCGGCCCGAGGGGTGGAGGCTCACATAGGTCGGCCCGGCGCCTCCCGAGCGCACGGTGTTCAGCGGCGAGATCTGCCCGGTGGCCAGATCGACGGCGAACGCGGTGACGGTGCCCTGCCTGTCGGCCCCCACGCGGTCGGTCTCGTTGGCCGAATAGAGGCGGGTGCCCGAGGCGTTCAGGACCAGGCAGCTGGGGCTCGTGCCCATCTCGTGCACGCCCGCGGGCGTCATGGCCCCGGTGCCGCGATCCACGCGGAAGAGGTGGATGCCCCGGCCGTTTCCCGGAGGCAGATCGACCTGCGTGGGGAGCACGTCGCGCAGGGGAGAGCTGAACGTCCCCACGTAGGCCATGAGCGCCCCGGATGCGTCGTCCCCTCGGGCGCGGGGCGATCCCGCGAGCAGGGGGGCCGAGCCCGCGAGCGCGACGGAGGATTGCAGGAACGAACGCCGGGATCGGGGGGTGGGGGTCATGGCGGGCTGGGGCTCGGTGGAGGGATCGATCGGGCAGGGCAAGACGGCGTATGGCCGTCCGACCCGGATCTTACCAGAACCGCCCGCCCCGATCCGCCCCGGACCGCCGGCCCCGGTCGTCCATGCTCATCGCTGATAAATGGGCAGGTAACGATACTCGACCGCGAGCGCCAGGATGGCCACCGACGTGCAGTAGGTCTTGCCGCCCGAGCGGTCGTTGCCGCCCTGGGCGAACCAGCTCCCGTCCTTCTCCTGGTGGTCGAGCAGCACCTTCACGAGCCGGGGATAGTAGCTGCGGAAGTACTTGTCGCCCATCTGGAACATGGCCTGGGGGGCGTAGTAGACCTCGTAAAAGAAGTGCTCGCTGGACCATTCGGGGTTGTGCTTCAAGAGGTATTCGGCGCCCGCGATGGCCTCGGGCGTGTTGTGCTCGCCGCAGATCTCCAGCGAAAGGATGCCCGTGCCGGTGCGCGGGTTGTTCGGCCCTCCGCCGGGTTGATATCCGAATCCGCCCTGATCTTTATGGGCGCACTGCTTGATGTAGGCCACGGCCTGGTCGATCGGCTCGCCGGGCACCGCGCACCCCGCGCTCTTGGCGGCGCGCAGGGCCATGACCTGCCAGCCGGTCACGCTCAGGTCGCTGTCCACGCTGTCGGGCTGGTACCGCCATCCGCCCCGGTGGTCGTTGGGCTTCTTGCGGGCCTGGGCCTTCAGGATCAGCTCGATGGCCTTCGCCAGGGCGGGCCGGACCTCGGCGGCGAGGGCGTCGTCGGGGGCCATGCCCACGACCTCGGCGATCATGAGCGTGCTGATCCCGTGGCAGTACATGGGGCCGTGGCTGGTGTTCGACACGAGCAGGCCGTTGGGCTTCTGATGCCGCAGGACGTAGCGGACCCCGCGCTCGATCGCCTCGCGATACGGCCCCGGCTCGCCCGGCACATGACCGGCCGAGAGGAACGCCATGACGGCCAGCGACGTGACCGACGTGGCCTCGCCGAAGTTGCCCGACTCCCACGCCCCGCTGGGCTTCTGGTTCGATTTCAGCCATTCCAGCCCGCGCACCATGGCCGCGTCGGCCTTAAGGTCGGCCGCGGGGGCCTCGCCACCGACATCCTGGGCCCGCGCGGGAAGGCTCGCGAAGAGGAGTGCGGCCGCCAAGAGAAAGCGTGGGGCCGGCGTTCCTGCCCGATGGGATAAGAGTACTCGCACGTTCATGGTTTGGCGTCTTTCTTCTCATCGCGTCCGGCGGCGATCTCGCGGAAATAGAGGCCGATCAGCCGGGCGTAATCGTCGCGGTACTGGCCCTGGGACATCTGGAGGATCTCGGACCGGAGGTGGCCGGGCAGCTCGCCCCAGTTCCGCCCCGTTTTGGTCTTGATGGCCTCCTTGAGATCGGCGAGGTGCGGGTCGTCTCGCCCGGCCTCGCCCTCTTTGGGGTCGCGGTCGGAGGACTCGGCGGTCGCCTTGCCGGGCTCGGACCCGGGCTTGCCTGCCTGCTGCGACGCCCCCTGCGAGGCCGCCGCGCGGAGGCCCCGGGCCGCCTGCCTCATGGCCTCGCCCGCCCCGTTCGCGGCGTTGGGGGCCTCGCGGGCCTGCGAGAGCTGCCGCGACGCCTGCCGCTGGGCGTCGCGAGCCGAGCCCAGGTTGGCCGCGGCCTCGGCCCCTTCGGCTTGCCCCTGCCCCTGGGCCTGGCCTTGCCCCTGTCCCTGGGCCTGGGCCATGGCCTCGGCGGGGACCTCCGACTTCAGCGCGTTGGCCACGTCCTCGGCCTGCTGCGCGGCGCGTTCCAGGATCTCGGCGGCCCGCCTCTGGGTGTCCCGGGCGGGGTTGGCCTGGCCTGCGGCCAGTTGCTGGAGCCCCTGGCTCATGGTGTTGGGGGCCTGATTCTGGAGCAGGTCGGCCGCGCCATTGGCCGGGCCCTGGGCCTTCTGGCTCACGTCGCGGGTGGCCTCGCGGAGGTCGCCCAGCTTGCGGCCGAGGGCGGCGGTCTCGTCGCGAAGGGTCTCCTGCGGTTTCACGCGCTCGCCGAGCACGGCCTGCAGCCGCTCGCGGATGGATCGCTCGCGACGGGCCAGCGCCTGGGCTTCCCGGGCGTGACCGGCGTTGAGCGCCAGGTCGGGATCCTCGGGGGCCGGGGCACGCGGGTCGAGGGCGTCCTGCCCCTTCTCGGGCAGGGCCTCGGCCAGCTGGTCGAGCGCCTTCGCCGCCTCCTCGGCCCTCTCGGCGGCGCGTTCGGGCAGGCGGGCGTTCATCGCCTGCCCCGCCTTCGCCTGGGCCGCTCTCGCCGAGTCGCGACGCTCCTCCGCGGTGCGCCGGGGTTGCGAGGCCGAGGGCAAGGGGTCGGGCAGGGCGCGGGCGGCCTCGGCGATCTCCTGCTGCTCGCGGGCCAGCGCCTGGAGCTGCGCCTCGGCTGCGGCCTTCGTCGCGGGATCTTCGGCCTGCGGCTTGATCGCGCGGGCCTTCTCGATCAGTCCCCGCTGGCGAGCCGAGAGAGCCCGGGCCTGCTCGCGGAGGGAACCCGCCGGAGGCGGAGGGGCCGCGGGCTGGGCCGGGGCGGGAGCCTGCGCGAGGGCGTCGATCGCCTTCGCGGCCTCGTCCCTCGCCGCGTGCAGGGCCTCGGGCGAGGGGGCCGCGTCGGGCCTCTGGGCCTGGAGCTCGGCCAGGTCGGCGGCCTTCTTCGCGGAGGCCACCGCCGGGGTCTTCGCCGGGTCCTCGGTGGGGAGGGCGGCCAGCTCGCTGGCGATCGCCTGCTGGGTCATGGCCTGGGCCCGCGTGTCGCGGCTGGCGTCGGGCTCGTTCAGCCCCTTCTGCGCCTGGGTCAGGGCCGCGATGCGTTCGGGAAGGGAGAGCGCGTCGGTCAGGCGGCGGGCGAGGAGGTCGGCGGATTTCGCGGCCTGCTCGCGGCTCTGCGCGGCGTCGGGAGCGTTCTCCGCGGTCTTCTCCGCGGCGCGTTCGGCCTGGCGGATCGCCTCGGCCTGCTGGCCCTGCGCGTCGGGGGCCTGGAGGTTGCGGATCGCCGTGGCGACCCGTCGCAGGTCGTCGGGCGAGGCCGGCGCGTTGGCCTCGGCCGAGGCGGCCTTCAGGTCCTGGGCGAGCTCGGTCGCCACGTCGTCGGCGGGCTGCTGCCCCTGGAGCTTCTGCACGAGCCGATCGGCCGCCGACGCGGCGTCGAGCTTCTCGGCGGGCAGGGCCTCGCGCAGCTTCTGGACAAGCTCCAGGGGGCGCGACTGCTCGGGCCCGCGGGGCGGCAGGACCGCGACCGAGAACGCCCACTCGTCCGACCCGTTGCCGCACCGCACGAGCACGCGGTTCACGCCCTTCGAAAAGGTCACGTCCACTCGGTCCTGGGCCGCGGTCCACGACCTGGGATTGTTGTAGTCATACACACGTTTTCCATCGACCCAGATGGTCAAGAAATCATCCGAGCCGACGAGCAGGCGTCCCTTGCCCGCGACCGGGCTCTCGATCTCGGCGTAGGCGAAGGCCGATTGGTTGCTCTCGCGCGAGTAAAGCGTCCCCAGGTCCACGCGACCGTTGGGGCCGGCCTGCACCGGCTTCCAGGTGGGATGCGTGCCCTTGCGGCCGTTGAACGGGGCCTTCAGGTCGATCGGGCGGTCGATCGCGAACGGGGGATTGGCCTTCGCGTCGTCGAACGCGGCGAGCACGCGCCAGTCGGCGTTGGGCGTGGCGTCGGCGGGCCTGGATTCCGGGGGCGCGGCGTCTCGGAGGGCGTCGAGCGTGTCGGCCAGCTTCCGGGCGCGTTGCAGGGCGCGATCGTGCTGGGGCTGGGCGTCTCGCTCGGGAGGGACGGAGGCCAGGAACCGCACGGCCTCGGCCTGGCGATCGGCCAGGGGGGCCACGCGGCGGGCGAGCTCGCGGGCCGCGGCCTCGGGGTCGAAGTCCTGCTGGCCGGGCCTGGGGGCGGTCTCGCGGAGGTGGTTGTCCAGCTCCTGCGCGACCTGTTGGATGCGGTTCTTCGCCTCGTTCGCGGCCTGGTTCACCTGCTGGCGGAAGGCGTTGCGGTCGGGCAGGGCGTCGGCCAGCTGCCTGAGGCGGTCGCGGGCCTCGTTCTGATGGTTCTGGACCTGTTCATGTCCGTTCGTCTTCAGGTCGTTCGAGGCACGGTCGAGGGCCTGGACCGCCTCGTCGGCCTTGCCCCTGAGGTCCTCGGGCACGGGGACCGCGGCGGCGAGCTTGCGGAGGGCGTCCTCGCGGTCGGCGAACGGCCTGAGCTTCCCGGCCAGGGCCTTCTTCTGCTCGGGGTCGCGGGCCTCGCGGACGATCTCGGCGACCTGGTTGGTCAGGATGTCCTGGCGAGCGGCCAGGCGGCGGACCAGGGCCTTCGGGTCGTCGCGCACGTCGTCCAGGTCGCGGGCGAGACGCCGGAGCGAGCCCTCGGCGTTGTCCAGTTGCTGCCGGCCCTGCTCGATCTCTCCGCGTTCGATCGGGTCCACGGCGCGGGCGATCGAGCCGGTGTCCAGGGCCGCTCGGCCGTTCTCCTGGAGCGAGCGATCGACCTGCATGGCGAGCCGGCGGGCGTCGGATTCGAGCTGTTTCTGGGCCTCGGCTATCTCCTTCAGCGTCTCGGCGCGGCGCGAGGGGTCGCCGGTCTTGCGGGCCTCCTCGCGCTGGCGTTCGGCCAGGGCGCGGCTCTGCCGCGCCAGGGCCTCGGCGTCCTTCACGCGGGCGGCGAGGGCCTCGGCCTTGAGCTCGGGGGAGCGGCGGGCGATCTCGTCGAGCTGGGCTCGCAGGCGGTCCTGCTCCTGCTGGATCGGCTCGATGGCGGAGGGCGCGGGGTTGTCGCCCAGCTCGTCGGCCTTGCGGGCGAGCTCGTCCTGCTTCTCGGCCAGCTCGCGAAGCTTGCGGCGGTCGTCGTCCAGGCGGGCCAGCTCGTCGAAGCGGGCCTGCAGCTCGTCCAGGCGCTTCTGGGTGGCGACCAGGCCGTCGTCCGCGGCCCGCAGGGCCGACAGGCGTTTGGCGGATTCGGAGGCGCGGCGGGCCTCGTCCAGCTTCTCGCGGCTGGCCTCGGCCTCGACGTCGGCGACCTGTTTCGCCGGCCGAGCCAGGGCGGCGAACTGCCCCGAATCGGCGAACTCGCGAGAGAGGATCTGGAGCTTGTCCACGACCGAGCGGGCCTCGGCCTCGCGGTGCGTGAGTTCTCCCTGGCGCGCCGGGGTCCACTCGCCGTTGCCCTTCTGCGTGGAATCGGCCGCATAGCGCAGGGTCTCGACCGACTGCCGGTTCTCGGTCACGGTCTTCTTGATGGCGTTCAGCGCGTCCTGCAACGATTGCCGCTGGATCGACCCCTCGCGAGCGAGCAGGGGCTCGGCCTTGTCCACGATCCGCAGGGCGCGGGGGGACGAGATCGTGACGTTGGGACCTTTGGGGGCAGGGCGATTGTCGGTCACCCGCACGCGATAGCTGATCATGTCGCCCGGCCGGACTTCCAGCGCGCGGAGCGAGAGGCTGGCCTCGCCCCGCGCCGATCGGGTTTCCAGCCCCTGCATGACGGCCGCGACCCTGCCCTGAGAGGGCAGCGACGGGCTCGGCCCGCCTCGCGTGATCTCATAAAGAAGTTCGGTAGTCATCACGCTCACATCATCCCGCGCGGAGATATCGACAACCAGAAGATCGTCGCCCTGCGCATCCTTCGGGTCGGGCGATCCGCCGAGCCCGACCGAGGGGGGCGCGTCGGGCCGGACGATCACCCGGCGGGGGGCCTCGGGGCGATTGGCGATCCGGTTTTCATCCTCCAGCACGAAGGAATAGGTGCCCGAGAATTCCGCCTGCCCCACGCCCACCCAGGTCTTTCCCGCGTCGGGGGATTTCATCTCGATCGTCCGGGGGGACTCGGCGAGCCTGGCCGGCCAGACCAGTTGGGCCTTCGTGATCGGCCTGGTGGGCGTGAGCGTGACGGTGATCCGCGAGCCCTCGAACGCCTCGATCCTCGCGGCGTTCCGGCCCGTCATCGGGGGACGACCGACTCGCCCGCTCCTGGCCGTGAGCGACGGCCATTTCGTGTAAGCCGGAGGTTCGATGAGGGCGGAGACCGACATCACGCCGGGCGGTTCGACCGCGCGGAGCGTGTGCCGCGGGCTCTCGGCCGACTCGGCGACCACGCGATAGAGGATCGTCTCGGACACGCGCGGCAGGGTCGCGCGGAAGGTTCGGCCCAGGCTCGATCCGGACTCGTCGGTCGTCATGGCCTGGCGGTGCTTCACGCCGTCGGAGCCGGTCCATTCGACGCTCGCGGACCGTGGCGTCGTCGTGGCGCCGAAGCGGGGCGAGACGTTGGCGATGACCTTCACATCGGAGCCGATGGCCACCACGGCGTCGCCGGGCATGACCTTCACCACGAACCGGGCCACGCGATCGAGGTC
>JANOBY010000202.1:0-4684 GCA_031411935.1 Planctomycetales bacterium | reverse complement strand
CGATCAGCCTCAAGAACTGGACGAACGCGAGCTGATTCTCGGCGTTGTTGATCTTCCGCCCATAGAGGGCGACCCGCGCTCCATACTTCTGAGCGTCGGCAAGCATCTGGAAGGCGTCGAGCGTGCTCCCGGCCGACCCTCCGAGGATCCCGACCACGAGGTGAGGGTCATACCGGACGAGCTCTTCCATCGCCTTCGGGCCATGGTAGACGATCTTCAGGAAGACGGGTCGGCCCGCGGGCCCCACACCCGCGAGCATCCGGGCGATCATGTCGTTGAGGTAGTGGGGAAGGATCGCGGGGTCGATCGCGTTCTTCATGTTCGGGTCGAAGACTTCAAGGAAGTAGCGAAACTTCTTCCTCTCGGCCTCCTCACGGAACTCGTGGAACCGCAGGAGGGTGTCGCGGTCGAGCGCGAGGTTGTTCGAGAAAGTCACGCTGTAGAGCCCCAGGTCGGCCCCCAGAGACCGCTCTTCCGGCGTGCAATCGAGGTGTCCGCACATGGCATGGTCGAGGCTCAGCGACCGGAACGGCAGGGCGGGCTCGGAGGCGTACACGGATCCGCGGGCGATATGAACATCGGTGGTATCGTTCGCGCGGACGGCCGGCGTGACGTGGGAATGCTCGAACAGGCGTTCGCGGATCGTGAGGGCGTGGCTCGTGCTGCCCGACATGAGCATGATGTCGACGATCCCCTGGCGAGTGATCGCGCGGATCTGGTCGCGATACTCCTCCAGGGTCCGCAGCCTGAGCTCCCCGGAGTGGGCCTCGGGCGAATGGCCCGGCGCCCCGATGCCGAACGCCATGTCGGCGTCCTTGGCGTCGGCCAGGATGAAATCCTTGCAACCGAAGGGGTCGGCATGGATCGCGGCGAGCTTCTGATCGAGCGACTTAAGCACGACGTCCCCCGCCGGATTGCCCGGAGATGGTCACACGAGACGAGCCCACCGAACCATGCCCGCCCGCCCCCATCGTCACCCTGGGGGTGTTGCCAATGGATGGCGAAGGCGCCGAAGCCGGTTTCGGTGTGCTTCTGGCCGCCTCTGGGCTTTTCTTGAGGACCAGATCGATCGTCTCGCGAAGGACCTGTCCCGAGTGTTGAAGCGCGGAGACTTCCTTCGGCCACAACTCGATCTCGAGCTGGGCTTCGGCCCCCTTGCGTCCGACCACCGTCGGTACCGAAAGGCAAACGTCGCGGATGCCGTAAACCCCGTTCACGAGCGAACCGACCGGCAGGATCCGCTTGGAATCCAGGGCCACGGCATGGATGACCTCGGCGATCGAGAGTCCAACCGCGAACCCTGCGCCCCCCTTGAGCTTGATCACCTCGGCGCCGCTGCCGCGAGTCTTGGCGAACAGGGCCTCCGCCGACCCGGAGGTCCAGCCCGGGAACTTCTCGAGCGGCAGCCCAGCCGCCTGCGCCGCCGACCAGATGGGCACCATGCTGTCGCCATGCTCGCCCAGGATCGTGGCCGTGACCTGTGTGGGCGGAAGGTTCAGAGAGGCCGCAATCAGGCCGCGAAACCGTGCGGAATCGAGTTGCGTGCCGAGGCTCAAAACCTGCGACGATGGCAGGCCGAGCTGGGCCGTGGCCAGGTAGGTGAGGACATCGACCGGATTGGAAACGACGAGGACGATGGCGTCCTTCTTCACACCCGCCGCCTTGACCTGCGCGAGGATGTTCAGGAACAGCTCGACGTTTCGGTTGATGAGGTCGAGCCGGCTCTCATCGGGTTTGCGGCGCAGGCCTGCGGTGATGCAAACCAGGTCGCTTTCGGGGATCAACTCGTAGGACCCCGACCGGATTCGCTGATCGGCGGCGAGCGACGACCCGTGGAGGAGGTCGAGCGCCTGGCCGCGGCAGAGGTCGGCGTTCAGGTCGATCAGGTCGATTCCACTGACGATCCCGCCGCACTGCAAGGCATAGGCGGCACAAGAGCCGACCAGCCCTCCGCCGCCGATGATGCTGACTTTCATGAAACCGCTCCGCGATGGTTCGGGAAGGCGAGGGGGGCTGCTATCTCGGCCGCCCCTCGTGGAAGATCACTTGGCCAGGAATCGCACCGCGTTGTCGATGAACTTCAAGGGCTCGGCCTGCTTGAAGACCGGGTAAGACTCATGCCCGGGACGGAAGTAGATCACGCCCCCCTTGCCGAGCTTCCAGTAGCTGCCCGAGGTGAACGACTCGCCCTTGTCCCATTTCTCCTCGAAGATGGAGAGGTCGGGCTTGGGGACGTGGAAGGGACTCGAATACATCTCGGTCCTGGGGATGTCGAACGTCGTGGGGATGCCCTTGGCGAGAGGATGCTCGGGCAGGAGCACCTTGACGTGGCTGGGCTGGGCGTCGTCGCGGACGCTGGGGAACGCACAACCGGGCAGGGTCAACTCGCCAATCAGGACGCCGCCGCTGGTGATGCTATGGAAGTTAGGTGTGAGCGGCTCCGAGATCGGAGTCAGACCCGCGGGGCCTGGCTTTTCCTTAATCTGAGCCTGGGCTCGTGCTTTTTCACCCAGCGACGCCAATACGTTCTGAACGTCCGTCCGGGCACGCTCGTTCATCGCCTCCTTGAAGGGCATGGCGAAGTGGGCCGAGTGCAGAGCGACGAGTGAGAGCTTTCCTTCCTTGATCCGAGCGACGAGCTTCTTCGCGGTCTCGGGCTTGATCTCGCCGTGGCGGACGTGCCCCCACCAGATGAGGACGTCGGCATTATCGATGACCTTCGTCGACAGCCCCTGTTCCGGATCATCGAGCCCCACCGACGTGACCACCAGGCCGGGCTGCTTCTTCAGGTAGGCGGCGATCTCATTGCCCAGGAAGTTGTCGTACGCTTCCTTCTGCTTGGGCTGACGTTCATCCCACACGACCACGCGGATCGGCTTCGGTTCGTCGGCCGAGGCCCACGAGCCCAGCGACAGGACCGCAACCAGGGCGAAGGTTCGGCGAGTCATCGGGGCGGAGAGAGAGGCGTTCATTCAAGCTCCCATCAGTGACGAGCATCGGTGGCGAGTTCTTGATCTCGTTACGCCTTCGCCCCGTTCATGACCTGCATGACCTGGTTGGTGATCATCTGCACGAGGGATTCGGTGTCCACCCCGTTGGACTGCGGCTTGCCGTTGGTGTGCGGCATGAGCAGTTCGGCGGCGGCCTGCTGGAGCTTGGGCGGGATGAAGGCGCGAGGCTCGGGCTTGAACTCAGTGTAGCCCTCGCGGAACATACTGTTGCCGCACAGGTCGCAGTTCTCAAGGCCCTTCTCGAGCCTCACGTCACGCACGTTGATGCCCGGCTTGAGCTTGATCAGCTCGGCCGCCTTGGAGTCGCTGTAGTACTGGATCGGCCCAATCTGCTTGGCCAGGATCAGGATGCGGCAGTAGGCGTCGATGATCTCGGTCTTGAAGTACGCGTCCATCAGGTCGGGGCCGAAGGTGATCGTCCCGTGGTTGGCCAGGATGATCGTGTCGGTATCCTTGGCGTAAGGGATCACGGTATCGGCGAAGGGCTGGCCGCCCGGAGTCTCGTAAGGCGAGATCGCGACCTCGCCGAGGAAGACCTCGAATTCGGGCATGGTGCACTTGGGGATCGGCTCGTGCGTGACCGCGAACGCCGTGGCGTGGGGCGGGTGGCAGTGCACGCACGACTTGATGTCAGGGCGCGTCTTCATGATCGCGAGGTGCAGGAGGATCTCGCTCGACCGCTTCCGATGGCCGGAGACCTGCTTCCCGTCCATGTCCACGATGCACAGGTCGTCGGGCTTCATGAAGCCCTTGGACACGCGCGTCGGGGTGCAGAGGACGCGGTCCTCGCTCAACCGGAAGCTGATGTTGCCGTCGTTGGCGGCGGCAAACCCCTTGGCATACACCCGCCTGCCGACCTCGCACATCTCCTCGCGTAACTTCCACTCGCTGATCATGGCAATCCTCTCGTCGTCGGGACTTGTTCGTGACGTTGATTTCAGACGTTTTTGAGGTCGAGGTGATCAATCAGGCAGGCGCAATAAGCGTCGATCGGGGTCTTCGCCTTGCCGTAGGGGTTCGCGGCCTCGCGGCCTTCGCTCAGGCCAATCAGGACGCCAGGCGACGCCCCCAACGTGTCCAGGACGACCACGTCTTCACCGCGATCCTCCGAGCCTTCGACCAGCGCCGAGCGCGACATGGGCAAGGCGATCACGAAGCGCGCGCTCCGCAGGGCCGGATGAATGCGCGAGAGCGTGACCCGTCCGATCACTTCGGCGATCCTCATCGGAGACGCTCCTTGGAGGCGGAGGTGCGACCAGGCCCGGAGGAGGCTTCGGGATTCCGCCCCTTCGCAAGGTGGAGCAAAGATGCTTGACCCAGGGAATCGACTTGCCCACAGGCTCGATGACCAGCAAGTTCACGCCAAGAGCGTGGATTGCTCGAGAGACCTCGCCCGGCTCGCCCGCGAAGCAGGCCCGAATGCCTGGGGTCGCGTTCGCCTTCCAAACGGCGACCGAGGCTTCCTGGGTCAGCAGAGCAGCGGCTCGCCCCGGGGTCTGACTGACCCAGAACGCGACCGATTCCATGCTCTTTCCCGCCTCGATCCACGATTCCGATCCTCCGAGCAAACTGGCTTTGACCGCCGCCGCAACCCCCGATTCGGTCTCGATCCCGAGGCCCCATTCGCCACGGACTGACTTCTGTGCTTCCTGATCCGAAAGACGACGAACCCG
>JANOBY010000201.1:0-2880 GCA_031411935.1 Planctomycetales bacterium | reverse complement strand
GGTCAACATGCCGACCCGTACGAGAATGGGCCTGGAAACAGCCATTCATGCGGGGCTTCGGTTTCTTGACCGGATGGATTCTGACCAGTTTGGTCGAGAATCCCTCAATCTGTCGGCGCCCGCAATCGATAAGAGGGGTGTGCCCCGGTTTTCGCCATCTCCGCTGGCTCGAAGTCGGCGAAGAATCTTGATCATTTCGATTGGAATTGTAGTTGACTAATTCGATGCAGATTGTTATCATGTCGTGACAGTCACGGATGGGGCCGCGAATGCGGGACGTCCGGCGGTCGGTCCGGGCCGTGGTGAGGGTTCTTCGAGGAGCGAGGGAGACGATCATGTACCGAGGGAAATGGACGCGTCGCGGGTGGGCGACGAGGCTGGCGGCGGTCGGGCTGGCGATGGCGGTACCGGCGTGCGGGGGGGATCCCGGGCAGCTTCCGGTCTACCCGGTCAAGGGGGAGGTTCGCCTGAACAACGAGCCGACCGAGGGGGCCTTCCTGGTCTTCCACCCGGTCTCGGGCGACGCGACCAAGGGGGACAAGCGCACGGGCGAGCCCCTGAAGCCCACCGCGCAGGTGAAGTCCGACGGCTCCTACCTCCTGACCACCTACACCGAGGGGGACGGGGCGCCCGCCGGCGACTACGCCGTGACCCTGGAGTGGCGCAAGCTCGTGAAGAAGGAAGGCGACGTGGCCGCGGGGCCGAACGTGATCCCCCCGGAGTACGCGCGTCCCGAATCGACTCCCTGGAAGGTGACCGTGAAGACGGACGCCAACCTGGTCGAGCCGAAGCAGATCGAGAAGAAGAAGGCCCGGCGCTGAGGGCGAGGCGGGCCGCGTAAAGGCTCGCCCCCGGGCGTCGCGAAGGATCAGGCAAGAACTCAAGCTCCGGTCGTCGTGGGCCGGGGCGAGGACTCTCCACGTCTCGAATGTAGGATCAAGAACGATGAACCGTCGTAATCTCCGCCGTCGCGGATTCACCCTGATCGAGCTGCTGGTCGTGATCTCGATCATCGGCGTGCTGATCGCGCTCTTGCTGCCCGCCGTGCAGGCCGCCCGCGAGGCCGCCCGCCGCGCCCAGTGCGTGAACAACCTGAAGCAGCTGGGCATCGCGATCCACAACTTCCACGACACCCAGGGCCAGATGCCGGTGAGCACCCGCCCGCCGGGCCTGACCCCCCTGCCCCGCATCGCCGGCCTGACCCTTCTCACGCAGTACCTGGAGCAGGGGAACCTGTACAACGCCTACAACTTCTCGTTCACCTGGGGCGAGCCGGTGAACTCCACGAGCGTGACCACCCGGCTGGGGACGCTGGTCTGCCCGTCGAGCCCCCGCCCCGAGCGCCTCGACGGCATCCCCGAGGTCACCCCCTGGACCCCCACGGTCAACGCCGTGACCGACTACTCCCCCACGATCGGCGTGGATGAGCGGCTGCTCACCGCCGGGCTGGTGGACGGCGTGGGCAAGGGCATCCTCTCGAAGAACGACAAGGTCCGCATCGCCGAGGTGACCGACGGCCTCTCCAACACGATCCTCTACGCCGAAAGCGCGGGCCGTCCCTACCTGTACCGCCGCGGGAACAAGCAGGTCGGCGAATTGCCCGGTTCCCGCGTGAACGCCGGGGGCTGGGCCCGCCCGGCCAGCGACTTCTCGGTCGACGGCTCCTCGGCCGACGGCTCGGTGATCCCCGGCCCCGTGGCGATCAACGGCACCAACGGAGAGAACGTGGGCGGCGTGACCTTCCCGCACCCCTACTACGGGTCCGAGGGGACCTCCGAGGCCTACGCCTTCCACCCCGGAGGCGCCAACTTCCTCTTCGGCGACGGCTCGGTGAAGTTCGTGAAGGACTCGATCCCCATCCGCGTGTTCGCCAAGCTGGTGACCCGCGCCGGCGGAGAGATCATCTCCTCCGAGCAGTATCAGTAAGGCAAGCCTCGCCAGGAACGCCAAAGCCGGCGGCCGGACGGACCTCAAACCGAGGTTCCCCGGTCGCCGGCTTTTTTCGTGACGGCGATCGGGCCGAAGATTATGATCAGGGTGGATTGGTCTGGAGATTTCGCCCGGTCGGTGGCGCATCCGAGGGTCTAGCGTGATGAGACGACTCGTCCTTGGCGTGGTGATGGTGCTCCCGGTCCTCCTGGCCAGGGCCCGGGCCGATGTGCCCGAACCGACGTGGACCCCGGAACAAAAAAGCCACTGGGCGTATCAGACGCCGAAACGTCCCGAGGTGCCGAAGCCCTCGCGACCGGACTGGGCCCGCAACCCGATCGATCACTTCATCCTGGCGGATCTCGAGGGCGTGCAGCTCGCCCCCACGACCGAGGCGAGCAAGCGGAGCCTCATCCGCCGCCTTCGGTTCGACCTGACCGGCCTGCCCCCCTCGCCCGAGGAGGTTGACGCCTTCCTGGCCGACGACCGGCCCGACGCCTATGATCGCCTTGTGGACCGCCTGCTCGCCAGCCCCGAGTTCGGCGAACGCATGGCCCGCCCCTGGCTCGACCTGGCTCGTTACAGCGAGAGCGACGGGTTCAAGAGCGACAAGACACGGCCCAACGCCTGGCGGTATCGCGACTGGGTGGTCAAGGCTCTCAACGACGATATGCCCTACGACCGGTTCGTGGCGTTGCAGCTCGCGGGCGACGAGATCGACCCGCAAGACCCCGAGGCCTTCATCGCCAGCGGGTTCAACCGGAACTATCCCTTTGAAGACAACAACATGGTGCCGGGCCTGAACCGGCAGCTCATGCTCGACGACATGACCGACACCACGGCCAGCGTCTTCCTGGGCCTGACCGTCGGCTGCGCCCGTTGTCACGACCACAAGTACGACGCGATCAGCCAGAAAGATTACTACCGGCTCGAAGCCATCTTCGGTGCGGT
>JANOBY010000200.1:0-7249 GCA_031411935.1 Planctomycetales bacterium | reverse complement strand
CCCGTCCCGATGAGCTTCTGCCAGGTGGTCGTGATCACGGCCTGTTCGAGCGACTTCTGGAGTTCCGGATCGATCACCGTCATCCATTCCGGGCGGATGATCGTCTCTTCCGGGCGCGGTTCGATCGTGGTCGCCATGATGTCTCGCTGCTCGAAATCGTTCGGAGTCGGGGCGGAGGGACGGGAACTCGACGACCGGGCGGCCACAGCCGGATCCGGCCTCCCCTCGAGATCGCCTATCCTAAGCACACGGCGAGGCGCGTGCCAGTGGGTACCGTCGTCTGCCGCCGGGACGCGAAAAAGTGGGACTTTCCGCCCGGGGGTTTCGTGTCCATAATCTTAAGATGGAGCCCACCCGACCACAACTGAGCCTGACGGGCATGCTGGCCATCGTGGCTTGCGTGGCCGTGAATTTCTGGCTCTTCCGCCTCGGGATGCTCTGGGGCATCCTCGGCCTGAACGTGACCAAGCACGTGGTCATTGCTCAGCTCTGCCACGCGGTGGGGGTGAACCGAACCCCCCCGCAAATTGCCCCGCCGACAACGCCGCCCCCCAGCGGAGCCTGGGCCGAGCCGTCCTCGAATTGACGGGGCGGGCACGGGATTCGTTCCAAACATCGATCGACCCCGGATCACAGCCAACCGGATGGATCCCACGCCCCTCATGGGGACGGAGTGGTCGCACGCCTGGAGACCACCTCCACCCGATTCGATCTCCGGACTCGATCAGTGAAGGCGCTTGGCCTGGCCCAGGTCACGATCAGGTGATCGGTCGCACGTGTAAGCCCGACGTAGAGGAGATTACTCTCGAGGACCTCGTCATGCCCCTCTCGCGTGGGGAGCTGGTCCAGGCCGGTCAGGATCACGGCGGGGAATTCAAGCCCCTTTGACGAGTGGATGGTCAGGAGTTTGATCCCGTCCTCGCCGAACGATCGAATGCCGCCGCCTGGCTCGTCCTCGTTCGACACCCACCCGACCTTGTGCAACGTCCTCAGCAAACGGTAGAGCTTCTGGATCCGGTCGCTTTCTCGCCTTGCGTAGAGGATGGCGATCTCCTTCTCCGCGAGTCCGCGAGCCAGGAGGTCGGCGACCGTCTCCAGGACCGCCGCGTGCTCCTCGCCGATCGTGACGCAGGGCCGACAACGAGGCAGGGGCCCCTTGCGAGAGGCCTTCGTCGGCAAGACCCGGACGTTGCACTCGAGTTCCTCGGTGTCATCCTCCATTGTCTGCGAAACTTGCCAGGCGAATTCGAGGATCTGCTTGGTGTTGCGATAGTTGCGGCTCAGACGACGCGACCGTCCTCGGGCCTGAACGCCCACCGAGCTCCAGGTGAAACGACGATCCCGGCCATACAAGCTCTGAGCCCCGTCGACGGCGATCAGCAGATCCCCGTCATCTCCGCCCTTGAGGAATCCGACCACGCACCGGAACCAGTTGGGGTGGAAGTCGTGGGCCTCGTCGATCAGGATCGCGTCGTATTTCTCCGATTCGCCGAACCGGGACGCTTCTTGAAGGATCAGGCGGATCACCCGCTGTTCGTAATCTTCAAAGGATTCTCGCTCCAGCTTGCGCTGGCCGGTCTTTCGAGCCGCCCAGGAGTGAAACGTCCTCGTCTCAATGGACCCGGCGTTCAATCCACCAGAGACCTGGGATTCCAGGTGGGACGCCAGGATCTTGTTGTAGCAGAGGACGAGGATGCGAGAGTCGCTCTTACGGGCGGCCAGAGTGCGGGCCCGCGCGAGGAGTAGCGACGATTTCCCTGAGCCCGCCACGCCGAAGATAATCTGGTGCCCGCCGCTCATCGAGCGGGCTGCCTTCTCCTGCTCGTCGTCCAAAACGTCAAAGACGACGGATCCCGGCTCTGGTGCCCGAGGGGGAGCCACCGAATTCGCAGTCGCGGGGCGACGCTTCACGATCACCTCGCGATAGAGCGCCCCCTTGAGGGTCCTCATCTGATCCGTTGTCAAGGTCGCGAACGGGAAGGGTGCGGGAAAGAACCGCTTCAACCGCCCCACGACCTCGCCCGGCGTTGCCTGCTCGAGGGCCGCGAGCTCGTCGCGGCAGAGCACGCTCGGATCGGGGAAGAGACGTCCCAGGCCCGCCGACTCGAGCTGGGGCCGCGTGATGTTGGTCAGGATCACTCCGTGGCCGCAGGGGAAGGCGGGTCGGCCACGATGCTCCCCCTCCGACTGCCTCAGGATTCCGAATTCGGGCGCGGCCAGCTCGTCGATCAATCCGAAAAGCGACTCGCGCACCTGGCGAATCGGATGCTTGTGCCCCTCAAGGTTTGACACGCCCACGGCGAACCGCCTGAGTTCGATCGTCTGGTCGCTGGCCTTCTGGATCTGGCTGGCGTACCACCCCTTGACTTCGAACATGAGCAGGCCGAAATCCGCTGCTGCGACCGTGAAGTCGGGATAGCGGCCCGCGACCAGGGGCTCGTACCAGGAGCAAAAATGGTCCGGAAGTCGTTCCGCGAGAAGGGAATAAACACGCTTCTCGCCCGTCGTGGCCTTCGACGGGCAGGGATCGGGGATCGAGGTCGCCATGGCGAGAACCTTCCTACTCCTTGGATTCGCCAGAAGCGCCTGCCCGGGGCTGCGAGGCGGTGGACCACTCGCCGGCAAGATCGCGTCGGGATATCGCGATTAGTCTATCGGATCGCGCCCTTTTCCTGAAGGGGTCAGGACCCGCCCGGCGCTCCCTTCGAGCGCGTGGGGCTCGTCCCGACGCCGTCTGACCCCCTCAGCGCCTCTCAGAAGAAGTCATCGGCCGTGGGCGTGATGACCATCTCGGGCACGTTGGCTCGTTCGGGCAGGTTGACAAGGAACTCCACGGCGGCGGCCACGTCCTCGGGCTGGAGGATGGCGGCCTTTCGCTCGTCGGAGACCTTGACCGGGCGGTTCTCCAGGATGGGCGTGTTCACCTCTCCGGGGTAGATCACCGTGGAGCGGATGCCCAGGCCGTGGACCTCTCGGCCAAGCCCGATGCCCAGGGCCGCCTGGCCGAACTTGGAGGCCGAGTAGCCCACGCCGCCGAGCAGGCTGGCCCTGACTCCGGAGATCGAGCAGATCTGGATGACCAGCCCCTTCTTGCGCTCGATCATCGAGGGCAGGGCGAAGTGGACGAGGTTGTAGGCCCCGGTCAGGTTCGTGGCGATCATGGTGTCCCAGTCGGCCGGGTCGAGTTCGTCGAGCTTACGCTTGCGGACGTTGGTGCCGGCGTTGCAGACGAGGACGTCGATCGAGCCGAAGGCTTTCAGGGTGCGGTCCACGATCCCGCCGATGGCCACGCGATCGGCCACGTCGGCGGGCTCGACGATCGCGTCGGCCCCGGCCTCGCCCAGGCCCGCCTTCACGGATTCGAGCTTGGCGCGGTCGCGGCCCACGAGGGCCACGCGGAACCCGGAACGGATCAGGGTCTCGGCGATCGAGCGGCCCATGCCGCTTCCCGCGCCGGTGACCAGGGCAGTTTGGTAGGGAGACGGCACGATGAAGCCTCAAGAAGGACGGCAGGTCAAGGTTCACGGCCTGCGGACCACGCCGAGATGCGCGATCCGCAGGCCTCCAGGACCGCGATCTTATCGTCGCCTGCCCGCCCTCGCAAACCGGGATGGGCGGGGAATCCCCTTCGCGGCCTTGAACGCCTTGTGGCTGAAGACCCGGGAGACCGCGGTGCGGAGCGTGTCGGTCTCCGTGCCCTGGGCGGGCGTCGCGTCCTGCGTCTCTCCGGTCTCGATCCCGACGGGCTTCGCGTTCCAGATCTCGACGGTCCTGAAGTGCTCGCCGAGGTTGTTCACGTTGCCGCCTCCAGGCACGGACGTGATGGCCGTCGAGCCGCCGTTCTGCCAGAACTGGATCAGGTCGAAGCTCGCGGTGAACCCGGCGTCGGCCCCGAAGTCGACCAGGGGGTTCGCGTCCGAAGTCGAGGGCACCGTCGTCTGAAGCACCCCGTCCACGAAGACCTGGGTCTGGGGAACCGGGGCCGGAGGGGGCGTGGGGTCGGGGATCAGCGAGGCACTCTTGGCGATGTCCAGCCGCCCGATGTCGATCCCCGTGACCGGGTCGTGCAGCGTGGTGGCCCCGCCCTTGAGCCAGGCGTCCACGTCGCTGACCTTCGGCAACATGCCGTAACGCTGCTGGTAGATCTGCTGGAGCAGGATGATCCCGCCGGTGACCATCGGGGCGGCGAAGCTCGTGCCCTCGACGGTCGTGTAGCCGTTGCTGCCGGTGGGGGCCTCGATGTCCTTGCCGGGCGCCGCCAGGTCGGTCGCGGCGGCGAACCCGGTCCCGGCGCCGAGCCTCTGGGCGTTCGACAGGAAGTTGTCGTCCTTGTCGGTCGCGGTCACGCTGATGGTCTGCGGCAGGATCGCCGTGAAGCCCATCCCCTGGCTGCCGTCGAAACTGTTGCCCGAGGCCGACACGACCGGGATCCGCATCTCGGCGAGCTTGTTGATCATCCGGGCGATCTTCTGGCCGATCGAGTTGTCGCGGCTGAAGAAGTCGTAGGAGTAGTTCCCGCCGTCGGACAGGGAGATGTTCACGACCGAGATCTTGTCGCGCTCGGCGTTGTCGATCACGTACTGGAGCGCGTCGAGCACGCGGGTATAGCTGCCCGACCCGTCGTCGCCGATCACCCTCAGGGCCACGATGTTCGCGCCCGGGGCCACTCCCAGGTGCCCTGGGGCGTTCGAGGCGACCAACCCGGCGGTCAGCGTCCCGTGGGAATGGACGGGATAGGGGTCGGGCTTGCCCTTGGAGAAGTCCCAGCCGTCGATCACCTTGTGGCCGGGCCCGTAGCCGTCTCCGCCGAGGGCGGGGTGGGTATAATCGACGCCGGTGTCAATCATGGCGGCGGAGTAGCCCGTGCCGTCCACGTCGTAAAGGTCGCGGGTGGCGGAGGCCAGGATCTTGGGCTCGACCGCGTCCAGGCCTGAGAGCAAGGTGCGGACTTCAAGGGTTTCGAGCCTGGGTCGGCATCCACCTCGGCCGTGATGTCGTCGCGGGGCTCGGATCAAGCTCATCGTTTCAGGCTCCCCAGACGGCCGCCGAAATCTCTCGGCGTGGGCCGCCCCGCAATTCGTAGAGGAACACCCCCCTTCCTTGGCGCACCCTCGATCGGAGGACGCCCGGGCAAGCGTCTCTCGTCTCGGAAGGTACGGACCTCGAGCCGCCCCAGGCGGCCCCGAGATCGGAGCGCAAGCGAGTAGGAAATCCGGGGCGATCCAGCGGTGGACCCCGGACGCGGAGGAGTCACACCCCGTCGCGGCTTTCGAGAACCGGGAAGAGCACGCGGACCCATCCGGTCCGCCGTCCCGGCCCCCTTGGCCGTCTGAGGCGAAACTTCGACTGACTGCGTCCTGCGGGGACCAGCCCGGCCATGCCGGACCGATCGACGAAGGATCGCGACCCTCCAGGCCGCAATCCCAAGGGCGGTGGTGAACCACCCTCTCGGGGTCGCACTTCAGAAACCTTGGCCGCTCACACGATGGGCATCACGCGGCAACCGAGGTCCTTGACCAGGTCTTCTCCGTGGAGTCCGGAGAGCTGATCGGGCGATGTGGCAAGTATCGGCGCCTCGGCGTCGTGGGATCGGGCGAAAACGGCAAAATGGAAGCTCGTTTCGGGCCCGATCCGCAACGATCGGCACGAAGCGCAAAACGCGAACTCCCATCTGTGGCAGGAGATACAAAGCCTTACAAACCCGTGTTCCTTTCTTCAAAGTGAGGCCGCGATTGCCGTTGACCGCGTTGACCCGATATGGAAGAACAGGCGCTTCACGCAGAGACGGGGAGGGGACGCGGAGGAGAGGATCAGAACGTTGATCCCGGCGTCCTCCGCGTCCCCTCCCCGTCTCTGCGCGAAATGTCCCGATTTCTCAACCAGGGAGGGTTGCTCCGTGTCAGCACAAGCCCAGGGCCCCGTGGTCGCCGTGATCCCCGCGCGGTTTGCCTCCACCCGCTTGCCCGGCAAGCCTCTCCTGGACGAGACCGGCGTTCCCCTGATCGTGCACGTGGTCGAGGCCGCGAGGAAGTCGTCGCGGATCGACCGCATCCTGGTGGCGACCGACGACCCGCGGATCTTCGACATCGTGGCCAGGCACGGCGGCGAGGCCGTCATGACGCGCGACGACCACCCCAGCGGCACCGACCGCGTGGCCGAGGTCGCCGCGGCGATCCCCAACGCCCGCATGATCGTCAACCTCCAGGGGGACGAGCCCGAGATCGCGCCCGAGTCGCTCGACCGCGTGATCGAGATCCTCGACGCCGACCCCAGCGCCCCCATGGCCACGCTCGCCACCCCCGTATATGACCCGGCGGTCTATCTCGACCCGTCGTGCGTGAAGGTCGTCCTCTCGTCCTCGGGCCGGGCCCTCTACTTCTCCCGAAGCCCGATCCCCGCCCACCGCGACGGCCTCCCCGCCAACGGGCCCCTCGGCCTGCTCCATCTGGGCCTGTATGCCTATCGCCGCGACTTCGTGCTCAAGCTCGCCACGCTCCCCCCCTCGCCCCTGGAGCTGTCGGAGAAGCTCGAACAGTTGCGGGTGCTCGAACTCGGCCAGCCCATCGCCGTGGGGATCGTGCACGAGCGGAGCGTGGGGATCGACACCCCCGAGGACTACCGCAAATTCGTCCTCCGATGGAAGGCCCGCAGCCTCTCGGCCGCCTGACGAAACCAGAGGGATCGACGCCGTGGCGACCCGCTTCGATTGGGTTCGTTCTGCGTCCAGAGGCCCCAAATTGGCTTCGTTTTGGGTTCGTTTTGGCTTCGTTTTCCCGTATTCCGACGAGGAAAAGCCCCCTCGCAACGCCCCTCAGAGAATCCCAAGTCCTTTCCCAAGAACTAGATCCGCAAAACCCGACTTCGCGGTCCGGGCGGCGGAATTGGGTTCGTTATGCAAAATCACATTTTCGCAGCGACTCGCTTCCCTCTGGTTGACGGGCCGTGCCCGTCCTGATGCTCTAAATTTTCAAAGATCTGGGGTGGTGCCCCCCCGATACTATCGTGGTCTTGACCCTCTTCGATCGTCCGTACGAGGCGTCGCGGCCCTGGAACCAGTAACAGCGCCTTGCCACGGAGAGTTCTCCCATCGGCCCTCGTTCGGGGCTTCGACGGAGAGTCCCGGAATTCACCATACGTACACGCTCGAACGTAGCGGTCCTTCCAGTAGGGCGGGCGTCCCTGCCACTGCTGTGAAGCGGTTTTTTGCTTTCTTGCCTCATGTGGAGTCCGTCTGGCTCTTGTGTTGGAG
>JANOBY010000199.1:0-38090 GCA_031411935.1 Planctomycetales bacterium | reverse complement strand
TGCCTGGCGGGCCTGCGCTCCATCCCCGAGGACGAAGTTCGGCAGATCAAGAAAACGCAGGGCTCGCAGCCCGGCACCGAGATCTGGACCCACCAGCGGATCACGCTTCGCGGCGAGACGATCATGAAAAAGACCGTCCTCGACACACGCGGACAGATCCTCCAGCACCAGTTCTTCACCCCCGGGCTAACCACACCCGTGGCCATCGCAAGCCCGATCGGCGTGACGTCCCTGCCCCTGCCCGGGGAACCCAGCCGATCGGTGAAGCTCCCCGAGAAGATCAAGCTCCGGCTCGCCAGCTCGCAACCCGGCGGCAAGCCGATCGAGATGGAACTCGTCTTGAACGACCTCAAGGTCAACCAGCCGATCGACGACGACCGCCGCCAGGCGCTCTTCGAGGTCCCGACAATCGAGGGCAGCGAGATCGTGAGGATGGACGGCGAGGACCGGCCCGGCCGCCAGGAGCCCCAGGGCCAGCCCCGCACCCGCCAGAGCCTGCCCGCTCCGCCTGCGGGCAATGGGATCGAGCTCCGCGAGCCCGCCCCGATGGGCACGGACGACGCCTACTTCAAGAAGAACGACCCCATGCCGCTGGAGCCCGACCTGGGCGCCGCCTCGGGCGAAGGGCCGAACGCCGTGGTCGGCACGCCCGCGCCCCGCGCCGCCAACTCGGCCCCGACCCGCGTGGCCAGGGGCAGCGGAGGCTTTCCCTCAGGCGGTTGAGGCCGAATCAGCCGGGGTGACGGTGCTCGGCGAGCCTTCGGAGCCTCTTGCGGGCCCGGGCCAGGATCGGCCCCACCGAGTTCTCGGGGATGGCCAGCTGCTTGCCGATCTGACGGTAGTTCAGGTACTGCAGGTGATAGAGCCGGATGACCTCGGCCTCGCGCTCGGTAAGCTCCTTGAGCATCCGATCGACCTCCTCCGCCGAGGCGATGGGCTCGGACTCCTCGCCATGATCTTCCCCCACGGCCGAACGTGACACCGTCACGTGGCCGAGCTCGGCCTCGCGATGACGCTTCACGACCTCGCGAACGCCGATCCTGCGGGCGACGACCGTCAGATAGGTTGGCAGCGAGCTTTCACCCTTGAACTGGCGGAGGACCCGGTAGTTGTCGTCAACAATCCCCAGGAAGATCTCGGCCGCCAGGTCCTCCACATCGTCGGGGGACATGACCAGGCTTCGCGCGTTCGACACGTGGTGGATCACGTGATAGATCAGGCCCAGGTACCGATCGACAAAGTCGTTCCACGCGCCCGGCTCGTGCTTGAGGCACCTGTCGATGAGCTGGCGATCGATTTCTTGCAAGGGCACGGCCGATCCTCCTCGATGAGGCACGGAACACGGGTCGAGCCGGTGGCCAGTTCAGGGGCGTGACGCCCCAGCGGTGGGCCGATCCATCATAAATTGTACATCACACTCTCGACCGGGCAAGTCGCGTGGCGAAAGCTCCCGGATTATGATGCATGGGTGATTGCGTGTCAACAAATGTGTGGGACCTCCGATTCCGAGTTGTGCGGGTTCCCGCTACAATGCGGATTCCTCAAGGCCCGGAGAATCCCGCATGGACAAGGTCAAGACCGTCCCGACGATCCTGATCGCCGACGACAACCTGCAGAACGTGGAGCTCCTGGAGGCTTACCTCGCCGAGGTGGAGTGCGAGATCCAGACGGCTCACGACGGCGAGGATACGCTCCAGGCCGTCGAGCGTTACAAGCCCGACCTGATCCTGCTCGACGTGATGATGCCCAAGCTCTCGGGGTTCGAGGTCTGCCGCAAGATACGGGCGAACCCGGACCGGCGTGACACGCTCATCCTCATGGTCACGGCGCTGAACGAGGCCAGCGACTTCGAACGCGGCGTGCAGGCCGGCACCGACGACTTCTTGACCAAGCCGGTGAACAAGGTCGAGCTCCTCTGCCGGATCCGCAGCCTCCTCCGCGTGCGTCACCTCAAGACCCAGCTCGACCGCACGCTCGCTTATCTGGCCGAGGTCGAGACCGCAAGCCGCACGCCCTGATCGGCACGTGTCGTCCCTCCATCGATCTCCCTCCTCCTCTCACGATCCGAACAGACTACTCATGACCGTTCGCACACGATTCGCCCCCAGCCCGACCGGCTTCCTGCACATCGGCGGAGTACGCACGGCGCTGTTCAACTGGCTCCTGGCCCGGCACCACGGAGGCCAGTTCCTGCTGAGGATCGACGACACCGACCAGCAGCGTCACGTGGAAGACGCCGTGAGGCTGATCCTCGACGGCTTCCGCTGGATGGGCATGGACTGGGACGAGGGGCCGGAGAAGCAAGGCCCGCACGCCCCCTACTTCCAGTCGCAGAGGCGGGATCGCTACACCGCGGCCGCCGAGAAGCTGGTCGCCGCCGGGCACGTGTATCGCGATTACTCGACGGAGAGCGATCGCGTGGCCGAGAAGCTCGCCGCCGAGCAGGCCAAGATCGCGTACCGCTACCGCGGCACCCCGCCTACCCCCGAGCAGATCGCCGAGTACGACGCGCAGGGCCGACCCTACGCGCTTCGGTTCCGCGTGCCTCTGGGCAAGACGCTGGTCGTCCAGGATCTGATCAAGGGGCCCGTCGAGCAGAAGACCGACGAGGTGGGCGACTTCGTGATCGTGAGGCCCGACGGCTCCCCGCTTTACAACTTCGCCACTGTGGTCGATGACGCGGACATGGAGATCACCCACGTGGTCCGCGCCGAGGAACACCTGGCCAACACCTTTCCCCAGCTCCTCATGTTCGAGGCCCTGGGCTACCCCTTGCCGCAATTCGCCCACGTCCCGTATGTGGCGGCCACGGGGTCGAAGAAGAAGCTCTCCAAGCGCGACGGCGCGGTGGGCCTGCAGGACTACATGGCCCTGGGCTACCTGCCCGAGGCCATGATGAACTACCTCTCGCGCCTGGGCTGGAGCTACGACGCCAGCAGCGAGATCTTCACCCGCGCCGAGCTGATCGAGAAGTTCACCCTCGACCGCGTGAATAGCTCCCCCGCGAGCCACGACCCCGACAAGCTCTTCTGGCTCCAGGGCGAATGGATGAAGACCCTGACCCTCGAGGCCAAGGTCGCAGGCGCGATCCCATTCCTGGAGAAGGAAGGGCTTCTGCAGCAGCCCGTGACCGACGACGAACGCGCGAGGATCGAGTCCGTGGTGATCGCCTTCGGCGACCGCCTCAAGCTCTTCTCCGAGATCGTCCGGCTTGGCAAGTACTTCTTTACCGACGAGCTGACCTACGACCCCGACGCCGTGAAGAAGCGTCTCCGCAAGGACTTCGTGCCGGGCATGCTCAAACAGGTCGACGAGATCCTGGCGAGCGTCGACCCGTACGATCTCGCCACCCTCGAAAAAGCGTTCCACGACTTTGGCGAGTCCTCGGGAATCAAGATGGGTGACGTCGTGAACCCGGTCCGCGTGGCCGTGACGGGGCAGGGCGTGGGGCCCGGCCTGTACGACTGCCTGGTCATCCTGGGCCGAGACGTGTGCCGCAAGCGGATCGCGCAAACCCTGGCCATGATCGCCGAGGCCCAGCCCTGATGATCGGCCCCTTGTGCGGGCTGGTAAGTTTCTCGACGGAACATCGGGTTGCGGGAACGTCGGCGCAGGGGTTCTGATCCTGTATCGTAGTTCTCTTCGACGGTGGGCCCCCGAGCGTGGTCGGCCTCCCGTCCCGCCCGAGTCTCCTTCGTCCCGGAGCCAGCAAGCTGATGCGCATCGTCGTGACCGGATCGGTAGCCTACGACTATCTCATGTCCTTCCCCGGCCAGTTCCGCGAGCACGTGGTGGCCGACAAGGCCGACGTGCTGAGCGTGTCGTTCCTGGTGGACTCGCTGAAGAAGCAGTACGGGGGTACCGCCGCCAACATCGCCTATACGCTTGCGCTGCTGGGGACGAAGCCCGAGATGGTCGCCGCCGTGGGCGAGGACTTCAGCGACTACCGCGCCCACCTGGAGTTTCACGGCGTGAACGCCGAGGGCGTACTGGTCATCCCCGGCGAGTTCACCTCGTCATGCTTCATCAACACCGACCAGGTCAGCAACCAGATCACCGCGTTCTACCCGGGCGCGATGACCGAGGCCCACACCCTGAGCCTGGGCGGCCTGGGTCTCACGCGCGACGACCTCGTGATCATCTCGCCGAACGCCCCCGAGGCCATGGCCGCCTACGTGCGCGAATGTAAGGAGCTGAGCCTTCGCTACCTCTACGACCCCTCGATGCAGGCCCCCCGGCTCTCGCCCGAGGACCTGAAGGACGGATTCGACGGGGCCGAGATCCTGACCGGCAACGACTACGAGTACGGCATGATGGCCGGCAAGCTCGGCGTGACCGAGGACGACCTGCGACGCGCGGTGCCCGTGTGCGTGGTCACTCACGGGGCCGAGGGCTCGTCGATCTTCGTCGACGGGGTGGAGATCAAGGTCCCCCCGGCCAAACCGCACAAGGTGGTGAACCCGACCGGGGCCGGCGACTCGTTCCGATCGGGCCTGGTGGCGGGCATCGCCTTGGGCCTGCCGTGGACCGAGTGCGGCCGACTGGGCGCCGTGGCCGCCGTTTATGCGGTCGAGCATCTCGGCCCGCAGCAGCACCACTTCACCCGCGAGGAGTTCCTGGAACGATACCGGGAGAACTTCGGCCACCTGGCCGTGGCGCTGGTCTGAGCCCGTGGCCCGTCGGGGCGGCGGTCGGCTCCTCGCGTGGACCTGGCTCTCGCCCCTCCGTTCGTGGATCAGGAGGCTCATGCCCATCTACCGACTCGACAGACGGCCCCTGTTCCCGCCCCCCGATCATGCCGAGCCCGACGGCCTGCTCGCGGTGGGCGGCGACCTGTCGGTGCCTCGCCTGCTCGAAGCCTATCGCAATGGCATCTTCCCCTGGTACGAGCCCGGGGAGATGCCGCTGTGGTGGTGCCCCGACCCCCGGCTCATCCTGGAACCGAAGGGGATCAAGGTCTCGCGAAGCCTAAGGGCCACGATCCGCAAGCGAACCTTCGAGGTCCGCTTCGACACGGCCTTCGATCGGGTGATTCACGCGTGCGCCGCCACGAAGCGGAAGCACGAGGACGGCACCTGGATCAGCACAGACATCGAGCGGGCTTACTTCGCCCTGCACAAGCTTGGACACGCCCACTCGATCGAGAGCTGGTCGGGCGAGGACCTCGTGGGCGGCCTTTACGGTGTCTGCCTCGACGGCGCCTTCTTCGGCGAGTCCATGTTCGCGCACCGTCCCGACGCCTCGAAGGTGGCGCTGGTGGCCCTGGCCGAGGAATGTAGCCGGCGCGGCATCGGGATGATCGATTGCCAGGTCACGACCTCCCACCTTCTGAGCATGGGGGCGAGCGAGATCCCCCGGAGCGAGTTCCTGCAACGTCTGGAAGCGGGAAGGGGCAAACCCGTGACCCCGGGACCCTGGACGGTCGGCGAACCGGCCCCTTGATTTTACGATTGTCGGAGGCGAGACTCACGACGAGACTTCACCGTCCTCCGTCACGAGATTCGCCCTCATGACCTCGCCCAAAGCTCCCCCCAGGACGGTCTCCACGGTCCGGCGCACGTTCCTGATCGGGGTGGCCGTCGTCTCTTTCCTGGGGTTCCTGGCCCTCTGGTGGCTCTTTGGCGTCCTGGCGAGTTCCCGGCTCCGCAAGGCGGAGGAGACGGCCGATCGCCTCGATCCCGGGTGGCGGATGGAGGAACTTCTCGCGGCGCGACCGACCATGCCCGACGAGAAGAACTCGGCGCTGGAGGTCCTGGCCGCGCTGCGGAACCTCCCCGGCCCGTGGCCGTCGGTCCCGCAGGCGACGGTTCGGTGGGGGCCGGTCCCGCATGGCGGGAAGGATGTCCTTGCCCGAATTGAAAGCCTCCCGCCGGGCGAACGCCTGGACTTCTGGCTGACGGAAGAGCTCCGGGACGAACTCGGCCGGGTGCCCGCGGCCCTGGCCCACGCCCGCAGGCTTGCCGACATGAACTATGGGCGATACGAGCTGAAGATCGAGAAGAACGTGAGCGCGACCCTCCTCCCGCACGCCCTGAACTCCCGGAGCGTGGCCCGGCTCCTCAAGGCCGACGCCCTCCTGCGGGCCCAGGATGGCGACCTGTCGGGGGCGATCGACTCCTGCCGCGCCATGATCCAGTGCGGCCGCGCCCTCGCGGACGAGCCCTTCTGGATTTCCCAGGTCGTGAGGGTGGCCATCGTCGGCGAGGCCATCAGCACTCTGCAACGGATCCTGGCGCTGGGCGAGGTCCCCGAGGACTCGCTGGCAAAGATCCAGTCGCTGCTCGTCCAGGAGTGGAGCCATCCCTTCCTGCTCACGGCGGTCCGAGGCGAGCGGGCCCTCATGAACGATCATTTCAACATGCTACGCTCGGGGGAGGCCACTCTCGCCACGCTCGCCGGTTCGGACCTGGGCGTGGCCTCCGCCATCCCGATGATCCCCGATTATCTGAAGTACAACCATGCCCTGATGCTGGAAGCCATGAACGAGGCGGTCGCTATCGCCAAAAGGCCCGATGGGGATCAGATTGATGCCTGGGTCCAGTGGGAAATCCTCGCGAGGGGAAACCCGAACCCGATCGCCCGCGCAACCGAAACCCTCAAGCACCTGTTCATCCCCGCGATGTCGGCTCTGGGCCAGGCTCATCTGAGATTCCAGGGACAACTGACGAACGCCATCGCGATGGTCGCGGCCGAGCGGGAACGACGCGCCGGGCGTGGCCTGCCGACCGATCCCTCGTTCCTCCGGCGCAACCCCGAGACCAGCCGCCTGAAGGACCCTTTCACGGGGGAACCCCTGCGCTTCAAGACAGATCCGACGGGCCTGACGATCTACGTCGTGGGCTACGATCGGAAGGACGACGGGGGCAAGTTCCACCCCCGCAATCAGCTCCAGTTTGGCTACGACGACGGGCTCAAACTCGTCGCCCCGGCCCTTCGCGGCCTCCCCCCTCGCGAGGAACTGCCCAGGGATGTGTTCCAGCAAACGGGGCCCGACCCGACCGAGGGCCCGCCCTGATCGGGTCGCCGACCGCTTGCCTGTGCCTTACTGCATGAGATCCCACAGCGTGGGCTCGATCGCCTCGGCCCACACGCGATAGCCCGCGTCGCTGAGGTGGAGGTAGTCGGGCATGAGGTCCTTCGGGATATTGCCCTGCTCGTTGAGGAAGCTCTTCGAGATGTCCAGATAGCGGACCGTCTTGCCGTCGTCGAGCTTGCCGATGATCTCGTTGATCTGGCCGGGCTTGTCCGAGGGACTGGCCTCCTCGGACTTCTTCACGAAGTCATTCGAGCGATCCTGGGCGCGGGGGAAAACGCCCAGGACGAGCACCTTGGTGGTGGGGAGCTTCTCGCGGAGCCTGGCGACGATCGCCTTGACCCCCTCGGCGATCTCGGCGGGCGAGTCCGAACCGATGTTATTCGTGCCGATCATGAGCACGGCCACGCGGGGGTTGATGCCCTCGATCTCGCCGTTCTCGATCCGCCAGAGGACGTGCTGGGTGCGGTCTCCGCTGATGCCGAAGTTCGCAGTCTGGCGAGGGCCGTAGTAACGCTTCCAGGTGGCGTTCTCGCCCCAGCCCTGGGTGATCGAGTCGCCCAGGAAGAGCAGGTCCACGTCTTTCTTCTTCGCGCGGTCGAGGAACGACTGGTGGAGCTTCATCCACCACTCTTCGTTCGTCTTGGCGTCGGGCTTGACGGTCGCGGGGACGGCGTCCTGGCACTGGGCGGGCGTTGACACGAAGGCCAGGGCCATCACGCAGAAACCAAGCCGGGCGGCGAGCGGAACTTGCGTCATCGAGGGGCTCCCCAAGAGGTCCGAGCGTCGCGCGATCGCGACAACGACGCCGAGTTTACGGCACCCCCGAAGCCGGTTCCAGTCTCTCACTCGTCGGGACGCGACCTCGGCTGACCGAAGTGCTCCTCGTAGACCACCTCATCAAGGCCGAGCCTCACCGCGGGTGCGGGGCCCTTGGCCGCATAACCCAGGGCCACGAGGCCGCACACGGTGTGATCGGCCGGGATTCCGAACTCGTCCCCGACCCGGACACGGTCGCAATCGTCCAGGTAAAGGCTCCCGACGCCAAGCGCCCTTGCCGCCGAGATCAACGCCGAGGCGCCCATCATGGCCGATCGCGACGCCCAGCCTGCCGGGTCCTGGCGAGCGTCCATGGCCCTCACGGTCCTTGCGCCGAATTCCCGGGCTTCTTCGAGGGTTGTCTCGCCGCGCTCGACCTGAGCTTCGAGGATCGGCCCGAGGTGCGAGCGATGCGGGTTGTGATATCCCAGGACGATCACCACCGCGGGGGCGTCGGTGATCGCGGGATGGCCGTAGGCGCAGCGGCGGAGTCTCTCCCTGCCGCCCATCGTCCGGACGATCAAGAATCGCCAGGGCTGGAGGTTGCGGTCGGAAAGCCCCGAGGTTGCCCCCCGCAGGATCTCGTCCAGGAGATCGCCCGGAATCGGTCGTTCGGGCTGGAAGTGGAGTCGGGACTTCCTCTCACTCATCGTTCACGCGAACCGGGTAAGAGAGGTGGTGGATCGCCTGCGCCGGGATCCCAAATTACGAAACGGCCCGGCCCGAGGCGATCCTCGATGGACGAGGGATGCTCCGGGCCGGGAGGGTTGAATCTTGTGAAGACGACGGAAGGGCTCAGACGTCTTCCGGATTCAGGAACTTGAAGGTAAGACCGGCGACCAGGCCGCCGACCAGGTCGGCGAGGATGTGCACCCACACGAACGAGGACTTGAAGATGTTCATAATCGTGCCGCCGATGGCCACGGCCGGGTTGAACGCACCGCCCGACACCCCGCCGACCGCGAACGCTCCGACGACCACGGTGAACCCGATCGCCAGGCCATAGAACGAGTTGCCCGCCGTGGCTTTCGCGGTCGCCGCATTCAGGACCACGTAGGCCAACGCGAAGGTGAACAGGAACTCGACCAGGGCAGTCTTGGCCAGGTCCTTGTTGACCAGGGACTCGGCCGCCGATTCCGGTGCCGACCCCTTCAGATAAAGGACCACGGCGGCCGCCAGGGCCGCGCCCAGGAACTGGGCCACCCAGTAGGGGATCAGCTCGCCCGAGCTCAGCCTTCCGCGGATGAAGGCGGCCAGGCTCACGGCCGGGTTGTAATGGCCGCCCGAGTAATGTCCTCCCGCATAAACCATGATCATCAGCGAGCAGCCGATGGCCAGGGGGGCGATCACGAGCTCATCATATTTGTGGCCGTACGCGGTCATCCCTACGGTGAGCACAAGAAAGAAGGTTCCGATCATCTCGACGAGCAGCTTCTTCGGATTCACAGCAATCGCTCCGGTCTATCGATCAAAAGGGGGCGTATGCACACGAGGGGGCGGAAATTAGTGGGTCACGACCCGGGGCAGGGCCTTGGCCTGCTCGACCCAGTTGGCGCATTGTGCGGCGGTGGGCAGCTTGCGTACGAGCTTCTTGGCCGCATTGACTTCAACCATCTTGGCGTGCAGGTTCGCGGGAACGCGCTTGGAGAGCTCGGGGATGGAGTCCACGCCCGCGGCCTCGAGCAACTCGGCGTACTGGGTCTTCACGCCCTTGATGCGGAACAGGTCCACGTGGTTGACCCACCTGAGGATCAGCGCGCCGCTGATCCCGGTCTCCTGTTCGATCTTCTGGCGTCCTGCGCGGGTGGCCCCCCTGGCCAGGAGCGACTTCACGCCGCCGATTCCGACATCCTTGAGCTTCTTGCCATAAACTTCGCCGATGCCTTCGACCGCGATCACGCTGCTCATGGCTGAACCTTGCTTTTCCAGAGGGTTGAGGGACGGCATTGTCACACAATGGATCGGAGAGCAAGCCCTTGCTCAGGCCTTGTTGGCGGATTGGTCCGCGGTCAGCATCCCGCCGAGCAACGCCCTGATCTTCTCGATTACCTCGGGGGGCAGGTGGGCCTGGAGCATCTCCAGCACCTTGGGCAGGAAGGCGGCGATCTGGCCCATGTTCATCCCCGACTGGCCGAGCATCCCCGCCAGCTTGCCGGCATCGCCCGCACCTCCGCCGAGCAGCTTCCCCGCGAGCCCGGCCACGGTGCCGAGCAAGCCTCCGCCGCTCTCGGGAGCCTTGTTCGCCTCGAACGAATTGACCAATCCCTGCGCGTCGGGAACGGCCTGCTCGACCTGGCCGAAGACCCCTTCCGGCAGCTTTCCCTTGAGGAACGCGAGGACGGCGCCCAGGCCTTTCTTCGCGTCCTCGGGGCTAATCCCGACCTGTTCGGCGAGCCTGGCGAGGATCTCTTCCATGGCGGAGGTCCTAAGCAAGAGGTGTTATGTCAGAGATGCAACTGGGGGCCACGCGGGACAGAAGAGGGGACCGCAATGTGATCTCTCAGGCCGAGTCGGGATCTACTCGTCGTTCCCGGGTTCGGTCGAGTGAAACTCGCTTATCTGCCTGAGTTTGTGACTAGAGGTCGCTATAATCAAGAGTCAACTCCGCGATCGATCTCAGATTCTTTTCGCGGTTCGCGGACAAGGCCCGCGCTTCTCGGGCTGGACGGGGAGAGGGCTCGCGGGATCTCAGGGCCCGAACAGCGGGGCACCGGGCTCGGCCTGCTGGGTCTTCGATCGACCAAGTGGCCCATAGTTATACGCAGCATAATTGCCTAGCGTTAAACGTCTTGATGGGGTCTCGCGATAAGGCGGTCGCTGCGCCAGATACTGTCGGATCCGCCCACCGCCGGTGTCCGCCCCCATCGAGCGACCGTGGCGACATCCGGGCGCGATCAGGAGCACCGCGCAGATCCAGGCGAGATGAGTTCGGCGGGGGCTTCGGAGGAATTCGTTCATCGCGTCCCTCGGGTCGGACGTTCGCCAGGGTCCGCGATGGTCGCCGGACTGGCCACCGTGGAGAATGGAATTTGTCGTCGTTTCTCTCGGTTACATCGGTCGAAGGGGGGGACTGTCGATAGGTTGGTGGGGAATCTTGATGGATTCCCACGGCAGAGGTCGATGTCCCTGGTTGAATCGCTTCGCATCTCGCCAACGGTGATTTCCCCCTCATTGAACAGCTCCAGGTCATCCTGGCGGATCGTCGGTGATGCCTCCCTCAATCAGGATGGGTGCCCGCGATGGATCGTAAGGCAAGCAAGTCCAGGCGATTTCTTCCCGGGGCCGAGGAGTGCGAGCCCAGGCTCCTGTTGAGCGCCGGCCCTCTGCATCAGCAGGGCGGGGCCGACCATCCGGTCCGGCCCAACACCCCGGTCCTCCCCTACGCCGCGGCCAACGCGGACGCGACGTTCATCGACCCGTCCGCAAGGATCGTGGAGGGTTTGCGGATCTCGTTCGCCGACAGCACCTTTGTGGGGCCGTTCGCGGGCCTGGACGCTTCTTCCGGTTTCCTCAAGGTTGGCCGGATGTCGGCCCTTCTCGATAACTCGGAGCTTGTGGCCAACCCCGGTCGTTCGGCAGGGAATCACGGGGTGGAGGTGGGCGACCAGACCGTGATTGGATTCGGGGCACGCGTGGAGGGGCCGAGCCGGGTGGGATCGTTCGCCGGATCCGCGCGTCCCACGGCGCTCGGGGCCAACGCCCGCGTGGTCAATGCGACGATCGAGCCGGGCGCGGTCGTGGGGCCGGGGGCGGTCGTTTCGGGCGTGACCATCGCCTCGGGGTTGCGTGTCCTGCCCGGGGCGAGCGTGACGACCCAGGCCGAGGCGTCGGACCTCTCGCTCGGCAAGGTCGTCAAGGTCACCTCCTCCGACCTCGAAACCCTCCAGAAGGACCTGACCGGATACAGCACCCTGGCCGAAGGTTACAGCGCGCTCTACCAGGGGCAGTCCAATACGGGTGCGGCCGGATCCCCTCTGATCGTCACGCCCTCGCCCAAGGTGTTCAACGGAAACCTCTCTCAGGTACGCGGCACGAGCCGAGAGCCGGCAAGCCCCGGCTCGACCGGGCGACGGATTCGTCCCCGGTTCCTCGCCAGCGGCGGCAAGACCATCGGCGCTGCCTTCTCCGACTTTCCCGCCCGGATCACCGGCCAGGTGGTTTTCTTCCAGAAGGCCGAGCAGGTTGCCAGCCGCGTGGGGCGCCGGGTCGCGATCCGCGGCGATGAGGGACAGCCGATCACCCTCCGATCGATCCGTCGGCTCGGGACGGGCGTGACGATCCACGCCGAGCGGGGCGGGTCGCTCACCATCGGGCGCGGCTTCCGCGCAGGACAGGGTGCGGTGATCCTCGGCGGGCGCGGTTCCACCGTGGGAGACGGCGTGACCGTCGGCTCTCGCTCGGTGGTCGAGCGGTCGCAACTCGGCTCGGGCGTGGTGATTGGGGACGGAGCCATCGTGGTCGATACCACTCTCCCCGACGGGGCCGTCGTGCCCGCGGGCGCGGTGATCGTGAACGGAGTCCGCCGCTAAGCTCCGCGAATGACATCCCAATATTGAGGCCATGCACTGGCTTAGAGGCCGGGTTCATACCGGTGGGGCGAAGCCGGAAACGCTCTTCCGGATTCGACCGCGGCGCACGATTGATAACGACAACGGGACGGATCGAGGGGCCAAAGCCGTTGCATCCCGGCAACGACGTGTGTCACGAGGCCTGTTCCCGCTCGTTAAACGGTGTACTTACTACAGAAAGAGACCGACTCACGCGATGGGGCAACGCCTCCATCGGTTGTGGAGACGGGACCGTTTCCGAGCCGCATCTTGAACGCCCATCCGTCCATACCGAAGTTCGACCCCTCTTTGGAAGCCTCCTCGGAGGCCTCCATCCAGGGTGAGGGGGGATGTCTGTTGAGCGGGACGGCGAGGGCAGGCTCGATCACTCGCGATCAGGCGGGAATGGGCTTCGCCGAGACCGACCCCGGGAGCGAGGCTCGCGAGGCCGAGGATCACAAGGGGTGCTCTCATGACCGAGGCTAACCTGCGCGATCGATTCTGGCGGTATGAGGTCCTGCCGGGCCCTCGCGAGTCCCACGTGATCCGTCTGGCGGGCATGCCCGAGGCCGCGTCGTTCTTTTTCGCCTGGGGCTTGCTCGACGACTTGCCCCAAGAGAATCACGCCAACGAGCCGTTCGACTCGTTTGATCTCGGCTATCTTCGGCGAAGGGCCTTTCGGTCGGGCACCGCGACCGCGAACTGGGTCCGGGGCGCGATTGCCGAGGACGATGGGGAGGTGGACGACGATTCCAGCCTGTCGGTCTGCGGCACCTCCCTGTTCGACCGGACGAAGCGTGAATCCGATCCCGGGCGGTTCATCGACCCGACAGTGACGCCCTACCTGACCCTGGGCACCCGAAAGCGATTCCGAGCCACGGGGCTGGTCCTGGGCGATCTCGCCACTGTCCTGAATCCGGCGACCGGGCGATATTGCCATGCGATCGTGGGCGATGCTCGCGAGGTCGAGGGCGTGGAACCGTCGCTCGACCTGATCACCAGGCTGGGGATGGGCCCGAGCGACCAGGCGATCTATCTTCTGCATCCCGAGAGCGGGCTGGGGCAGGGGTTGATCCCGTCGAACGGGCAGATCGCCGCGCGGGGCGAGCGACTCTTCCGGTCGCCTCAGGTCGAGGGCGGTGGCGACTGGGGTGAGATTCTGGCCGACTATTTCGGCGACCTGATCGATGCCGATACGAGATGGGTCGAATGTGGGAGCGAGACCGGAATCCATTCGAGGCGTGCCTGACCCGGGGCCGGCTCCGGGTTCCGATCCCTTGACCCCGAAATAACACGCTCATAAGATGGACGGCAATCGATGGCCCGGGGCCCGCGCCGTCCGGCGTGACCCGCCCGCCTGGGTTCGCTTCTTGCCGTTCAGTCGTGACCGGCGGAATCGCGATGGCCCTCGCCCCCTCTTCGTCCAGTGCTAACAAGGAGAACTCGGTATGGCTCACGTGGTTGCGGAGCCCTGCTTCGATTGCAAGTACACGGACTGCGTGGTGGTCTGCCCCGTCGATTGCTTCTACGAGGGGCATCAGATGCTGTACATCCACCCCGAGGAGTGCATCGACTGCGAGGCGTGCGTGCCCGAGTGCCCCGTGGAGGCGATCTTCCACGAGGACAACCTCCCGGACGACTGGAAGGACTTCACCGCGCTGAACGCCGAGCTCGCCTCCAAGTGCCCGGTGATCACCGAGAAGAAGCCCGCCCTCGAGGGCGAATCCTGCACGAAGGCCGAGTGAGCGAGCCCCCCGGATCGGCTTGTTTGACTTCGCATCGGATCGACAAAAAACCCCCGGCTTCCAGGCCGGGGTTTTTTCTTGGTTCTCGCTCGGCGGATGGCCTTACTTGTAGTCCTCGGACGAGAGCGTCTCGCCCCCGTCGCGGGTCATGAGCTTCACGAGCACGGCCGGCTTGATGGTGGACTGCAAGCTCCGCACCGATCCGTCGCAGAACGCCACGTTGATCTGGCCCGGATGCTTGCTCGACCAGTACGTGTAACGCGGCGGATTGCCGAGGGGGCGGCCGATCTTGCGATCGATCGTGGTCCGGACGCACGAGCTGGTGGCGTCGGGCCAGGTGCCGTCGAGGACCTCGCTCATGTAGGCGGTGGTCGAGGTCCCGTCCTTGATGTCGGCGATCGAGACCTCGGAGTTGCGGTAGGTGATGCCGTTGTCGAAGAAATAGCACGAGTAATCGGTGTTCGAGCCCGAGCCCGGATTGCAGCCGGGGATGGTGCCGGCGGCCATGTTGCCGCGATAGTCGGAGTTACCGAACTTGACCTTGGCCCCGTCCGGAGTGGTCACGGTTCCGGCCTTGTTGTCGTCGGCCTTGCCTTGCGACGGGCACATGAGGCCCTCGAGATTGCGGCGCACCGAGGTGCGGTTCTCGATATAGGTGGGCGGCATCTCGAAGTTGATCTCGTTGTAGAGATTGACTTCTTCCATCTTGAGGAACAGGCCGGTCCTGCCGTTCCACATGTAGTTTTGCGCCGACTCGGCCAGGCAGTTGGGATCGTTGGGGTCGCAATACCAGCCTGCCGGAAACGCTCCGTAGGAGTCGTGATAGTTCTGCGCGGCCAGGCCCAGCTGCTTGAGGTTGTTCAGGCACTTGGATCGATTGGCGGCCTCGCGAGCCTGCTGCACCGCGGGGAGGATGAGGGCGGCGAGCACCCCGATGATCGCGATGACCACCAGGAGTTCGATCAGAGTGAATCCAGCTCGTGAACCGCAGCCGTCGCGATTTCGTCGCATTGGGATGGCCCCTCGTGGTCTCGACCCGCCGGCGTAGAAGAAGAACGCCACCATTGACCATAACCGACACACCGGATTGATGCAATCAGGAATGAACGATTACGTCGTTCGTGATCATCCGCGCGAAGCTCCCGGATTTGTGCTCTGCTTAGGAATGTGAGGCCTGTCGTCCAACGCGGGCATCTCCATGAGTTTTCTTGAATTTTTTGCCTCTGCGTGTGCGTGTGGTAGAGTTCGGCAGAGGCTCATTCATCAACGTTCGCGGACCCCGCGATTTGTCGATTTTGAGTCCCTGTCGTTCGCTGCATCAGGTTACCGCACCACAAGATAAGAACAGAAAACGCATGATTGCCGAAAAGTCGGGGGCCGCCCGGTGGGGATGGCCAGGGCCGAGGGGCGGTCGCGCATGCGTTTCTTTTGGTGGTGGAGATGGCCTGGTGGTTCGGACGCTTGGGATGGACTGAAAGAAGGGAATCTTGAACCCGTCGCCCAGGGAGGTCGCGACCGTAAGAGGCCTCCGCCATGACCATGCGACGTGTCCGCCGCCGAGCCCTTTACCCTTCGGTTCTCGCTCTCGAAGCGCGATGCCTCCTCAGCGGAGAACTCGGCGCCGTTTGGATCGGCCAGGACCGGAACGACCTGGTGGGGCCGTCGTCAGTGGTCGCCCCCGACGGTGTGCAGGACATCCGCATCGCCCTGACGAACCTGCCTGCCGCAAGGTCGATCGCCTGGGCCAAACTGGAAGGCCTCGGTGGGGGGGAGTGGCTCCACAAGGGGCCGTGGGGTCCCTGGGCGGCGGAGATCGTCCGCGTGGGGGCATCCGCCAACGCCGACCTCTTCGCCGAACCCTATCAGGTCGAGGTGGGCCGACCCTTCTCCGTGACCCTGGGCTATGATGACGGGACGACGGCCCACGCCGACTTCCCGGGGGGCACCGCCGACCCAAATCTGCGCATGCCATCGGCCTCGGCACGACTGGCCTGGCTCGGTCAGGACGGGCAGGACCGCGTGGGCGGAGGGGCCTCGGTGGGGCCGGACGGGATCCAGGATCTTCGGCTCTCGATCGAGAATCTGTCGCCTGCAATCCCGATCACGGGCATCCAGGTGGAATCATCCTCGGGCGGCAGATGGGCTTCGGGGCTCAACCCCCAAGGGCTCGCGAACGCCGAGTTCATCCGCCGAGGGCAAGACGCTGGCGACCTCTACCTGAACCCGCAGGGGGACCCTCGCGGTCAGACCTTCACCGCAACGATTACCTATGCGAACGGAAAGCTGGACGTGGCCCAGGTGGCGGCCGGTCCCGCCGACCCTGCGCTGGCGACCCCTAAACCTTCTGAGTTGATCCCCACGTTCCGTCTGGGAGTGACTGCACGTTGGGTCGGGCAGGACGGGCAGGACCTTGCGGGGCCGGGCTCGGCCAGGCTGACCCTGGAGGGCTTGCCCGCTGGCCGCACGATCGTGGCGGCGTCGATGAGCAACAGCGAGCGGGGCCTCTGGCTCTACCGGCCGACCAACGTCGCGGCATTCCCGGCGGATCCGTGGGGCGGGGTGCTCGCGTATCGCCCCGACGGCACGAAGGGGGACCTGTCCTTCCAGCCTGATCGCGACGAGAGCACAAATGTCCTGACCGTTCGCCTGGGTTTCGATGATGGGTCGCAAGCGGTCGCGATGGTGGTCGCGGGCGTGACCGACCCGACCCGCCGTGCGGCTCGACCCGATGCAACCTCGATTGTGGCCCGGCCGGGCGATGACCTGAACAGCCTCGTCTCGCGGTTCGGGACGGTTCGACTGGGCGCGGGGGTTTACGAGATGACAAAACCCCTGATCCTGACAAAACCGGTGGCTCTGCTTGCCGACCCCAATGTGACGATCCGATTCTCCCAGCCCTCGGGCGACCCCGCGTGGTCCACCGCCATCAAGATCCATGCGGGCAACACCACGCTCGACGGGTTCTCCGTGAGGTTTGCCACGCCGATCCGGTGGGCCGACAACGTGAGCTACGGCGCGGCCGTGATCGGCACGACCGACAATCTGGACACGATCCCCGGCTCGATCAAGACGGGCCTGCGGATCGTCCGTCTTGACGTGCAGTCGCCGCCCGTGACGGGGCAGCCCGTCGAGGCCCCTCGCCTCATGCGGCTGATCTCCGCCCAGGACGGCCAGATCGAGGATAACCGGCTCAAGGGCGGCACGACCGAGTTTCGCGGTGGCCCGTGGATCATCCGGAACAATACCTACCTGGGCACCGTGCCCAACACCTACAGCTGGACCGCGTTCGCCGGTCACGAGACGCACAACCTGGACCTTTCAGGCAACACGGCGCGACCTCAGGGCGCCTCGGGCAAGACCTGGCGGTTCCTTGTGCTGACCGGCACGGGCAACTCCGATCTGGTTGCGGGCAACATCGTCGTCGGGATCGGCCCGAGGGACACCGACGCGGAGGACCGCAACGCCGCCGAGATCATCCTCACCGAGTCCTACCGGATCAAGTTCGAGGGAACTCCGTCGAGGATCTCGGCCGACGGGCGCGTGGTGCAGATCCCGCTGGCGCAGGGAGAGACGCCGCGAACCGGAGACATGGTCGCCATCCTCTCGGGGCCCTCGGCCGGGCAGTATCGGCGGATCTTGCAGGCTCTGGGGACGCAGACGTTCTTGCTGGATTCGCCCCTGCCGTCCGGGTCGTTCGCGATCTCGATCGCGGCGGGATTTGTGGATGAGACGTTCCGCGACAACACGATCGACACGCGGGGCAGCTCCGCGGCGGGGAACCTGATCCTGGTGGGCAACCACTACGGGACCACGGTCCAGGGAAACACGCTGCTCGGGGGCCATCAGGCGTTCAAAATCTCCGCGAGCGCGACTGAAGAGCCGGTTTCGTGGGGATGGTCGCACTCTCCCTTCCTGGGCGTCTTAGTCGCCGACAACATCCTCGAGGATTCGTTCCGCGGTGGAACGGTCTCGGTGGAGCACTCCTCCGCGACCAAGAGCAACGCCGGGCGCACCTATTTTTCGGGGCAACTGCTGAGGAACACGGTCACCTGGACTTCCTCGTTCCTCCTGGCTCGCGGCGGCTCCGCCGGGCTCCAGGGGCTGATCGTTGGGGATCCGGGCTCGCTGGATCCGTCGGAGCTCTCGCTCACGACCGGCGGTAACCGCGGGGTCGGGCCTTCGGGAACGGACTTGCCTACCTTGAATATCGTGGCGGGCAAGGTCGATGGGGTGGTCGTGCGCAGCGACGTGCGTTCGATGGGCGGGGTGAGCTCCCGCGGCGTGATCTCGGCCCCGACCGGCCTGACCCTGGTGAACGATTCGGGCTACAATTCCACCGATCGGATCACGGCCGATGGGCGATTGAAGTTCGTCCCGGTCGCCGGCGCGGCGGGCTATGAGTACAAGCTTTCGTGGGCCGACGCTTACACTCGCGTGGACTCGCCGTCGGGCTTCCTGCCCCAGAATCTGACGCAGGTGCAGAATACCGTGCTCGTGCGGGCGATCGACGCCCAGGGCAATCGCTCGGCCGATTCGACCTACTACTTCTTCCTGGATAACGATCCGCCGATCACAAGCGGGGCGTTCCTCAGCCCGGCGACGGACACCGGGGTCGCGGCCAACGATCGGATTACCCGGATCACCACGCCGCAATTCGGCGTGAACGGTGACGTATTTGACACGATGGTCCTGGTTCGCAACGGCCAGGACGTGGACAGCCGACTCGGCCCTGGGACCTTGCGGGACCCGGTGGCGAGGCCGGATAGCGTGGTCGGTTATTCGATCCGTCGGATCGACGCGGCGGGCAATGTGGCCATCTCGCCGACCACGTTCGTGACGATCGACACGCGGGCGCCTGCCGCCGTGGGCGGGCTGAAGGTCACGGGCGGGGTCGCCACGTTCCTGCCTAGCAACTTCGAGGATGTTTATGAGTTCCGGCTCTCGCCCGATTCCGCCTTCACGCCGATCGACCGGAGGACGGCCTTCACCGTCGGCGGGGCGACCCGTGTGAGCGTAAGGGCGATGGACGTTGCGGGCAATTATGGGCCGGAAATCTGGCTGACGGTCGGCTCTGTGACCACTCAGGCCTCGCCATCAGGGCTCTGGATCGGCCAGGACGGCAAGGATTTTGTGGGGGCGTCCCCTGCGTTGAAGAAGAATGGTCGGCAGGACGTTCATATCCAGTTGAGTGGTCTGCCGGCAAACCAGAGGATCCGCTCCGTGATCGTGGTGGGGCCGACCGGCAGGAAGTGGCAATACGGGGGGGCACGCGGCCCCTGGCGGGCTCAGCTCTTTCAGAAGAATGGGTCGACGACTGCCGACCTTTACATTAACCCCGACCAGATGGAGACCGGACGATCATATGAGGTCACGCTCCGCTTCACCGACGGGTCCGCCGCGACATTCCGCGTGGAGGGGGGCCAGGCCGATCCCGCCAGACGTGTGCTCAGGGGGCAGGCGAATGGCCAGGGCGGGCCTCTGACCCAGGCCCAAAAAATCGCCGCTCGCAGGGCCACGCGGAAGGCGGCCCTGGAGCGGATGAGGTTGGCCAGGATGAAGAATCAGGCCGGCGGATCGAACGGCTGAGATCAACGCTTGACGGACTTCAGGAGCGACTCGACCTCGGCGGAGACCTCGGGCGACAGACGCCCCTTGTTCTCCTGAGCCCGGGTCAGGAACGCGACCGACTGTCCGGCTCGGGCCCGGTCTGCCGCGAGCAGCTTGCCCATGTGATAGTTGAGCGTGGGGTGCTCGGGAGCCTTTCGGAGCCCCTTGCCGTAGGCGTCCTCGGCCTTTTTCGGTTCGCTCATGGCCTCGTAGATGGAGCCCAGGGTGTCGAAGAACTCGGCGGGCAGGACGTTCGGGTCGGCCCGACGGGTCAGGCCCTCGGCAACTTCCAGGGCCTCGGAGTTCCGGTTAAGATACCGGTGCAGGACCCACGCCTTGTTGTTGATGGCCTCGACCATGTTGGCCTGCTGGCGGAGCACGGCGTCATACTCGGCCACGGCCTTCACGAACAGGCCCTTGGCCTGGGCCGGCTCGGTGGTGGACTCGGCCTGGGCGAGCAGAAGGTCGCCGTAGGTGAGGTGGACGATGGGCTGGTCGATCCTGGCCGCGGCCTTCTCGGCCCAGGGGATGGCCAGGTCGATGCGCCCGGCCCTCTGGAATCCGACCGCGAGGGCCAGGGCGAACACGCCGCGTTCGTCTCGCTTGCCGAAGTCCTCGGCGAGCTTCATGGCCTCCTGCACGTCGGCGGCGGGGGCCGCGGATCGCTCGGGCCCCTGGGGCTCGCACAGGTGCTGGATCAGGGCCGACAGGCCGGTGTCGTCGTTGGCGTTGACCTTGATCCCCTCTCGCAGGGCGTTCAGCGCCTTGGCGCGGTCCCCCTCCAGCAGGCGGATCTCGGCGAGCAGGTGGTAGGCTTCCTGGAAGTTGGGGTTGGTGGTGATCGAGTCGCGCAGGAGCTTCGCGGCCTCGGCCCGTCGCTTCACGCGATCGGCCTCGGGGCCTTCCTGGTTGACCAGGGCCTCGGCCTTCAGGAGCAGGGCGGTCGGCTGGTCACCATCGCCGGCCAGGACGAACGAGGTCTGCTGAAGCGCCTGGTCGGTCTTGCCCTGGACCAGGTTGGCCTGGGCCAGAGCCAGGCGGATATCGGTGCGGCCGGGGCTACGCCGCAGGGCCTCCTCGTAAGAGCGGACCACCTCGTCGGTCTTGCCCTCGGCCCCGTAGAGCCGGGCGCGGAGCAGGGGGCCGATGGGCGAGCCCGGATCCAGGGCCGAGATCTCGTCGCTGATCCGCTTGGCCTTCGCCAGGTCACCCTGGCGGGCCGCCAGCTCGCATTCGGCCTGCGGGAAGCTTGCATCGGTCGGGAACGTCGCGCGGAACTTGCGGATGAGCTCCGTGGCGCGAGCGTCGAGCGTCTTCAGGAGGGCCGCGTTGCCCGCGTTGGCGGCGGCCTCGGCCTGTCGGGCCACGAGCCCCACGAGCGACGCGGCGAGCCGGTCATCCTTGGGGCTTTCCTTCAGGACCTCGGCGACGACGGCCTCGGCCTTCTCCAGCGCCCCGTCCTCTCGATAGACCTCGGCGAGCACCAGCTTCATGGCCTTCGAGGCGTCGGCCCTGGCCAGGTTCTCGACATACTCGACAGCCTTGGGGTCGCCCTGGAGCTTGAGGACCTGATACTTGGCCTGGATCAGCTCGATCGCCTTCGGGTGTTTGACGAGCCCTTCCTCCAGCGCCGCGAGGGCTCGCGGGCCGGCCTGCTGCTTGGGGTTCCGCATGTTCTCGGAGGCCGCGAGCATGAGGTAGAGCTCGGAGGGCTGATCGCCGGTCTCCATGGCCTTGCGGAGCAGGTCGCTGGCCTCGTCGGCCTTGTCGGTCGAGGCGAGGGCCAGGGCCTTGTAGGCCAGGGCCCCGCGATGGTTGGGGGTCTGCTTCAGCACCGCGTCCAGCTGCGCCATGCAGGCGGGAAGGTCATTGTGGCGGCGGTAGAAGTCGGCGGCCTGGACCTTCTCCTGGTCGGTAGCCTCGGGCTCGGCGACGAGCCTCGCCACCTCGGCCTTGGCCTGGGCGAGGTTCCCCTTGGCCGCGTTGGCGGTCACGAGCTTCCAGCGCACCGAGCGATTCACCGAGGACGCGTCGCCGTCCCTGAGCAGCCCCTCGAAGCGGCTGATCGCCACGTCCAGGTTCTGATTCTGGAGAGCGATGTCGGCCAGGGCCCAGCGGGCGGCGGTCGCCAGCGAGAGGCCGTCGTCAATCTCCTTCACCGGCTGATCCTTGAGGATCGATTCGAGCGACTTCGAGGCGCGGGCCTGTTCGCCGCTCCTCTCGTCGAGCAGGGCCTTCCAGAACAGGGCCACCTTGTCGTTGGGGTCCTTCTTGAGCGCGGCGTCCAGGTGGGCCGAGGCGGCCTGGGCTCGCCCCTCGGCCAGGGCGAGCTGGGCGTCGAGCAGGTCGGCGGCGGCGGCCTCTTTCCATCGTGCGCGGATCTGGGCGATCGTCTTTGCGGCCCCGGCCATGTCCTTGCGGCCGAGGTCGAGCATGGCGAGCTGGACCAGCGGCCCCGAGGTCTCGGCCTTCTCCGAGAGGGTCAGCAGGAGCTTGCGGGCCTCCTCGGGCTTGTCGGGGAAGAGCAGGCGGGCGCGGAGCATGGTCAGGTCGACGAATTGCGGATGCCGGGCCAGGAACTCGCTCAGGATTGCCTCGGCCCCGGCGTTATCCTTCTCGGAGGCGTGGATCACGGCGTCGAGCTCGGCGAGCTCGTCGCTGTCGGGATACTTCGCGCGGGCCCCGGCCAGCTTGGCCTTGGCCTCCGCTTTCTTGCCCGACTGGTGAAGGCTCACCACGGTCAGGCGTTCGGCCGAGGGGCCGGCCTTGGCGTCGCCCTTGAGCTGGTCGAGCCGCTCCATCCCCTGCTTCTGGTCGCCGAGTTGCAGGTCGATCTGTGCGAGGCGGAGTTGCAGGGCCGCGGTCATCGGCTGTCCGGCGGCGACCGCCTTCTGGAACTCGTCGCGGGCCAGCTTCCAATGGGCTGGCGTGCGGCGGGCCTGGTGGATCTCGCCCAGGATCAGGTGCAAGGTGGGGGTCAATTCCCGCGGGATCCGGCCCTCGGCCACGAGCTGCGCGAGCTTCGCGACGATCGGCTCGGCCTCCTCCGGGTAACCCGCCTGGAGGATCGACCACGCGGCCCAGACCTGGTAGCGCGGCTCCAGACGCCCCTCGCCGCCCATGCGGTAGCCCGCCTGCAGAAACTGACGCCCCATCGCGGCCTCGCCGGTGAGGATCAGCGACACACCGTAAACGGCCTGAACCGTGGGCGAGTCGGGCAGGGCGGCCGCCGCCTTCTTCAGCGAGACCACCGCGACCTCGCGCATGGCGGGGTCGACCAGCTTGGGATTGTCGAGGTCGCGAGCCGAGACGGCGGTCAGTCCCGATCGTTCGAGGGCCACGAGCCCCTGGAAGAACTGCCCCATGCCCGAGTATCGCTTGTTCGGGCTGCTGGCCAGGTCGCGGATGAACGGGGCGGCCTTGTCGAATTTCTTGGGGTCGTCGGCCCGCGAAAGGGCGGCCTTGATCGCGGTCTCGCGCAGGCCCGCCGTGACGAGATCCCAGGCCGGGAGCCGGGCGATCTGGAGCTTCAACGCCTTGTTGGCGACCTCCAGGCACTCGTCGGGCTTGTCGCGGAAGAGCAGGTGTTCGGCGTAGGAGAGGTGGGTGCGAAGGTCGGTGTTGCCGTAGGTCTCGATCGCCCGCCCGTACACGGAGTTGGCGACCGATTCCAGCGAGTCGGCCAGCGCGGTCAGTTCGCCCGTGGATTTCGCCGTGCGGGCCGAGACCGCCGAGAGCTGGGCCTGGACCTTCTCGAGCAGGGCCCCCAGGACCCGGATGCGGGACGTGGCGGGCTCGGGCTCGTCGGCCAGCGACTGGGCCTCGGTGCGGAACTCCCCGACCTGGGTCTTCAGGGCCGCCGGGTCGTTCGTCTGCGAGATCTCCAGGGTCCGCAGACGAAGCCTCGCGAGCCGGTCAGACGAGGACGTCTTCGCATCGACGGGCAACGACCAGGCCAGCTTGAAGGTCTCGGCCAGCGCCTTGGGCTCATTCGAAGCGTCCTCGAACCGCGCCTTGACCCACAGGGTCCGGGGCCTGGTGGGCTCGGCCTTGAGCAGCACCGCCAGGTGGGTCTTCGCGGCCGCGAGGTCGGCGGCAGGTTCTTTATCCAGGCTCTCGAGCGCCTTCACGTAGTGGGCGTCGGGGTCGGTCGCGTCCAGAGGCAGGAGCTCGTCGGCCGAGGAGAGGGCGTCGGCCATGTCGTCCTGGGCCAGGGCGTCCACGAGCAACTTCTTGCGGGGGCCGGGGCGGCCCTTGCCGTACTTGGCGGCGTCGCGCAGGGCGCGAATCCGCATGAGCCTTCCTTCGGGCCTCTTCTTGGGCACGTCGGCCATCCACTGGCCGATCATGTCGGCCATCTCCTCGTGGATAGCCACGTTCTTGGGATCAACCTGCAAGGCCTGCTGATAGTGGATGTGCGACTGATCGTACTTCTTCTGCCTCGCGGCCTCGCGGGCCCGGGGCAGACGATCTTCGGCCCGGCCGGGCAGGGCATAGGTGATGGCCAGCAGGCCCATCACCGCGATGACCAGGAACAATCCGGAGAGGACAATCAAGGGTTTCCAGCGCACGGTCATCGGGCTCATCTCCTTTGGGCTCGGGTGCCGTGCCGCGCGAAGTCGTGTCGGATTGCCCGCGGGACCCCCCATCCGGGAGGGTCGCGGGCCGATCAACGCGCGGCCTGAGGACGTCGCATCGGGGCAGATCAAGGGCAAGCAACGGGGATGCGGGGCGAGGATGGGTCACTGCGGGCGATACCATTCGCCCCACCTCTGCCCAAGAGGTCGCAATCCGTTGCCTTCACGCGTCACGATCCTTGGAGATCCTGACCGGAGGAGAGCCTAGTCGGGACTTGAAAAACTTTCAACGGGGATCTTTCCCGGGAGCAACCCGGGCGGCCCATCGCCTCACGATCCGGCCGGGGCGTGAGGTTCGCCTCGCCTGCCAGGGGGCTCGCCCGTATAATCTGTCGTTCCTTGCGCTTGTAGCCGGGGTCTCCTGCCATGCTCGTGGTGACCAGTCGCGTGTCGATCCCCATGGACGAATTCCGGTTCGAGTTCTCTCGATCGGGCGGGCCGGGCGGCCAGAATGTGAACAAGGTCTCGTCCAAGGCCACCCTGCGGTGGACGCCCTCGACGAGCCCGAGCCTCCCGCCGGCGGTCCGCGACCGACTCTTGCGGGCGATCGGCTCGAAGCTCACGAACGAGGGGGAGTGGCTCGTGACCTCGCAGAAGACCCGGGACCAGGGCCGCAACGTGGAGGACTGCCTGGAGAGGGTCCGCGAGGTCGTGCTCGCGGCCTGCACCCCGCCCAAGGTCCGCCGCGCCACCCGGCCCACCCTGGGCTCGCAGGAGCGTCGCGTGGAGCAGAAGAAGGGACGCTCCGAGGTCAAGAAGATGCGCAGGAAGCCCGAACTGGACTGACTCACGGAGCCCCGTCATGGCCGACCATTCGCCTTATCAACAGAAGATCATCAAGCGCTACTACCGGAACTTCGACGCGATCCAGGGCCAGAGGCTTTCGGAACTCGCGACCGACCTCTACCTGACCGAGGGCAAGGCCCGCGACCGGGTCTGGAAGCGGGTGGGCGAGATCCTCACGAAGCTCGAATTTCCCACCAGCCGGATCGAGCACCTGCTCTCGAAGAAGGACCCGGCCCTCCTGCCCGGCATCATTAAGGAGCTTGGCGCGACGGAAGGCTGAGCGTGAGCGGGCGACTGGCCCATTTTGGTCAGGTGCCCAGGGCCCTCCTTTTGGCGGGCAGGAACATTTTCTCTGCCATTTTGGTCCATTCCGCCGGGGCTCCAAGATTGAACCCGCGTTCCGGCGATCTCGTTTGGCAAGAAAGTGAGTAATGCTCTGTTCGGTTTCGTTAAATGTCTTAATTAAGTTAAGTTGCGAATGGGAAAGGCCAATGCTATAACCTGTTGACTCGGTTCGGCATGTTTCGTAAATTCGGCTTGTCTTCTGTTTCAACCCTCGATGGCTGGAGGGCCTGAGCCATGACCTTGGCAAAGCGGATCCGTGACTGTCGGTATGCGAAGGGCTGGGGACCAGATGAACTGGCGAGCCGTGCGGAGATCTCGCGTACGGCGTTGTACCAGATCGAGTGCGGCAAGACCGAGACCCCCCGGGCGGGGACTCTGCGGCGTATCGCCCGCGCGCTTGGGGTGTCGATCGACAACCTGATGGGCAGCGCGGAGTGGACCGAGGCGTCCGACTTGCCGAAGCTCCAGTCCGACGTGTCCCTGCCTTGCTTCGAGTCGGTGTCCCTGGGAACGAGCCTCGACCGACCCAACACAAACTACTTCGCGCCCAGGCCCCTGGCCATGAATCGTGATCGAGAGATCGAACGCAAGCTCCACGAGTTGCTCGCCTCGCCCATGGGAGAGGCCGTCGCCAGGATCGTTGAGGAGTCGCACCGCCTCCTCCCCTCGGCCCGCATGGCCTGAAAGGGACGGATCGGGAGATTTTGCGGGCACTTTTCCAATATCCGGGAAAATTGAGGGTAGAATTCCTCAAGTCCTCTCGGGTTGCGGGCGAGTGCCCGCGGTCGTTTGAGGCGATCCGCCTCATTGCGAGCCTCCATCATGCGCATAACCCTGTCTTTCTGCCGTCACGCGATGAACGGCGCCCTGATTTTTGCCGTCGCAGGCCTCTTCGCGGGTGAAGCGGAAGCTCAATGGCCCCGCGCTCGTCGGGTTCGGCTCGTGCCCACGTCGGCCCGACAGGTCCCGGGCGTGGCCCCCTCGCCCATGCTCGGCACGTTCTACCCCGATAACGTGGTGAACATCCGCGGGAATTTCGAGGCCGGCGGAGGCTACTCCCCGCTGGGCACTTATGGCGACACCGCCGCCACGCTTTATGGGCCGCTCTCGGCGTTCCGCACCAAGGCCGCGCCCGTGACCACCTACCAGCGCGGATACAACGGCGCGATCGTGCCCTCGCAGGGGACCTCGTTCTCGACTCCCAACCAGCCGGCCCTCTCTCCCGTGGTCTACCCCTGGCGGGGCAACGTGCCGAACGCCCCTCGCAACGTGGGCACCCCTCCGCAGTGGGATTCAGGGATCAACTGGATCGATCTGAACTGAGCGAACAGACGGTCCTTCGGGGTCAGTGCGATCGTGCGATTTCTCCGGCTCCGGCTCGCAACCTGGGGAGGGATCGGCTTCATTTTGTCTCCCTTCGCGCTCGATAAACAGGGCGAGAGAGTCTCACCTTCTGCTTTCGCCAACGGCATGGCACGGTCGCGAAGACTTCGGTTTCGCGGCCGTAACCTCCAGGGATGGAGCGACGTCAGCGTCGGGTGACGTCCTTCCGCTCCAGTCCGCTCCCTGTTGCCGCGCCGGAGGTTTTCGCATGATTGATCGCCCGACCCACGCTGCGCGGTTGCCCGGCCGCGTGCGTTTTCTCCTGGCCACCCTTGGTCTGCTCTTCCTGCTCTCGGCCTCGACGAAATCAGCCCTCGCCGGTGAGGGCCGCGGGATCGACTGGCGAACCGACTTCAACGCCGCCCGCGCCGAGGCCCAGTCGCGCAACTTGCCCCTCTGGGTCCAGTTCACCGGCCCCTGGTGCCTGTATTGTCGGCTCATGGATCAGAACGCCTTCGTCCAGCCGGGAATCGTGGCCCGGTCCCAGTCCCAGTTCGTTCCCGTGAAGCTCCGCGCCGACGTTTACGAGGACCTCGTCGCTCACTTCGGGGTCACGAGCCTGCCGACCACGATCATCCTCTCGCCCTCGGGCAAGATGATCCTCGGCCGGACCAAGGGCTACAACGACGCGGGAAGCTTTGCCGTGATGCTCGACGGAGCCTGGTCGAACGCCCTGGCCGATCCCGGCATCCTGGCCCTGGCAGGCAACTGCCCGGTCCGGTTGGTCGAGGGCAAGGGCCGCGTGCAGGGAGATCCTCGCCTGGCTGTCTTCCATGACGGGCACGCCTATCGCTTCGCCGACCAGCAGGCCCGCGACCTCTTCTTGAAAGACCCCGAGCACTACCTGCCGAGCGACGGCGGGCTCTGCGTGGTCACCCATAAGGAAAAGAAGAGCGAAACTCCCGGCGACCCGAAGTTCGGAGCCACCTACAACGGCCGCCTCTACCTGTTCATCGACCTCGACGCCAGGGCCAAATTCGCCGCCCACCCCGATGATTACACCTCGGTCGATCTGGCCGACAACGGGCTCTGCCCGCATTGCCGCACCTCCGAAAACAAGACCGTGGCCGGGAAGCCCGAATTCACCGCCACCCACTTCGGTAAGCGATACCTCTTCCCCGACGACACGCACCGCCAGGCCTTCCGAGCCGCCCCCGATCGCTACATTCGCTGAGGCTTGCCCTCGGAACGCGAAGCACCAGAGCCCGGAGAGAAGGATGAGGCAGACCCTCGTCGCTCTCCGGGCCTTCGCGATTGAGTCTTCACTCTTCCGAGCGAAGCCGGAACGCCCGGCTCACGGCCACGGCGGCGAGCGACGCCGCCATCCCCACGCCCGCGAGCAGGAGCAGCCCCACGCCGGCGAGCCGGCTCTCGACGCCCGTGTGGAGCAACCTCCAGACCTCCAAAGAGACCGGCCAGCGGCCGGGCTCGGCGACGAAGTTGGCGGCGGGCAACTCGCCCATGGCCAGCACGAACGCCACGGACCATGCGGCAACGATCGCCCTCGCCGTCATGGGCAGGCCGATCCGTCTGAATTGGCGCCAGCCCCCCATCCCGTCGAGCCTCGCCGTTTCCAGATGCTCGATCGGGAGAGTTCGGACCGCCGGCCAGAGGATCAGAAGCGCGAACGGCAACGTCCTCGCCACGTAGGCGAGCACGAGGATGGCCGACGAGTCGTGCACCAGCGGGAGATTCAGATAGGCCCGCTTCAGCGACTCGCCCACGACCGGCCCCGGAGCCGCGAGCGCGAGGGCAGCGCTCATCGCGGCGACCGACCGCCAGGCGACTCGATCGCGGGAAAGCCAAGCGAGCGGCCAGGCCATCGACACCGCGATCGTCGCGCCCAGGGCCGACCACGCGAGCGTGGCAACCAGGGGCCGGCTGTCGAGCGTCTCGTACCACGGGCCAAGAGACGTGGGAGAGATCAGGTCGGGCCAGGCCCTCGCGACCGAGCCGGTCAACCCACCGAGCGACCACACCGGAGGCGACCCCACTCGGCCCGCCCTCCAGATCAACCCATAGATCGGAAGGGAGACAAGGTTGCCCACCAGCAGCAAGCATCCGGCCCCGACCGGCAGTCTCCAGCGACCCAGGCTCCATCGCCGCGGTTCGAGGGTTCCGGACGGCAGTCGGGCCGGATCCGCGCGGAGCAACGCCCTCGCCGCCCAGACGATCAGCACGCCGAGGACCGCGATCATCGGCCCGGCCGCGATCACGGCCGAGGCTCCCTGTCCCATCGTGAGCTGCGCCTGGATGTACGACTCCTCCGCATAAGTGCGGACCTGGAGCAGGTCGGTCACGGTCATGTCGCCCGCGGTCAGCACGGTCACGACCAGCATGGCGCCGACGATTGATCCCATCGCCCGACGCAAGCTCACATGAACCGCAACCCACAACAAGGGGTAGTCCAGGACCGCCGCGTCCTCAAGCTCGGGCTCGACCCGCGAAAGCCCCACGCCCACGAGAAACACCACCCACGGCAACGCGGCGACCGCATGGACGAACGCCGCGCCCGGCATCCCGACGAGCACGGGCACCCAGCCCAGGGCCTGCGATCGTCCCGGATTCCCGAACGAGCCCAGCCACGCGACCGCGTGCAACGGCATGGGCACGAAAAGCACGAGCCCCAGCAACGCCAGCAGGAAGCGCCCGCCGGGCACATCCGTCCGGAACAGGACCCACGCCAGGACGCATCCGGGTGGCAGAGCCATGAGGCCCGTGAGGCCCACCAGCGCGATCGTGTTCCGGGCCAGCGACCAGGGCCGGGCCCCGAGATACCTGCCGGCCGGGGTCTCGCGCCTCGCCTCATCCTGAGACGAGACCGATTGCCCCCACGAGGCGCGTACCTCGCCCGCAGCCTGGCCGAGGGTCGTGATCGCGGGCCAAAAAAGCACCGCGAAGAGGGCACCTGCCAGCAGGATCTCGCCGAGTTTCGCCCTCACGATCAACTCCGCATCCCGGCGGACCTCATGAGACCCGCTGTGGAGTCGCACGCCTCGCGCACCCAGTCGGCGATGCGATCGGGCTCGGGGGAATACTCCAGCTCGATCGAGATCGTGTCGCTGTCCACGCCCAGGTCACGGATCCTGTCCAGGTAAGGGGCGAAATCCATCACGCCCCGCCCCGGAGGCAGGTCGCCGTGGACCTTTCCGTCGCAATCGGAAATGTGCACATGAGCAATCCGACCGCGCAATGAGTCCAGGGCGTCGGGCGGCTGATGGGCGAGGGCCATGTGAGAGATGTCCACGTTGGCCTTCACGCGAGGGTGATCCACGTCGTCAAGGAACCTGACCATGGCCGGCACATCGTTCAGGAGCGACAGCGCGAAGGGTTCCATCTCCAGGGCGATGTCAAGCCCGAGGTCGTCCGCGTGCTCCGCCAGAGCCCTCACATTCTTCACGCCGGTGGACCACTGCTCGGCGGGCGGGATGACCTCGCGGTTCCAGATGTACTCGCCCAGCACCAGGAGGAGATTTTTGGCGCGGAAGCTCCGACACATGTCCAGATACTCGCGCACGCGATCGACGTGGAACCGCTGCACGCTGGGGTTGAAGTCGATGAGCCCGACCGCCACGCACGCGACCGAGATGATGGGCAGACCGGCCCGATCGCATTCGTTCTTGATCAGCTTGATCTCCAGGGGGCTCGCATCGAGCGGATCGACGAAGATGTCGATGGAGTCGAACCCGGTCTCCTTCGTCATCCAGATTCCGTACGCCGTTTCCTTGCCGGCTTGCGCCCAGGCCGAGTTGATGAGGCCGAGATTCATGAAGAACTCCTCTGCTTGGATTGGGTGAGTCGCGCAGGTCTCAGGGATGAGCGGGCTCGGAATCGCCGGAGCCGTCCACGGAACCGAGGCGGGGGATGGTCACGCGATGCTCGTGAGCGCCCCGCAGGACAGCCTCGCAAAGGGCGATGGTCCTGAGGTTGTCCTTGCCCGAGATGTCGGGCTCGGTGTCCGTCTCGATGGCGATCATGAGCCCGGCCATGGGGCCGGAGAACGCGTCGGGGAACCAGGCCTCGTCCCATCGCGGGCGGTGCCAGGCCCCGCCGTCGGAGGCCGTTGTCCAGTCGATCGTGCTCGGCACGCGGTCGGGCCATCCGGGCCAGCCGATCGTCCCCAGTGCCAGGCCCTGCGTCCCCTCGAACCGCCAGCGGATGCCGATCTCGGGTGAGGCCCCCTCGCGCGCGGGGCCGGCCCACACGTCGTCCCATGAAGACGCTCTCGCCCCGTTGTCATACTCAAGAATATAAAGGTTGATCCCGTCGCGATGATGAAATCTGGTGCGGGGATCGGGCCCGGTGCTCGCCAGCACACGCGCGGGGTCGCCCAGCCAGTAGCGAAACGTGTCGAGGTGGTGGATGCTCATGATGAAGGTCGAGAGCGATCGCCCGCCCTCGGCCCACGGCATCCAGTGGGGGATGGCCCGCATGTCGATCGTGGCCAGCACGGGCTCGCCCAGAACGCCAAGGTCCAGGAGCGACCGAAGGGCCTTCACCGAGTGGTCGTACCTCATGTTCTGGTTGACCTGCAGCTCCACGCGGGCCTTCCGGCATGAGGAGACGATCTCACGCGCACTTTCCAGAGACATCGCAAGAGGTTTTTGCGCAAGGATGCCGCGAACCTTGCGGGGATGATCGAGGATCCGCCGGATGACCGAGGGCTGCGCCTCCGGCGGGACCGCCACATCGATCAGATCAACGCCGGGATGGCTTAGCATGTCTTCAATCGAGTCGAAAACCCGGGGGACACCCCGAGCCGAGGCGACTTCCTCGGCGGTCGATCTCGTCCGGGAGGTGATGCCCTCGACGCGAAATCCCGCCTGCCGGTAGGCCACGAGGTGGCAGTCGCGCACGATGAACCCCGCGCCCACCACGCCGATGCCCATCCCCGTCCGATCCGCAGGCATGTCGGATAAGTACTTGAGAGCTTCCTGGGAGGTGCCGTCCATCCAAACCCTCATATCAGTGATTGGCACACAGGATCGAGGCGATCGTGTGATTCTCGGTTTGATTCCATCTCTCGCGAATCTGTCAACCCCAAAAGGCAGCGGAGGAAAAATCCGGGTTGCGATCTGACTAACAGCTTCCCATGCTATCACTCCGGTGAGGTTGACGCGACGAGGCGTCGGCCCGTTCGCTCCTTGCACAGGGGCGTTCGGGTCGAATGCCGCGGCGGGTCCGGATGCGGAGAGCATCGGTGTTCCCCGGGCCTCACCGACCATCAGGAGCTTGAACCTTTGTATCATCACATCTTCACCAGGCGGAACCGAAGGATCGCTCGCCTCAGCCTCGCGGCCGTCGCCATGACGACCGCCTTCCTGGCCACGGAGGCGAACACGTTCGCCCAGGCCCCGGCCCGCTACCCCGTGCAGACGCGCGTGGCCTACCGCCCGACCTACACGTACGCCCAGCCGCAGCCCGCGGCCGCGACCTACGTGCAGCCGGCGCAGCCTCGCTATGTCCAGCCCGCGGCGGCCACGTACACGTACGCCAGGCCCGCAGCTGCGGCCACGTACACGTACGCCCAACCGGCTCAGGGCGGTGGCGGCGATTCCGGCGGATTTCTGTCCTGGCTGAACTCGACGAGGGCCAGCTACGGCCTCTCGGCGGTCGGATATGATGCGAACCTCGCCAGCTGGGCGGCTGCCAACAATGCGCAGCAGAACGCCCGCGGGATTGGACATTTCGTGATGGGCCCCGCACGTCGCCAGAACTCGGCGATGGGCAGCGGTTCGTCGATCGCGAGCATGTGGATGAATTCGCCGGCCCACCGGGCCGCGCTTCTCGACCCCACCATCCGGTTCATCGGGCTGGCTGGTTCCGGGGCGTACTGGACGTTCAACGCGTACTAAGTCGTTTCTCACCTCGAGGGCATGATGCCACCCCTCACGCTGCGCCCCCGGTGCGCGCCGAGGGCGGCAGGTGAGCCTCACGACACGCGAAACCATCTGTCAAACTCCGCGTCGGCCTCGTCCCGCGAGATGGATCTCGCCACACGCCCCAGGGCGAGAGCCGGCGCGATCATCGCCTGAACCAGTGCGATGATCTTCCAGCCGATCAGCCACGACGACGTTGATACGGCGCTCACGACCATCAAGATCGCGAGGGTCGAAAGCACCACGTGGAACTCGCACGCCTTGGCCATCGGCCAGGTCACGATCCCGGGCCAGGCCGTGGGCCAGCCGGGTGGAGCGAGGGGACGTGGCTTCGACCCTCGATCGACCCGATAGTTTTCGTCCGACGCCTTGAGCCTTTGAAACAGGGCCTTGTATCGGCAGTCGTTGTGAAGGCTCAGGAGCGTCCAGCCCGAAGCGATCGCGAACCCGCAGAGCGACCACAACGGCGAGCCCGTCCTCATCGTGAGCCCGAACCCCAGCGCGAATCCCAGTGCCAGGTTCGTCACGTGATGGAGCAGGTAATCAAAATAGACTCCCGTGATCGACGCCGATCCTCTCCACCGCGCGACCTGCCCATCGACATGGTCGAGCCAGTACCCCCCGATCAGCAAGATCACTCCCGCGACAAACCCCGCGTGCGATCCGATGCCGATGCAGGCCGCGCCGCAGAGGTTTGCGGTCAGGGCCGAGGCGGTGATCGTGTGGGGCGAGAATCCAAGACGCACGGCGATCCAGGTCCCATACACGGCCGACGGGCGCCCGACGCGACGCGCGAGCAGGTTGCCGACCTCGGGTCGGGATGTCCCCGAATGCTTGAACACGCGAGAGCGTAATTCGGCCATCGCGGGGCCCGAGGTTTTCCTCATCGCCTCACCATGCGGTCGCCTCGGGGCGGCTCGTCCTGAAGCGAATAAATGGAGTAAGTCCGGGGTACGCCGTCGGGGTCGGTGATCGATTCGCGGTAGAGGGGCGACCGATCTCGCAGCCAGGGATCGAGCTTTCGGGAGAGCGTGGGGTCGAATTCCACGGCGTTTTCCGGCTGGGGCGGGCAGAACATCACGTGGGTGAATCCGTCGGCTCGCAATATCGCGACCAAATTCTTTGCGGATTCCAGCCTCGTACCCAGCTTCGTTCGCCGCCGATACGCTAGCTCCATCACATAGGGACGGGGCAGATAATACCCGCGATGCTCCTGGCCGATCAGGCGTGTGGAGCGGTCGAGGTTCGCCTCGATCCATCGTCCGACGCGGTAAGTGGGCTCGCGACGCGCAAGATACTCGGCCTCCGATTCCCGACCGACGATCACCCCGAGCCCATGCCGCGCTCGCGCGACGGCGACAAGCGATTCGCACCCGAGCAGCGCCACCAACCCCATCAGGAGGATTCGCGAGGGAAGCGACGACCGTTCTTGGAGCGACCGCGCGACCCACGCGACCGCGACGGAAAAGGGCCCGAGCGCGAGCAGGACGAACCTCATGCTCTGTCTCTGCGTGAGGCAGAGCGTGAGGAAGGTGAAGCCCAGAAGGGCAAGCTCGACCACGCGGCGAGGCGGCCGGAACAGGAACAGGCCCGGAACGAACAGCAAGAAGATCGGGCCGAATTGGTGCGAGAGGCTGTCGAAGCGATCGGGCTGGAGGGTCATCCATCCGAGAGCCGTGATCAGATTCGGGAGCGTGACGGCAAGAGGTCGTTTGATCGGGTCGAGCACGTCATCAATTCCCGACCCCCCGAAGAGATGTCGGAAGAAGGGATAAACGGGATTGCCCGTGTAGACATAAGCTCGCAAGTACCACCAGCCGCCGGTCAGGAGGACCGCGACGCCAAAGACCGCCACCGAGCGCAGCGCGTGCTTGCGATCCACGGGTTTCGCATGCTTGGGCCCGAGCATCATGAAGCCGCCGAGGAGCCCGACCCAGACGAGCGCCGGATACTTCACGCCGATGGCCATCCCGGCGAGGACTCCCGCGAGCGCCGCCCGGCCCGTCGTCGCACGATCTCTCCAGAGCATGACGGCGACAAGCGCCGCATTGCTGAACGTCGCCAGGGCCACGTCGTTCAGGGGGGCGCCCATCCCGTTGGAGACCGCCGGGACGAGCATGGCGATCGTCCCCGCCCATCGCGCGTTCGATCCGAGGACCGGACGTGCCAGCGCCGTCACACATCCCGCGAAGCAGAGGCCCAGCACCCACTGGATCATCCGGCAGGCGATGGGGCCGCGGAAGGCCAGGGCCACGGCGTAGAGCATCTCGGTCACGAGCGGGTAGACCGTCTCGTGCAGGTCGGGTTCAAAGGTCAATGCGCCTTCAAGCAAGAAGACCTTGGGAACTTGCAGGTGATAGCAAAGCGCGTCGCCATCGGTCGCGGGCGTCATCGCGGTCAGCCCCGTCCCGACCAGCGTCAGGAGGAAGGCGGCGTCGAAGGCCATGGTCCAGCGGTTCGGGGTGCGTGGAGACGCGTCAAGGAAATCGCCGTGATCGGGCTTCGGCAAGCGATGGAGAACCCACAGGCTCGCGCCCAGGACCAGGCCCATCGCGGCGAGAAACCCTCCCCTTTGGAAGAGGCCGAGCTCGCCGAGCACCAGCGCCGCCATCGCCAGGATCCCGTAGCCGAGGGTGCAGGCCAGCGCGAGGCGGTCCCACGGCGGAACCGGAGCGGCGTCGAGACGGCGGAGAACGGCGAGCCCCACGAAGACCGACCAGGCTGTCAGGAGGCCGACGAACAGGAGGTCGATCACGGGACGCATCCTCAGCAGGGGGTGACCGCGCCGGCCTTGGTGAAGCGATGAGCGATGAGGGCTCCCAGCCCCTGCTTCCAGCCGCAATACAGGAGCAAGGGCAACCCGAGCGAGGCCAGGATGCCGCCCCGCGAGGCCCAAACAACCCAGGCGGGACCGGCCAGAGGCCGGTGCGCGGCAATCATCGCCGAGGCCAGGAAGAGGGAAAGGACGGATATGCACTTCATACAATGAACAAGCCAGACCTGCCAGCCCAGGACCGGCACGAAGGCGGTCGCCGAGAGCGTAAGGAAGACTCCCATGTAGCCGATCGACATGCCCCAGGCCACGCCGACCATGCCCTGTCGGAACGCTCCCACCGCGCCGCATTCGGCGAGGAACGCCAGGCCCAGCAGAGTCGACGCGAACAGGCGCCAGGGCCGCCCGATCGCGATGAGGAGCTGCCGGCCCGGCCAGCAGATCGCCAGGAGGACCATGCCGGGCAGGAGCGGGCGGATCGCCTCCACTCCCTGGAAATAGCGGGGCATGAGCATTCCCAGGAACGAGGGCGCGAAGACGTAAGCGATGGCCCCTCCGGCGGAGAGGATCGGGACCAGGGCCTCGGTCGATCGGAGCGCCTGCCGGGCCACGGCCGAGGGCTCGCCCGAGAGGCCCAGCGTGGTGAGGAAGTGGGTCGAGAGCACGATCCCCACGCGTCCCGCCAGATCGAGGCTCCACCCGGTCCCCATCAGGGCGATCGTGTACAGGCCGGCCTCGTGCTCGCCGTTGGGGACGAGGCCCAGGATCAACACGCGATCGATGCCGATCATCGCGCCGAAGACCGCCGTATTCGCCAGGATCGGCAGCCCCACACGCATGAGCCGTCCCACCGTCGGGGCGTGCCAGCACCACGCGAATCGCAGCGGGTGGGCCGCGTGCAGATAAAGGATCTTGGCGACCAGGATGACCCCGACCGAGGCGATCAGACCCCAGAACCCCGCTACCCAGAGTCCGAACCCGACGGCCACGGCCGAGATGCACGACTCGAACACGTCGAGGCGGGTCGTGAGCCCGAATTCGCCGTGGGCGCGTAGCACGACGATCAAGAAGCTCTCGTAGCGCTTGAGGATCGCCAGGCCGGCCATGCAGGCCAGGCCACGGGTCCACATCGGGGCGAGCGGATTCCCGGCGTGCGATCCGGCCCACCACGCGGCCAGGGCGAGGAGCCCGGCCGCATAGATCAGGCAGGTGAGCGTGTTCGTGGTGTGGGCGATGTTGGCGATCCGCTGGGCCTCGGCCCTTCGCCCCTGCGCCAGCAGGACGGGGATCTCCTGCACCGCGCCGAGCCCAACACCGAGGCTGGAGCGGTTCGTGTTATCCAGATAGAGGCGCAGGCCGGTGTAGACGCCGAGGCTCGCGGGGCTGAGTCCCCACCTCAGGGCCACGGCGGTGACCGTGCCGAGCACGCGCTCGGCCTGTCCGCCCAGCGTGACGATCAGGCTGTCGCGTGCCGCGCGACTCAGGGTCAGAGGTGCCACGGCCGGGCCACGCAGAATTGGGAATCGGATCCGCCGGGGCCGATCGGGATGGGCCCGGTCTCGAGGACCTCGATATGCTGCTCGGCATACCAGGCCGATGTGTCGTACCCGTAGCGGTTGTACGTGATGTCGGTGTCTTCATTATGTGCGGTCAGGCGGCGGGACACCCGGATGACCTCGCGGCGGATCGCCTCGGCGATCGCGGGCGGGTTGTGCAGGATCACGGCGGAGGTGAGCACCAGGTCGAAGGAACGATCGGGGAACGGCAGGCGGGCTCCCGAGGCGATCGCCAGCGACACGTCGTCCACGCCTTCCAGGTACCGCCTCGCCTGGCCGATCTGGCTCGGGCTGAAGTCCACGCCTTGGAGCGGGGCGTCGGTGCATCGCCGCAGCGCGCGGAGCTGCTTCCCGTATCCGCAGCCCACCTCAAGGATGGATGTCGGCCGGTAAGCGGCGATGCGTTCGGCCATCCAGCGGGCGCGGAGGTCGCGACCGGGCTGGCCTTCCTGCTCGCGGAAATAGTCGTCCCCCCCGCGCAAGGTCCAGTACTCGCGGGGGTCGGCGTAGAGGAGTCGGCGCTTCCAGTCGGGCCACCGAGAGAGCGACCGTCGCAGGGTCTTGTGCCAGACGTAGCGGGCTCCTCGCCGCTTCAGGGCGGCCAGGGCGCGAGCGGGCAGTGGGGCGATCATGAGGTCCACCTCGCGGCTCCGTCCGGGGTGTCCGTTCTGCACCGATGGGGTGCGGGGCCGGAGTGTATGTTGCCCCGGCGCGGCGGTCAAGCCGAGACGCCGGTCTTCGGTTTGCGAGATTTGATCCAGAGACTATAATTTCTGTGGATCTCGGGCCGATCGCGTTCTCCTCGTGCGGGCGATTCAGGAGGGCTCAGGGCATGGGTGTCAGTTCCGGGCGGTCGCGGGTGGTGGACCACTCGTTCCAGGTTTTCAACCGCGTGATCCACCCGGAGTGGTTCTCCGTCTGTGCCTACACCCGTGTGGCGAAGACCGGGTGGGAGGCCGACCTGCGGATCATCGACGGCG
>JANOBY010000198.1:0-2382 GCA_031411935.1 Planctomycetales bacterium | reverse complement strand
ACCCATCGCTGAGCCGGCTCACATGGTCGTCGTGAGCCATGAGAACGACCGCTATCACAGCCACCTTGGCCAGATTGTTCCGCCATTCGAGGTGGCGAAGGCCCTGGAGTTCCCGCCCGAAGGACGGACGATACGGGGCATCACCTTCGGCGCGGTTCCCGTGTTCGAGACGCCCGAGAAGCTGCCCGGCGACGAGGTGACGATCGTGCACTTTCGCTCCGAGGGACTGCAGGTGGTCCATCTCGGGGACCTCGGGCACGCCCTTGAGGAGCCTGAGCTCGAACCGATCCGCGACGCGGATGTTTTGCTGGTCCCGGCCGGAGGCCCACCCACCATCGACTTCCCGCTCGTGCCTGAGTTGATCCGGGCGATCAACCCGCGGATCATCGTGCCGATGCATTACCTCACGCCGAAAATCAATCTCAAGATTCAGCCGGTCGAGAGGTTTCTGGAGTGCCTTCCCGACTGGCCGATCGAGAAACCCAAGGCGTCGAGTTTTGAGGTCCAGGGGCCACGGCGCGTGATCGTGCTCGACCACGCGCGGTGATCCCCCGCGATCAAACCTCGCGAAGGGCCCGGATCACGTCCAGCCTCACGGCGCGGATCGCGGGGAAGAGCCCTCCGAAAATCCCCATGGCCATGGTCATGGCGAACGCCACCGCGAAGACCAGGGGGCCGAAGCGGAACTGGATCGTCTTCTCGGCGAAGCTGGAGAAATCGTTGGTCCCGAAGCTGATGGCCGACATCGGAATCGTGGCCAGCCACCCGATCAATCCGCCCAGGGTGCAGAGCAAGACCGATTCGCCGAGGAACGAGAAAAGCACGTCCCAGCGTGAGAAGCCCAGGGCCCTGAGCGTGCCGATCTCTCGGGTCCTCGATTTGACCGCGGCGAACATGGTGTTGGCCGCGGCAAACATGGCACCGATCGAGAGCAAGACGGCGATGATCGAGCCGATCACCAGCAGGATCAAGCCGGTGGTCTGCTGGCTGGAGTAGTAGTCCGCCTCCTTCAGGGCGAACAGATTGAACTGGGTCGAGGACTCGAGCGTCTTCTTGATCCGGTCGCGGTCGTCGGGGGTCGAGGCCCGCAGCTGGACCGCGGACACGCTCCCGGTTCTCTGCGTGTTCCGCTCCAGGTCGCGGCGATCGACCCACACCTCGCTCTCCGCGGCGCTTCCGCCCGCGGTGAACAGGCCGACCACCTTGTAGGACTCCTTCCCGCCGCACGTCAACGTCTCGCCCACGCGTGTGCCCTTGAATCGCCCCGAGATCGGCCTGGCGACCACGCACTCGCTCTTGCCCGGTTCGAGCCAACGGCCCTCGATCACCTTGAAGTCAGGGCGAAGCTCGCCGGAGACCGGCTCAACGCCCCGTACGATGAGGTTGGCCCGGGAGCCGTTCTTGCGTTCGCAGACCGGGATGTTGACGAGTTCGCCCACGCAGAGGAGCACACCATCCTTGTTCCGCTGGATCCCGCTGAGGGTGGCAATCTCGGGCACCTTCGACGCGTCGAACCCGCTGCCGGTCTCGTTGCTCGATCCCTTGCGCAGGACGAGCAGGTCGAGCGGATCGCCCGAGACCTTGAGGCTCTGCTGCAATCCTTCGACCATCCCGAAGAGCACGCACGAGGACGCGACCACCAGAGCGGTGCCGAGGACCGTCAGGGACGTGGTGACCCAACGAACCCGCAGGTTCCTGATGTTGTATTTGATCGGAATCATGATCGGTTACACCACCTTCCTGAGGCCCTGAATGACCGACATCCGTGACGCCAGGAACGCCGGGATGATCCCGCTGAGGAACCCGATCCCCACCGCGAGACTCAGACCCAGGAGCGCCGTCTGGAGGGGGATGTAGAAGAAGGGGAGCACCCCGGGAGCGAGTCGGGTCACGTCAAAGGAGTCGAAGAGCAACTTGCTGCCCAAAGCACCCACGAGCCCGCCCAGGGTCGAGACGATCACGGCCTCGAGCAAAACGAGGGTCAGGACAAGCCCAGGGCCGAACCCGATCGCCTTGAGCACGGCGATCTCGGTGGTTCGCTCTCGCATCGACATGGCCATGGCGACCCCGCACACGCAGATGAGCGAGACGACCACGGCGAGGCCCACGAAGTTGATGAGCGTCTGGAGGTCGCCCACCATCTCTTTGAACATGCGGGTGAACGCCTCATCGCTCTGGGTCTTGGTGGGCGTGCTGCTGTTGCGGAACTCGTCGTCGACCTTCTTGATCAGGCCCGACATCGAGGCGCCATTCTTCAATTTGAAATAGACGGTGCCGGCGTTGTCGGCCCCCCGTCCCTGGTGGTCCCGCTTGAGCCCCTCGTTCAGATAGGTCCAGTGGAAGTAGCAGGTGCGGCCATCGCGGTCGGGAGGGGTATCGTAG
>JANOBY010000197.1:0-23239 GCA_031411935.1 Planctomycetales bacterium | reverse complement strand
AGAGGCGTCCTGAGCAATCTGGGGGAGGCCGTTTACCCCTCACAGTCCCGGAAATTGCCCGCCCAAAGGTCGCAGTTTAACGATCCTCGCATCAGCGAACATTAAAGTAAGTACCATTGGGCAGGGACGCCCGCCCTACCTGAAGGGAGGACCGCTACGTCCGAGCGCGAACCGCTGTAGCGATCAAAAATCCCTCGTGGGGCGGGCGTCCCTGCCTTCCCGAACCGTTCCTGGTCAGGCAGGGACTCCCGCCCCACGGGATCATCGCGACCCCGGTCCGGAACGGCCCGCGGAGAGGCCCAAGCCCTCGCCGTTTCACTTCGCAATCGGCCCGAACGAACCTTCTGGTCTGACCCGGAGATCTCGACCCGGTCGGCGGGCTCGTGCGCAGTCGTCCCCGTTCATCATCGTGACCGGGTGGCAGGTCGATCTGCGAATCCGCATGGCGAAGGGTTTCGTGAGCGAATACGATGCGTGCGGGGCGACCGCCCCGTGTGAACCTTTGCGGCGTCCGCGTGTCTTCCCGCCGACGTTGGCTTTGCCCTTCGAGCGCTTCCTCCGCAACCCGCGATCTTGCTTGCCCTCGTGGGCCAATACCGACCCGGAGCCTCCCGTGATCGACGATGCAGAACTGACGCGGCGGTCGATGATGGGGTTCGGCGAGATGTGTGCCGTGACGGGCCTCTGGGGCGTCGGGCCCGAGGTCGTGATCCGCTGGCCGAATGCCCTGGGGGCGAAGATCGACTCGGCGGGCAACCCCTGGATCAGCGCGGCGGTCGTGCCCCTCGGTGCCTCGCCCCCGGAGGACGACCCGCGACTGCCCATGGCCGTGTGGACCCTGGGCGAGTCGATCCCCGGTCGCGCCGAAGCCCACGGGATCGCCACGCCCTGCCTGGGCCTGAGCCTGGACGCCCCGGCGATGGAGTTCGACGCGGGAGAGGCCGTCGTGGGCGTGCCCTCGATGACGACGGTCGCCGAGGTCAACGAACGCGCTTACAACCAGATCGGCGCGTTCGCCCCGCTCGTGATCGGCATCCAGGACGGCCGCATCCGCACGCACGGAATCCTCGTGGGCGGCGAGTTCGCCTGCGTGGCGATCACGCTGAGGCTCCACGACGACGTGGGGATCTTCTACGTGGCGACCGAGGCCGAGCATCGCCGCCAGGGGCTGGCCAGCCCCTGATCCAGGCGATTCTAGCCGAGGCCCGGGCCGACGGCTTGAGAACCTCGACCCTCATGGCGAGCCCCGACGGCCTGTCCGTGTACGAAAAGCTCGGATTCCGCCAGGTGGCCCGGCTCCGGGCCTTCGTCCGCCCCCCCGCCGGGGAGACCTCCTGAACCGGGGGATCGCCGCACGGTCTCCGGGAGATTACTTGCGGATGCCCGCCGATCCGTAGGACGGCGCGAGGCTCCCCGCCCCGTAGGCCGAGGGGATGGTGCCCGCCCCCGACGCGTTGAACGGGACGCTGCCCGCGCCGAAAGGGGTCGCGCCGAATCCGCCGTAGGTCGGGGCCAGGCTGCTCGCCCCGTAGGCCGAGGGTATCCCTCCGGCCGAACCGAAGCCCGTCGAGGCGCCGGAGCCCATCACGCCGAAGCCCGGCGTATAGGTCCCGCCCTGGACTGCGGTCGAGTTGCCGAAGTTGGAGTCGCGAGGATCGAACGAGCCGGTTACCCCCCGGCCCGGCGTGTACACCCCGCCCTGTGCATCGCTGGTAGTCGAGCCGATCACGCCGAAGCCCGGGATGTAGTTGCCGCCGTTGACGATCTCGCCCTTGCGGACCTGCATTTCGTAGCCCTCGATGTAGTCGCCCCTGTGGAGCCTCTGGACCCTCGGGTGGGAGATATCGCCGACCGAGTCCCGAAGCTCGCCGACCCCGTCGCCGTCGAACCCGTGGATAAGCTTCCTGTCGGTCGAGGTGAGCCCCCCGGTCGCGGTGGTGGCCCCCGTCGAGGTCGTACCGGTGCCGAACGACCCGCCCCCCGAGACCGCGAAAGAGGCGGGCCCCGTGGAGTAGATCCCCCCGAACGGATCGACGAAGTACTGGCCCGCGAAGGGATCGATCAGCGCCGGATTGGCGGCGGCCAGGGGATCGACCGTCCCGAACGGAACGAGCCCGCCGCCCGCGGCGTTCAGGCCCGTGCCTCCGACGTTCACGGGCCGTGGGGTGGCCTGGCGTGCCGAGCGGGTCCGGGTCGACCTCTTCGCGGATCGGTTCGGGGCGAAGGCGCCGGTCTGCCCGAGCGCCGGGACGTCCGACAGGCCGATCAGGACGAGGACCAGGCAGGCGATTCCCCGACGCATGGCAGTCTCCCGAAAACGCGAAGGTAGTTTCCTTTTTCCACCGGCAAAACGCGGGGTGGAAAGGTCATCGTCTTCGAAATCCATTCCGGCAGCGTCCAGAGACCTGGCAGCCCCCGGGCCCGAACGGAGCAATGCATGCAGAGACTTGGAGGGATAAATTTTCTGGGAGCGCAAGGCGCAACGGCCGACGTGGCCGCGAGAACGATCCGACGAGCCGGCCCTTGGCGGTCGTGCGGACGCACGAAGGGAGATGCCCCCTGCCTGGCGTTGCGACGTATGAGCCACGGGCAGATGAGGCCGAGTTGCGAGCCGGGGCGCAAGGAAGAGGGCCGGGTTGCCCCGGCCCCCTGAGATCGATTTCGCTGCCGAGCTTTCGACGCCGGATCAATCCTCGCCGCCGGCGGCGGGCTTGGCCTCGGCCGGGGCGGCGGCCGGGGCGTCGGCGGGCTTTGCGGGCTCGCCGGGCTTGGCCGTGGCGAGCTGGTTTTCGACCGCCGTGATGTAGTTGAGCAGGGTGTCACGCATGGCGGTGACCTGCTCGAGCGGCTTGCCCTCGAAGCTCTTGGGCACGCCCGGGGCGGGCGGGCCGGTGGGCGGGATGTTCTGCGGCATGGCGGTGTAGGGGATCAGCCGCTGGGGCTGCGCCAGCCATTCCTCGAGGTAGCCGGGGCGGAACCGGGGGCTGACCTGGCGTAGGTCGGGCCCGTTCACGTTGGTAGCCCCGCCGGTGGGCTTGTAGGTGCCGATGGCGTGGCACTGCACGCACAGGCCCTTGGTGATGATCTGCCACCCGCCGTTGAGGTAGTCCGCGTGCGCCTTCTCCCGGGCTTCCAGGTAGGGGCGGTCGCGTTCGGGGATGTCCTGATAGGGGAACTCGGCGCCGTCGCGGGCGGCGAAGTAGTTGGCCAGGTCGCGGGTCTCGCCGCGGATCTGGTCGCGGGCGGCGGTCCCGGTCATGGTCATGGCCTCGCCCTCGGCGACGGCCGCCTCGGGCGTGGTGCCGTAATGGAACCTGGGCATCCGGAGCTGCGTGGCCGGGCGGATCGGGTACGGGTCGTTCAGGAACGAGGTGAGCCATGGGGTCTGCACCTTCTTGCCCTCGCGAAGGAGCGGCGGGGGCAGGCGGTTCCAGAGCGGGGCGAAGGGCTCGTCGGCCCCCTTGACCGAGGCATAGAGCCAGGCGAAGTCGCCGCCGTCGGGCTCGGTGAACTGGACCTTGGCCCTGTCCACCTTGATCGTGTCGCCCACGTTGAAGGTATAGCCGCGGATCGTCACGGGCTTCCAGAGGCTCACGTAGACCTGGCCCTCTTCCTCGGCCGTGGGCATCCCCTCGATGGTCACGGCCTGCCCCTCGGTCGCGCCGGAGAGGATCAGCGAAGTCTTCGGATCCACCGGGTTGCCGTCGGCGTCCACGACCTCGGTGCCCTTGGTCTTGAGGTCCTCGGCGAACTTCGGTTCGCCGGTGATGGCGGGGTCGAAGGTCAGGCCCCCCACGGCGGCGAACTCGGGGTTGTCCTTGCCGTAGAAGCCCAGGTAGTCCTTCGATCGGCTGGTGTAGGAGGCCGACACGTTGTTCAAGAACTCGGGCAGGGCGTCGATCGTCTTGGTGCCCTGGGCCAGGGTGTATTTGGGCATCTCGACGACGTGGCAGCCCTTGCAGTTGTAGCGATTCAAGAGCTTCTCGCCCTGCGCCATGGCGAGCTTCGCGGGGGTGTAGTTGGGCAGATACTTGCCGGGGATGCGCTCGCCGGTCAGGCCCAGCACCAGGGTCATGACCTCCTCGACGGACTTCGGGTCGTCGGCCCAGGAGAACTGCGGCATCCTCAGGCGGTCGTCCCAGGCCTTCAGGTCCTCGCGGGCCTTGCCGTAGTCGTACGAGCGGGGGCGGTGGAGCTTCTGGTAGAGGAAGCCCATGCGGGTGTGCTCGTTGAGCTTCTCCCGGTAGAACTCGTCGGTGCCGTCGTAGTCGTCGATCTTGCCGGGCTCGGCGCCCACCGGGGTGGCCTTGCCGCCCTCGCCCTTGGCAACCTCATCGCCGCCCTCGGTCACGATCTTGGGGGCGCCTTCGTCGTGCAGGGCCACGGAGGACGGGGCGTCCTTCTTCGTGTGGTGGTCGATCAGGTACTCGGTGATGTGGCCGAAGTCCAGCTTGGACGGGCTCTTCACGCCCCACCCGTTGAGCGGGGTGCCGATCGGCTTGGCGGTCTCGAACCCGGCGATGTTATGGCAGCCGAAGCAGCCCAGGCGGCTGATCGTCTTCTCGCCCACGTAGGCGAGCTTCTCATCCTGGGTCATGCCGGTGATCGTGCTGTCGATCTCCGAGAGCAGGACGGTTCGCTTGTTGTAGACCTTGGCCTTGGAGAGGTAGAGCCGGACGAGGTCGTCAAGCCCCTGCTTCACCTCGGACGAGTCGACCGCTGGGACCTTGAACTTGGGCGAGCTCCAGCGGGCGGGGATCGTGTCGGGCTTGACCGACAGGAGATACCGGGCGATGTCGGCCGAGTCTTCCCAGCTCAACTGGAGGTTGGGCATGAGCGACTTGGGGTGATACCCCTCGGGATTCTTGATCCAGTTGGCCAGCCAGTTGAAGCCGTTCTTCTCGTCGAACTTGGCGGCCACGTTCGAGAGGTTCGGGCCGTAGTTGCTCTTGGTGTATTCCTTGGCGAACGGGGCGACGCTCTCGGGCAGGGTGTCGGCCGCGTAGTCCTTGTGGGCGTGGCAGGCCATGCAGCCCTTCTGGAAGAAGGTGGCCTTGCCCTTCTCGGCGTCGCCCTGCGCGGGGGGCTCGACGAAGTCCTTCGGCGGGGTACTGTTGGCGAACAGGTAGTGGGTCATCGCGTGAATCTCGGCGTGGACCTTGGGCTGGTCCTCGGGAGACTCGTTGTTCGTGACGTCGTAGAACCGGGGCATGCGGGTATCGGGTCGGAACTCGTGCGGGTTCTTGATCCAGTTCAACGCCCAGTCCTTGGTGACCTTCGAGGCCAGGTGCCTGAGGTTCGGGCCCACCGGGCGGTTGTCGGTCAGGTCGGGGCCGAACGACCCCTCGCCGCCGATGGTGTGGCAGCCGGTGCAGCCGAACTTCGTGATGCGCTCGTACCCGGCCTGGAGCTTCTTGGCCTGGGGCACGTCGGTGATCTGGTGGTGGCACTTCACGCACGAGGATTCCTGGAACCGCTCGATGAGCATGGGCTCATCCCAGTGGTGCATCTCGTGGTAGTCGTACTTCTTCTCCCACTCTTCCTTCTGATGGATCGAGTCGGGCGAGTGCGAGGCGAAGGTGAACGACGTGCCCGAGCCCTGGCCTCCGTGGCAGATCGTGCAGCCGAACTTGTTGATCGGGTGGGGGCCGTTGGAGTCCAGGTACAGGCCCGCGGGCACGACCTTGCCCGTGGGGTCGATGGCGGTGGAGCCCTCGGTGATCATCGGGTGCGAGTGGTACACGGCGGGCATCTTGTTGCCCTTCGCGTCCTTGTCGTAGCCCGGCCGGTCGATCCCCAGGTGGCAGGTGGTGCAGCGGTCGTACCGGGGAACTTCCTTGAAGTTGTAGTTGATCAGGAGGTCGGGCAGGCTGATCTGCTGGATCTTGGTGGGGGGCGCTGCCAGGTCGATGATCGGCAGGCCTCGCATGGTGGCGATCGCGCGGTTGAAGAGGCCGCCCTCGCCGTACTGCTGCTGCTTCTGCACGAGGGCGCGGGCGATGCGGTCGCGGTCGCGGGTGAAGTCGCCCTTGCGCTTCTCGAGGACCTCGGCGGTGATCGGCGTGGCGGCAAGGCCGACCGACTCGAACCCGGCGTTGACGCCGTTCTGCTTGTTGGCGGCGGGGTTGGGCGTGACGGTCATGGGCAGGGAGACCACGGCCTCTCCGCCGGGCCCCTTACGCTTCACGGGCACGTTGAACGTTTTGGCGACGGTGTTCTTGCTGTCGAGCGCCGTCTCGATCTCCTTCTGCATGGCGCGGAAGGCCTCGACCGTGATCACGTCGCCCTTCTTGAACCCGGCGGCGTCGGCGGCCAGTCCCGGGGGCGGAGGCGCGGTGACCTCGACGACCTCGCTGGCCAGCAGGCCCTTCTCCAGCTTCTCGCGATCCAGGGCCCTCTTGGCGGCCTCATGGAGGATGCTGGTCTCTTCCAGCTTTTTCTCCATGGGGACGATCTTGGTGGCGAGGAAGTCCTTGGCCTTGGATCGTTCGTCGCGGTCGATGAACCCGTCGTAGAAGCTGCGGAGGCTGTCGAGTTCGGCCTTCTGGAACTTCTTCTCGGTGTCCAGGAGGTCGAACCGGCCCTGCGCCCTGGCGATGTCGGCGTCGGCGGTGTTGATCTTGCGGCGGTTGTTGGCGGAGACGTTCTCGAGCGCGGCGATCTGGCGATCGATGTCGCTGATCGCGGTGCTGGACTTCGCTTCCTGCTCCTTGAGCTTCTGCGATTCCGCGGCCTCGAGCTTGGCGGTCTCGATCTGCTGGAACTCGCGCTGGACGGTCTTCCAGGGGCGGAGGTGGTCGGCCAGGATCATCCAGACCGTGACCACGGCCATGACGACCGAACTGACCGCGAAGACGATATGGAGCGTCGACTGCTTGCGATAGGTTTCTTCGGTGGCTGGCATGGTCGGTCGTTCCCGCGAAGGGGGCCGGGGCGGCGTGCAGGGCGATGGAGATCTGCCGCGCCCGGCCTGGCCCGTGAGAGAGGAATTAGATGTTGAAGAAGAATTCCGGGATGTAGACCAGATACTTCAGGTTGATGGTCCATCGCAGGATCATCTTGATCGGCAGGCTGGCCATGAACAGGATCAGCGTGGCCAGCACGATGAACCGGATCCACCCGGCTTCCTGGATGTACTTCTTGAACACGGTGGTCGCCAGCACGCCCGGAACGATCACGAAATAAGCCGCCAGCACCAGGATCCCGGGGAACTCGCGGACGAGGAAGTTGTCGGGCCGGCTCGTGCCCAGGGTCTGCACCCACACGATGTCCGACAGGTTCACATTGTTGAGCGGGATGATCTTGTGCGTGTCCCAGAACTCGTACGGGCCGAAGAAGTTCCAGTTCGGCCCACGCAAGAACGTGCCCAGCAGGATCAGCACGACCCAGAGGACGAGCCATCCGTACTGGAAGGTGATGTAGGCGAACTTGCGCTGATCGATCGTGTAGTAGCCGTTGCCCTGCTTGTTGGTGTCGATGTAGGGCAGGGCCATCAGGCCCACCACGATCATGGTCGGCAGGACCACGCCGGCCATCCACGGGTCGAAGTACACGAGCATCTCTTGCAGGCCCAGGAAGTACCACGGGGCCTTGGACGGGTTGGGCGCCTGCGTGGAACTGGCCGGCTGCTCAAGGGGGGCCTGGAGCGCCACCGCCCACAGGACCAGCACGATGGTCTGGATGACCATGGCGATCAGCTCGGTGTAGACCAGGTCGGGCCAGGTCAGGGTCTTCTCGGGCTCGAGCTCTTCGAGGTTGGGCATGCCCAGGGCCATGCGGGAGTCGTTGATGACCGCGCGCCGCAGGCCCAGCCAGGTGAAATAGCCCACGAGGATGATCATGCCGATGATCGGCACGTTGTCGGGCTTGGTCACGATGTCGCGGAAGTCGAAGTCGGTCATGCTCAGGCCGAAGAACAGCAGGGCGAGGTTGACGACCGACCAGGCCACGATCCCGCTGGCGAAGAACCGGCGATAGTAGATCATCGCCGCGAAGGCGATCGTGGCCCCGACGAAGAAGGTGGTCGGGCCCGAGACCAGGTCGACCGCGTCCCTCATGAACATGGGCATGAGGACGTTCTGATTGAAGATATAGACGATGCCCATGGCCTGGAAGATCACCGCCGAGACGCTCCAGATCAAGGTCCAGAGCGTGCGGTTGATCGGCCGGCCCAGCCCCACGGCGGGGATGTGGTCGTCCAGGCTCGGGCCCCCGAACTCGGACCCCACACCATGCCCGGCGTCGTGCTCCTCGGCATGGTGGGCGGCGTCGGCCCCGGCGGCGATCGCCACGACCACGTTGGCCAGGGCCGAGAGGCCATAGGCCACTATCACGGCGTCGGGGCCGATAAACGCCTTGCCCAGCATGGCCAGCAGGGCCACGCCGTTCAGCACGCAGAAGCTCACGACCAGCCAGTCGGGGAGTTTGCGGGTGCGGGGGGCGAGCCCGGCTCGCGAGGCGCCCTCCGACACCATCTCCATGTACGCCACCTTGGCCGCCGCCGCCGCGTTGAGCATGGCGGCCAGCAGGTAGTACCACCCGAGACCGAAATTGACCACCGGGTTGAGGTCGGAGTTATGCATGATGGAGGCCGTAATCCGTGGTCCGTGGTCTGATTCTGGGAGAGATCGACAAGACCCCGGAAGCCTCCGGGGCGTGGCCGGGGTCGGCAAACCGGCCATCGGGCGAGGGTCGCCAGGCGGGCGTGCCGAGCGCGGCCGGGCGTCACATCGGGCCGCTGATCCCGCCGTCCTTCCGGACCCGCCAGAAGTGGATCATGATCAGCAAGGACACCGCCAGCGGGATCGCCACGCAGTGCAGCACGTAGAAGCGATTGAGCGTCATCTCGCCCACCGATCGTCCGCCCAGCATCGCGAACTTGGCGTCCGAGCCCGACGTGATCAGGCTCACCCCGTTGAGCTTCAGGAACGACGCGCCCGGCCCTTCCACACCCGCAAGCGGCGTGGCGCGGGCCATGTTCGAACCCACCGTGATGGCCCAGATCGCCAGCTGGTCCCACGGCAGGAGGTACCCGGTGAACGACAGCAAGAGCGTGAACACCAGCAGGAGCACGCCGATCACCCAGTTGAACTCGCGAGGGGGCTTGTAGCTGCCGGTGAGGAACACCCGGTACATGTGCAGCCACACCGCGATGACCATGGCGTGGGCCCCCCAGCGGTGGATCTCGCGGAGGATGCCCAGGGTGGTCACGTCGCGCAGGGCGAGGATGTCGTTGTACGCGTGCTCGAGCGTGGGTCGGTAATAGAACATGAGCAGCACGCCGGTCACGACCTCGACCATGAACAGGAAGAACGTGGTCCCGCCCATGCACCAGGTGTACGACAGCGCGATGCCCTGCTTGCGGACCGAGACCGGGTGCAGGTGGAGGAAAAAGTTGGTGAGCATGACCACCACCCGGTTGCGCCTGTCTTTGGGCATCGGGTGGCGAAAAACGCTCTTCCAAACCTGACTCTCGGTGATCTTCTCAACAATGGCCATTTGTCATTGGTCCCTGGTCATTTGTCATTGGTCACTTGTCCCTGGTCATCTGTCATAGGTCATCGGTCATCGACTTCTGTGCGGCCGGTCGTCCTGCTGGCGTCGGCCACTCACGGATGACAAATGACGAATGACAAGTGACCAATGACGCTAGGCGACGATGTAGCTGTCCGGGTCGCTCCACTGCTTGAGCTCTTCCTGGTACTTCTGGCTCTTGTCGACGATCATCTCGCCGGCGTCGTTGAGCGAGACCTTGAACCGCTCCAGGGGGCGAGGCGCGGGGCCCTCGAAGTTCACGCCCGACACGTAGAAGCCCGACCCGTGGCAGGGGCACTTGAACTTGGCCTCGGCCGCGAGCCAGTTCGGCGGGCAGCCCAGGTGGGTGCACACGGACTGGATGGCGTAGATCTTGTCCTCGCCGTCGTAGTTCGCCGAGCGCACGATCCAGAAGCCCCACTCGGCCTTCCAGCGCTCATTGACCTGCTCGGGCTCGAAGTTCGAGGGCAGGCCGACCTTGATCGTGCTGGGCGGCTCGGCCAGCACGTTCGGGAACATGAACCGGCTGAGCGCCCCACCCCAGGTGGCCGCGGCGGCGGCGAACGCGCCCCAGCCGGCGATGATCCAGCCGTAGGTGCCCAGGAACGCCCGGCGATGGGCCCGGCGCTCGGCTCTCACCTCGCCCGGAGCCGGTGCTGTGGCTGCATCCTTGGAAGGCTTGGGCGGGACGGTCTTGGACTCCAGCTTCTTCAGGGCCGAGGCCTTGGCGGCGGCCGCGGCGGCGCCCGGCGTGGCTCCGGCGGCGGTGGCGGCCTTGGAGGCGGCGTCGGCCTTGGCGGCCTTGTCCTGGTCGGCCCCGGCGCGTCGCAGGGCCTCGGCCAGGTCGCGCGGGTCGGTGATCTTGTCCAGCGGCGGGAGTTCACGCGCCGAGGCCGGAACCGCCTTCGCGGCGGCAGCCGCGGCCGGTTTGGCGGCGGCGGGCTTGGCCCCGGCCGGAGATGCGGCGGGGGCTCCCCCGCCTCGAGCCGCGGCGAGCTTCTCGGCCATCGTCATGGGACGGCCGAGCGGCGCGGCGGCGGGCTTGGGCGCGGCGGGCTGGGCCGCGGCGGTTTCCTCGGGGATCGCGACCTCGGCCGGAGCGGCCTTCTTGGCCGCGGGCGCGGGGGCCGCCCCCGGAGTCGCGGCACCACCGGATCGGGCGGCGGCAAGCTTCTCCTTGAGCGTCATCGGACGGCCAAGCGGGGCCGCGGGCGCGGGGGCCGGGGCGGACGGGGCCTCGGCCTGGATCGATTCCTCGACCTCGGCGGGGGCCTCGACCGATTCGGCGGCGGGCGAGTCGTCGGCGGGCTTGGCCGCTCCGCCGCGACGGGCGGCTGCCAGGATATCCTTGACGTTGGGTCGTTCAGCCATGGTTATTCCCAGCCGATTCTTCGGTCGGTTCGTCGAGACCCGGTTCGCTTGTGAATCGTGACCGAATGCAGAAAGGAAAAGTCAACAACGCAAGGCCGGTGCCAGGAAGTCTGCACGTTCCAAGTGCCGATAGCGGCGTCTCTTGGGGAATGCGGACGGGTCGGCGATGCGGTCGGAATTCCCGGATTGGAGAAGATCGCCCGGATGCGGTTCTCAGGACTGAGAAGATCCGACGATGGCACGACTCCTCGGCCCCGATCTTTCCGAGCGTTGCTTAGCCTAGCAGCGAGGCGAGCGGTTCGCAACCGGGTCGAATTCGCGATTTCGGGATCCTGGCCGTCAACCGCGGGGTAGCTCCACGCGGACCCGTGTTCCGCCCCGTTGCGACGACCCGATGGAGATCGTCCCGCCGAGTTTCCCCACCAAAGCGTTGCACACGGCGAGGCCCAGCCCCGCGCCCGTGGTCCCGGCCTTCACATCGCGATGCAGGCGGGTGAAGGGCTCCATCATGAGCGTACGGTCGGTGGGCGGGATGCCCGACCCCTGGTCCTCGACCTCAACGCTCCACGAGTCCTCGTTGGCCTCGGCCTTGAGCACGACGGGAGCCTCGGCCGGTGAATACCGGACCGCGTTCTCGACCAGGCGATCGATCACGTTCAGGAGGGACGAGGCCTCGACGAGGACCTCGGCATCCGGCCCGGCGACCTCGCACGCCACCGCCGGCCGCGGATTCCACCCGCCGAGCCGGGCGATGGCCAGGCCCATCAGCTGGGAGAGCCTCATCGGCTCGACGCTCGCGGGCGATTCGCGGAGATCGACCCCCACGTACTGGAGGAAGTCGTCGGTCATGGCCCGCAGCTCCCGGCAGATCTCGGCCAGGGCGGCTCTCTGGTCGGGCACAGGCGAACCGGCCGGGGGTGTCGGCGACTCGTCGATCATCTCGACCAGGGAGGACTCCAGCCCCTGAATCGGCCGGCGGAGTTCGTCCACGAGGAGCGTGGCCACTTCGCGGAAGTCCTCGGGCGCAAGGCGAGGCGAGGGGGGCGCATCCATGATCGTCTCCCTGTCGGGGGCATTGGCTGTCAAGGCGCGGAGTTGGCGGGCGAACGGCCCCGAGTCGGACGTCCGCGTTTGACGGGTCAGAACGAGGGGGCGCGGCTTATCCAGACCTGAGAAACACCGGGGACCCTGGCCATGCAGAAGGGGCGCGCCACCTTTGGCCGGCCCCCTGGAGGGCAAGTCAGGAGACCACGATCTCGTTGGCCAGGGCGGGAAGGCCCCCGGTGGCGTCGAGCGCGGCTTCCTGGGCCAGTTGCTTGGCGTGGTAGGTCCGCGAGCGTCCCTGGAGGACGATCCGGTCCTCATGGCAAACCACGTGGAGGTCGCGGATTTGCCCGCAGGCCCTCCTCATGATCAGTCCTTCGAGATGGACGGCGAGGTCGTCGGTGGTCGTCCCGATCGGCAACGTGGAGAGGGCGTTGAGCGTCGTGGAGAGCATGACAGGGGCCTCCCTGAGGTCGGAGTCCGATCCGATCCGCCCCCCGGCCCGGCGTTGGTTTCGCCGGGGGTTGAAGGGGGACATCGATCAGACTACCGAGCCAGGCCGTCCCGTGTCAAAGGTCAAAATCGGCTTATCCCTCATCGCTGCTGGATTGTCGAGAGTGTCGCGAGATGGGAATCGGCCCGTGCGAGGGGGAAGACGGTCCATGGGGGATGGGGCCGGGACCGTGTCCCGAGGAGGGCGGGGGGTTGGGGCCTTCCAGCAGCTCGTCGGCCTGGACGATCGACTCGGCCAGCTTGGCCATGGGCATGCGCCGGTCCTGGCTCTGGCGCTGGAGGAAGCGGAACGCCTCGGGCTCCGAGAGGTTGCGCCGGGCCATGAGGATGCCCTTGGCGCGTTCGATCAGCTTGCGCTCGCGGAGGGTCAGCTCCAGGGCCTGGACGCTCTCGCGAAGGCCCTTGACCTCGCGGGCGCGGGCCACGGCGGTCTGGATCGCGGCGTGCAGGCTCGGGCTGGTCACGGGCTTGAGCAGGTACTGGATCACTCCGTCCTGCACCGCCTGGTCCACCAGGTTCGGGTGCCCGTGCGCGGTGAGGATGATCACGGGGGTGCCGGGGTCCAGGGCGATCTGCCTCGCGGCGGAAAGACCGTCCAGGCCGGGCATCTCGATATCCATCATGACCACGTCGGGCAGGGTGCGGCGGCAGACCTCGATGGCACGCTGGCCGTCGTCGACCACCGCGACCACATCGTAGCCCAGGGCCTCGAGTTGGCCCTGGAGGCCGGCCGCGACCGGCTTCTCGTCGTCGGCGATAAGAATCTTGCACAAGCGGTTCATGCGGGAAAAACCTCCCGCGCGGTCCTGACACGGACGGCGCGAATCATCTCGGCCCACGACGACTGCCATCGCGGCCTGGGTCGAATGGCCGCCGTCGCACGCGGAGTACCATTCTGTCTGGGTCAAGCCGTTTCAGCAAGCGTCCGTCTCTGAAGTCCCACGGACGTCACTTGACGCTCTCGCTTCTGAGTCAGCACAATTCATACCAAACCACGTCAAACTACAACGGCGCATTCCATCCGACACCTATTATACCCCGGTCGGCCAGGAGATTTCTGCACGTGGCACGTCATGAGCGCGAGAATCTGGGTTTTGAGGCCCTGGCCGAGGGCGACGAGTGGGAAAGCGCGGGGCGTACCCTGACCGAGACCGACGTGGTCAACTTTGCAGGACTCTCCGGAGATTACACGCCGATCCACGTGGACCACCACCTGGCCGCCGCCGGGCCCTTCGGCAAGCCCGTGGCCCACGGATTGCTGGGCCTGGCCTTCGTGAGCGGGCTGGGCAGCGACTCGCCGCGGGTGCGTACCATGGCGTTCTTGCAGATCCTGGAGTGGAAGTTCGTCGAGCCGATCTACTTCGGCGACACGCTGCGGGTGCTGACCCGGATCGAGAAGCTGGAGGTCCGCTCCCGAGGTCGTCGCGGCGTGGTCACCTGGTATCGCAGGCTGGTCAATCAGCACGGCAAGACGGTCCAGGAAGGCCGCACCCAGACGCTCGTGGAACGCTCGCCCGCCCCCCGAGCCCCTGATTCGACGACTCCTCCCCCTCCCGCCCCCTGAGGCCCCCCACGTGAAGCGGTACCGGACCCAGATCGTGATCCCGCCCGACCGGGTGATCGTCCTGCACTTGCCCGCGCACCTGGCGGAGGGGCTGGCCACGGTCACGGTGCAGATCGACGAGCCCGACGACCTCCAGCACCCCGAGAGCGACCACGACCGCCAGGATATCGAGTGGTGGGACGAGTTCGACGACGACGAGCCCGCCCACCACACGTGATCGCTCCGGCCAGATACCGGCTCAGAAGATGGTCGGCAGGTTGAACAGGCCGCCCCCGGGCAGGTTCCCGCGCTTCTTGCCGCCCAGGCCGATGTTCAGCAGGGCCAGGATCTCCACGTCGTAGGGGTTCACCCCGGTGACGGGGATCCCCACGCCGGCCGAGGCCGTCACGTTGTTGTTGATGACCGCGTGCAGGCCCCAGGTGAGGCTCACCACGTCGATCGCGTAGAACGGGTCGGTGGTGCTGAATCCGCGGCGGTCCAGGGGGGTGTTCACGTGGACCTCGAACACCGGCACCAGGGCCGTGAGCCAGCCGTCGTTGCCCGTGTTCCGGTAGGCGAAGTAGGCGAGCTGGAGGTCGTTGTAGAGGATCGTGGCGCTGTCGCCGTTGGCGGGGATGTCCAGCGAGCTGAAGCCCTGGATGTAGGCGCGCTCGGCGAGCTGGAAGCGATAGCCGATGAACGGCTGGAGGAACACGGTCTGGTTGTTGAGGTAGACCGCCGAGTTGGCAAAACTCTGCCCGCCGGTGGGCGTGGCGACCTGCATGCCGATGGTGGCCAGGTTGAAGGTGTCGGGCACCCGCCAGAACATGTACTTGCCGGTCACGCTCAGGTTCCCGGCCGAGGTCGAGCGGATGGTCTGGCCGTTCTGGAGGTCCTTGCGGGTGAGCTCCAGGTAGGGGATGCGGACGGCCAGCGAGGCCTGGTTCACGCCGTCGTCGTCGGGCAGGAAGGCCTTCTCGAAGCCGAAATTGTGCTGGAAGAGCTTGGCGTCGCCGAAGTTGGCGTTGAGCCGTCGGTTGTACTCGGCATTGATGTTGTTGAAGTAGTTGAAGGTGTAGAACAGGCGGGTCACGGGCACCGGCGTCTGGTTCTCGGCCACCTTGAACGACTGGCGCACCAGGGGGGTGCTCGTGCCCGAGGGGGAGGGCAGGGGGTTGGACCCGCCCACGGCCTTCTGACGGGTGCGGCGGACTCCGCTGATGAACAGCGAGTTCTGGTCGCCCAGGTTCACCAGGGGGGCATAGTTCAGGGACGCGGCATCGTCGCCGATGTCGGCCCCCAGTCCGTTGCCGTTCAGGGCGTCCAGGGCCGAACCGTCGCCCGCGAGGCCCTCGGCCCCCGCCCCCGCGCCCGCTCCTGCCCCCGCACCCGCTCCTGCGGCGGCACCGTCGCCCCCTCCGGCCCCGCCCATCGCGCCCGGGGCCCCGCCCATGCCTGCGGCGGCCCCGCCCACGCCTCCCGCGGCTCCCATCCCCGATCCGGGCTGGCCGGGCATTCCCGGCCTTGAGAATCCGGACCCCGGTGCGAGCGTGTCGAAGGGCTCCCAGGTCTGGGGGCTGGGCCGGACCATCGCCCCGGGCAGGGCCTGGCGCGACGCCGTCGGGCTCGCTTGCGGAGTGCCCGAGGTCGGATTAGGATAGATCTTTGAGATGACGGGGGATTGTGCCTGGGGGGTTATCGGCGACTGCGCCGATGCAGCGGACGGGGCCAGGCCCACGGCCGTCGCGAAGACCGCGAGCGTCCAACCTCGTGCGGCGGAGTTCATAGCGGGAAGTCCTTTCCCTATAAGTCCAGGGCGAGACTCCGTCGTCGTCTCGCAACGTTCGGCCATTTTCGGCACGACCGCCCCTCGCCGAGGCTCGTGTATCATGCCTCAATCGCGCATCCTACAGGTCTTATCGGTTGTGAGGACGGAACAGATGAGCCGAATTCGACCGATGGGTCGCGGGCTGCTCGTGCTGATCCTGGGCCTGACCGGCCCAGCCCTCGCCCAGGAGCGGATCGAGGGGTTCGCCACGGCGCCGCAACTGGTCTTCAATGCGGGCTCGCACCACGCGCCCATCAACCGACTGCTGTTCTCCGCCGACGGTTCCACGCTCTACTCCGCCGGCGACGACCGCGTGATCCACGCGTGGAGCCTCGGGGCCGAGCCGAAGTGGACGAGGTCGCTCAGGCCGCTGGTCTGGACCGGTCGCCGGGGCGTGATCGACGCCATGGCCCTGGTCGCCGTCGAGCCCGGAGGCACGCCCAGCCCCGGGCTCGTGGCCGGTGGCTATGGGGTCACGAACCGCCTCGGAGACCTCGGCTATTTCCGCCTAAGAAACGACCCGAATGCACCTTCCAACCCCCTGGATGCGATCTGGAACGACCACAGGGCGGTGGTCATGGCCATCGCCTCGGACCCCGCGGGGGCCCGCGTGGCCACGTCCAGCTTCGACGGGACCGTCCGGATCCGCAACCTGCGCGACCCGCTCGACCCGCAGACCAGGCGGCCGATCTTCCGCGACCGGATCCTGACGGTCGGGCAGGACCCCGCCCAGCTTCTGCCCCCCGAAGGAACCATGCCCGTGGCCTCCACCTGGATTCCGGGGCGATCCCTGAGCTTCGACCCCTCGGGCCGATGGGTCCTGGCGAACGGTTCCTCGCCGACGGCTTCCGGCCTTCTCTTCCTCTGGGACCTGCAGGCCGGGCCGCAGGCCGAACGAAGTCCCCGGATTCGTCGCGGCGACGGTAAGGTGAAAGATCCGGTGCTCATGAACCCGATCACCGCGACGGCCATCAGCCCGAACGGCAAGACGGTGCTCGTGGGGCTGAACGCCCCCATGGTGTTCGGGCAGGTCACGTCGGGGCTGATCCAGCTCGACTTCCCGTCGTTAACCAACCCGCGTCCGCTCCCGTTCCTGAATCCCGACAATCAGCCCCTCGGAAAGGTCAACGCCATCACCTTCCTGGACGATCAGTCGGTCGCCACGGCGATCGACGACCGGCCGATGGTGGGCGCCACGCTCGGGCAGAAGCCCAATGTGCGCACCTGGGTCGAGATCCGCCAGACGAGCGACGGCCGGGTGATCGAGCGCGTAGGCAACGGCGGGAAGCCCTGGCCGGGGCCGGTCTCCTCGCTGGCCTACGCCCCCAAAAAGCGATGGCTGGCCTTCGCCGATGCCGACCGCCGCGAGATCCTGATCAAGGACGTGGGCAACGGCTGGCTCAAGCCGGACCTGCCCCTGATCCGGGCGACCGAGGGGGCGGCCGCGCAGGGCCGGGCGATCCTGGACGTGGCCTTCCAGGGCGAAGGTGGAGAGTTCGTCGCCTTCCGTCGCGGAGAGCCCAACGCCCCGTTCCGCGGGTGCGACCTCACGAAGCCCCTGATCGCCTTCGACGTGGTGCCCGAAAACACCCTCGCCCGCGCCCAGACCACCTGGAACGGCTGGAAGGCCGAGCCCCTGTCCCCCCGCCAGATCCGCGTGACCCCTCCCCAGGGCAATGCGCTGACCATCGACTTGCCACTCGGGACCCTCGGCCGATGGTACGCCTACTCCTTCCTGCCCACCACGGCGAAACGCACCGTGCCGTGCCTGGCGATCGCCTGCCGGTTCGGGATCGCCATCTACCGGCTCGACGGGCAGGCTCCGGCGTTGACCCGATTCCTGCGCGGGCATTCCTCGGACGTGACCGCGCTGGCGCCCTCCCGAAATGGGCGATGGCTGATCTCGGGCTCGGCCGATCAGTCGGTCCGCCTCTGGGTGCTCGACGGGTGCGAGGAGGTGAAGCGGTTCGGCGCCACCATCGAGCCCAACGGGGCCGACTGGAACGTGACGGGCGTGGCGGCGCGGTCTCCGGCTGACCTCCTTGGGCTCCTCCCGGGGGACAAAATCCGCGCGATCACCGTGGTGGACGAGGCCAACTCCGCGCTCTCGAAGACGCTCCCGCTGGACGCCCAGGCGATCGAGCGGCTGGATCGCGACGCGCCCGGCCCGATGATCCAGGTCGTCTTTCGCCGCGGGAACGAGGACACCGACCGGAGCCTGAGCGAGAGCAAGTATGACGACCCGGCGCTGTCGCTGTTCGTGGACGAGAACGAGGACGACTGGGTGGCGTGGATGCCCTCGGGCTACTACATCACCTCGGTGGCGGGGGATCGCCGGTTCGTCGGCTTCCAGATCAACAAAACCTCGCCGCTGGATTTCAACCCCCAGACCCCGCCCGACTTCGTGCCGCTCTCGCAGTTCGAGAAGCAGTTCCTCCGCAAGAACGTGATCGACAATCTCTTGAGGACCGGCGACGTAGCCGGGTCGATCGCGCTGGGGCTTGTGGCCAACGTGCCCCCCCCGGTCGAGGACCTGCCCATGGCCGCGCAGCTGGAGGTCAACGCGAACGACCTGGCGAGGGACCCCATGCCCCCCGGCGTGCCCGGTGTGCTGGTCACGGCGGTCACCCTGCCCGTGACCGTGACCTCGCCCGACAACCGCCGGAAGCTCGCGAGGCTCGAGGTGCTGGACAACGGCATGATCGAGCACGACATGCCCTTCAATCCGCCGACGGCGCACGTGGCGCTGAAGCTCACCTTCGCGATCGGCGAGGGGGACCACCGCAAGACGCTCGTGCTGGTCAGCGACACCGGGTCGCGTCGCGAGATCGACTGGCCGTATCGCGGCCAGAGGCCGCGCAAGCCTGTGGAGCGCAAGCCCAGGCTGGAACTGCTGAGCTTCGGGCCCAGCTTCAAGAATCAGGGAAAGCTGGACCGGACTCCGAGCCGCACAACCCTCACGGATGTGACGAAGCGGCTCGACAGGATGACCCTCGAGCCCGTCAAGCGGGCCCACTACCGCGGGATCGCCGAGCCGGGCCCGGCCGCGGACAGGGCCGTCGACACCGCGGAGAGCTTCCGGCGCGAGATCGAGAGGCTCCTGCGCGAGGCCGAGGAGGGCCGCCTGGGCGCCTCGAAGTTCGATTCCGCCTACGCCGAGCTGGACCAGCCGGTCGATACCGTCGTGCTCGTGATCGACACGCACGTGCTGAAGGCCCAGCGCGACGAATCACCCTCCCAATCTCGCAGCCTGGTGCTGGGCTCGGACTACAACTCCGGGGATGACACCGGGGCGATCTCCGGCCCCGACCTGGCGACGAGCCTGGGCGAGCTCACGAGGAGGGGGTGCCGCGTGCTGGTCGTCCTGGACGGATGCCACGAGATCCCCGACACGCGCGAGCACGGCGTGGAGTCCCTGGCCCGCGACCTGGTGAAGGCGAGGGTCGATGTGTTCGTGGCCTCGGAGAACCGCGTGAGCGACCCCGGCGTCTTCCTCAAGGCGACCGACACCGTGCTCCGGCTGGGCAAGGGCCTGGTGGGCGGCCGCAAGTCGTACACGGCGGACCTCCTGCTTCAGGCGCTCAGGCTCGAGGTGGAGACGAACTCCCGTCGCGTCCAGAAGGTCACGTTCCGACCGGGCGAGGGGGAGGTCTGGCTCACGGCCCCGCTAGCCCGGCCTCGGTAAGCGGGCCCTCCGCCACGCGAGGGTCCGCCCACCGAGCTCGGGATTCCTGACCTCAGCCCCGGGCCCGCCGGGCCGCCAGGCCGTGGGGACCTCGCGGAACGCCGAACGTGGAGACCGTGCCGACCACGGGGGCGACCCTGGGCTCTTCCAGGTCGCTCAACGCCTTGCGCACGGAGTTGAGCTTGGGGTCGAGGTTCATGCGAACCAGGGCGAACGGGTCGTTTCGCTGCGTTAGGGGCACGTTCCTGCCGAAGTTGTTCTGGTTGGTCGTCCCGCTGGAGGCCCCGGTGTCGAGCAGGATGGCGTACCCCTCGTTCAGGAGGAAGCGTCGCTTCTCCATCTTGATGGCAAAGACGTTCTTCTTGACGATGTTCCTCTTGCCCTTCTTGCCCGAGAGGTGCACGCCATTGGCGTAGAAGCGGTATCCGCCGGGGATCCGCCTCCTGAGGTCGCGATAGACCGAGTCGAACCGCGAGGCCCCGCTGTCCACCGCGTTGCCGACGATGAAGTTGCCGGTCAGGACGTTGCGCGACGAGTTGTCGATGTAAACGCCGTCGCCGTTGTTGCCGGCCCGCGCCCGCCCGTTGGGCGTGATGCCGACGAAGTTGTTGGAGACGGTGTTGGCCGACCCATCCTGGATGTACACGCCGATGCGTCCGTTGCGGCCGATCGCGTTGCCGTCGATCAGGGCGAGGGTCACGCCCACGAGCTGGATGCCGTCCACGCCGTTGCCCGGCGAGTCGGCGATGTAGGTGTCGGCCCCCACGCGGTAGACCCCCACGCCGTTGGAGAGGATCTGCAGGCCCGACCCGCCGTTCACGCGAATGCCAGCTCCGCCATTGGCCGAGATCGACGACGAGGAGATCGTGGCCGCCGTCACGTCGACCAGGGTGATCCCGTCGTTCGTGTTGCCGCCCGCCGTGACCGACCCGCCGGACGGGATCGCGCCCACGCTGGACCCGGCGATCGAGATCCCCGACCCGCCCTGGACCTCGATCCCGCTGCCCAGGTTGCGGGCGATCGTGGCCGAGGAGATCGACGCCCCGGCGACCTGCAGCAGCGAGACCCCGCTGGCCAGGTTGTCCAGCACGCCCGTGCCCAGCATCCGGAAGTTCGACCCGCCCGTGGCCCCCACGCCGAGCCCCCGGTTCGCCCGGATCTGGCCGCGCTCGATTGAGGCCCCGGCCACGTTGGTCAGGGTCACGCCCGCGCTGTTCTCGGTGATCGCGGTGTCGAGGATCCGGAGGTTGGAGTTCGTGGTCCCTGCGGCGGCCGAGGCCACCACGCCCGCCCCGGTCTGGCCGGTGAGGGTCGCGCCCGAGATCGTCACGTTCGTCACCGAGGAGCCCGGGGCCGAGGCGATGGCCGCCACCCCCGCCAGGCCGCTGCCCGTGATGATGGTCGATCGGATGAGCACGTCCGACGACCCGTCGACCACGGCGATCCCGTGACCTCCGCTGGCCGAGATCCTCGTGGGGGCGTCCCCGTTGGCATCGATCGTGATCGACCGGCTTCCGGCCACGAGCACTCCGCCCAGGCCGCTTTGCGTGATGCCCAGTCCGCGAAGGGCCATGCCGGAGGCCCCGTTCAGGTTCACGCCCTGCTGGCCGCTGCTGGTGATCGTCACGTTGGCGATCGTCGATAGGTTCGCGCCGGCGCGGATGCCCAGACCGTCGGACTTGCTGTCGGCGATGGACGTGTCCAGCACGAGCCCGCTCGACGTGCCCGCCCCCTGGAGGATCACGCCGGTCCCTCCGCTGGCCTCGATCTCTCCTCGGACGATCGTGACCCGCGAGGAGTTGTCCACGACCACGCCGTCGAGCCCGGAACGCCGGACCCTGGGCGTTTCCATGGAGGTGTCGTTCGCCGATTGCACCTCGATGCCGTTGACGGCCGAGTCGGTCACAAGCGGCAGGGTGAGCGTGACCCCGTTGATGGCCGCGATCCGCACCCCCGTGCGGTTGCCCGTGACCGAGGCGCCGTCGACCTTGATCCCCGAGAGCATGGAGGGGTCGGCGACCAGGATCCCGCTGACCGCGGGGCCCCCGATGTTCAGCCCGATCCCGCCGTTGTCCTTGAGGATCGCGTCCCTCACAACGGCTCCCATGGCGCTGCCCAGGATCAGGCCGTCGCCCGAATTGCCGCGCGACGTCACGTCCACAAGCGACGAGCCCGACGATCCCGAGACGATCACGCCGTTGCGCTTGCCGTCGGCGACCGTCACATTCAAGAGGCTGAACGAGGACTGAGCATTGCCCGTGGCGAACAGCCCGTTGCCCCCGGCGTGGTTCGAGATGGTGGCGTTCTCGACCGTGTTCCTGCCCGAGAAGGTGTTCGTGAGGCGGACACCCTCGGCCCCGTTGCCCGAGATCGTGGCGCCCCGGATGAGCACCCCGGGGATGTTGTCGACCCGCACGCCGTCACCGGCGTTGCCCGTCGCGTTGACCTGCAAGAGGTTAGTGCGATTCTCTTCCGGGGAGGGCTCGGGGCCCGAGGCCGGGTCCTGCCCGGCGTTGACGACCAGGCCCGACCCGCCGTTGCCCGTGACCACGTCGTCGGACACGGAGGCGCCGGGCGTCCCCTCGATATGAATCCCGTCCAGGCCGTTGCCCGAGGCCCGGATGCCCCGCAGGTCCATGCGCAGGCTCTCGATGGCCGCGACCCCGTTGCCCGCGTTGCCCGAGACCGTGGCGCCCGAGAGCAGCGATCGGCTGGCCCCGTTGAACACGATCCCCGCGCCGTTGGCGTTTGCCGTGATCGACGAGAGGAGATTCGAATCGCCTCTCCGCACGAGCACACCGGTCCCGAGATTGCCCAGGCTCGATGCGCCGTTGAGGAGCGTACCGGGCGAGTTGTCGAGCGAGATCCCGGTCCGCTGGTTCGTCGCGGCGGTGATGTTCGTGAGCTGGTGATTCGCCCCCTCGACGATCACGATCCCTCCGCCCGCGTTGCCCGAGGCCGTCACCCGGATGAGGCTGTGGGACGAGCCACGCGTGATCCGCACGCCGTCGGGCTCGACCGAGGTGCCCGTGGCCTGGACATTCCCGCTGGCGCCGGTGTCGAGCAGGAGGACCTGCGATGAGTCAACGAGATGGATGCCCGTGCCGCTGGTGTTGCCCTGGACGTTGGAAATCGTGCTCGGGACCCCGCCGACACCGCGGACCAAAATGGCCTCGTCGAGGAAGTTCGACACCGCCAGGTTCCTGAGCCTGAAGCCCGCGGAGCCCGTCGAGCCGTCGACCTTGGAGTCGGGCCCGACCGCCAGGATGCCTCCACTGACCTTGCCGCCCGGCAGGCCGACGGCCCCCGTGATGGTCGCGCCGGTGGCGACGTTGCCCAGGATGATCGGCCGGTTGATCTCGGGCAGGGCCTCGATTGCGGTCACGACCTGCGAGCCCTCGAACGTGATCGTCGCGGGGTCTCCGCCCAGCACATCCGGCTTGCCGTCGACCCGCGTGATCGGCCGGCCAAACTGCGCGTTGAGCAGGCTCTGGCGGAGCGACCCGAAGAGGTAGCCCTCGGGGTCGCTGTAATCCCCGCCGTTGGTCACGAGGGTCGTGCGTGCGGCCACGTCGAGGATCGCGAAGGCCGAGAGCACGCGGCTCCCGAAGGTCACGCTTCCCTGCTGCGGCAGGGGCGTACCGTTCAGGGGGAAGGCCCTGGCCACCACGTCGGTATCCACCCCGCTGTCGGTGGCGATCAGGCTCAGCCTGTTCTGCTC
>JANOBY010000196.1:0-8753 GCA_031411935.1 Planctomycetales bacterium | reverse complement strand
CCGTGTTCACACCCGAGGCCCCGCCGATGGAGAACCCCCAGACGGTGTTGCCGACCGAGTCCACCTTCAGCAGGGCCGCCTTGCTGTCCTGGGTCCGGCCGCCGATGTAAAGGTTCCGGCTGCCGTCGATCCGAAGCGTATTGGCGACCTGGAACACCCCGGCAGCGCTTGTCGGGAGGGCTCTCTTGAAGAGCAACGAGCCGGTGGCCGAGTACTTCGCGAGGTAGGCGGTTTCCACGGAGACCGAGGGAAGGCTTTCGCCGGGGCCGAACGAGACCGTGTCCTTGCCCGAACCGACCACGTAGAGATTTCCATCGGGGTCGATCACCGAGTCGGAGGTCTTGGCGATCGTCGCCGCGGGCGCCACGGCCGAGATGGAGTTGGCCCACTGGAACGAGGCCGCCATCACCAGGCGTTCTTCAAGATTCGTGATGGAAGGTCGGTAGGTTCGTTTCGTGGAACGATTGGGCGAACGATTCACGCGAGAAGACTCCGTCGGTGGGGATCCATGATGCACTCATTGTTGTAGGAAGGTGCATTTATGTCAAATCGCGTGGCGAATACGCGACAGAACCACCGCGCGAATTCGGCGACCTAGACTGCATCGTATCGTTAATTTTCGGCCGCAACGCGTGGCTCGGATCATCAATTTCCCGGAGTTCCTCGCGAACAGGCTTCCCGCCCGCGTTCCGGGCGTTAAGATGTCGCTTTCCCGCCTCGCACCCCGCCCGGAAGACCTCATCGTGCTGCTTTTTGATGCCCACCTGGACCTCGGCCTCAACGGGGTCGACTGGAACCGCGACCTCCGCATGGCCGTGGCCGAGATCCGTGCCCAGGAACGACTTCTGGAGATGACCGGGCACGGCCGGAGGACCAACACGGTCTCCTTCCCCGAGCTCAAGAAGGCCGAAGTCGGCGTGGGCGTGGCCACCGTGCTCGCCCGGATCGAGCAGCCCATCAATCACCCCTTCGGCCACACCACGCCCGAGGCCTGTTACGCTTACGCTATGGCCCATCTGGCCTATTATCGCGCGATGGAACGATCCGGCTGGATGCGCATGATCGGCTCCCGCGGAGAGCTTTCGGCCCACGTCGATGCCTGGCGCGTGTCGCCCGACGACACCCCGTTTGGCGCAATCCTGAGCATGGAGTGCGCCGACGCGGTGCTCGACCCCGACCACCTGTTCGAGTGGCACGAGAACGGCCTGAGGGCCATCGGCATCACCCATTATGGGGCGAACCGCTACGGCGGGGGGACGCGATCGGAGGCTGGGCTTGCGCTGGAGGCGGTCCCCCTGCTGGAGAACATCGAGAAGCTGGGGATGGCGCTGGACCTCACGCACCTGTCCGATCGGGCTTTTGATCAGGTTGCGGACCGGTTCGGCGGGCGGGTGCTTGCCAGCCACCAGAATGCCCGCAAGTATTGCGACTGGCAGAGGCAATTCTCGGATCGGCAGATCCGCATGGTGATCGAGCGCAACGGGGTGCTGGGCATGGCCATGGACAACGTGATGCTCCAGCCGGGCTGGGTCATGAACAGGTCCACGCCCGAGGTCTCGCTCGACCGCGTGGTCGAGAACATCGACCACATCTGCCAGCTCGCGGGCAACGCCTCGAACGTGGGGATCGGCAGCGACCTGGACGGAGGGTTCGGCAGCGACCAGACCCCGACAGACCTGGACACGATCGCCGACCTCCAGAAGCTGCCCGACCTGCTGGCCGACCGCGGATATCCCGAGGCCGACGTCCAGGCCATCATGCACGGCAACTTCCTCCGGTTCTTCGCCGAGGCCCTGCCCGAGTGACCGCGTCGCGGCGCTGGCATCCCGAACGCGGTTGACTTACCATACGCGGTGCCGGGAGGCGGGCGCGACCTGCCCCCCGAGGACCGACCGCACTCTCACCCACGGGACCGCATCGATGACACACTTCCGCCGGGCTCTTGCCCTGATGGCCACCCTGGCCGCGATCGCGCCCGCCGCGGTCATGGCTTCCGAACGCGATGACGAGAAGGGCTGGGTCGCCCTGTTCAACGGTAAGGACCTCGAAGGCTGGGAAGCCTACGACGGCAAGGGCAAGCAGGACGACGTGAGCAAGAACTGGGTCGTCAAGGACGGCGTGATCCACGGCTCCGGGCCGGTCTCGCACCTGTTCAGCCCGAAGGGCCACTACAAGAATTTCAAGTACCGTGCCGAGGTCAAGATCGCCGACAAGGCCAACTCGGGCATGTACTTCCGCACGGCCAAGGGGCCCGGCTTCCCGAAGGGCTACGAGGCCCAGGTCAACAGCACGCACGGCGACCCCAAGCGCACGGGCACCCTCTACAACTTCGTGCCCGTGGAGAAGATGCTCGTCCCGCCCGACACCTGGTTCACCCAGGAGATCGAGGCCGTGGGGAACCACATCATCATCCGCGTGAACGGCGAGAAGGTCGTCGATTTCGTCGACGCCAAGAATACCCACAGCGAGGGGTTCTTCGCCTTCCAGCAGCACGACCCGGGCAGCAAGGTCCAGATCCGCAAGGTCGAGGTGTCGGAACTGCCCTGATTCCCTCTGGCACTTCCGCCAGGATCGGCGCAATCTATCAGCCCCGGGGCACGAGACGATCCTCCGCGATCGTCGGCCCCGGGGCGTTTTCGTTCCGGGCCTCCCTTCCGGCATTTCCCCGATTGTGAGGATGACCATGACTGCTCGTGCCTGCCTGTCCGTGATCGTGCTCTCGATGTCCATTGGCCTGAGCTCGACCTGCCGTGCCGATGCCGTGTCCGAGGAGATCGCCAGGTTCCAGGGCATCTGGCGGCTGATCTCGGTGGAGGCCGACGGCAAGCCCGTCGAGGACGTGGCCGGGCGCAACATCACGGTCACGTTCGAGGGCGATACCCACACGGTGCGCCTGGGCGACAAGGTGATCGAGAAGAACGTCAAGGTCGTGATCGACCCGACCCAGACGCCCAGGCAGGCCACCGACACCGTGACCGAAGGCACGAATAAGGGCCTGATCATCCAGGGCATCTACAAGCTGGAGGGCGACAAGCTCACCAGCTGCATCACCTACAAGGGGGAGCGCCCGACCGAGTTCTCGGCCCCCGCCGGCAGCAATCGCATGCTCCGCGTTTTCGAGCGAGTGAACGCCGACGACCCGACCAAGAAGGACCTCGCGTTGTTCGAGGGCACCTGGAAGTACGAGTCCATGGACGTCAACGGCCAGGCGCGATCTCTGAGCGAGATCCAGGACTCTCGCCTGATCGTCAAGGGGGACACGTTCACCCTCAAGAGTCCGGACGGAGACGTGAGCGGCACGTTCAAGCTCGACGCCACCAAAACACCCAGGACGATCGACGCCACCTTCACCGAGGGTCCGCAAAAGGGGACGACCACGCAGGGCATCTACGAGCTGGACGAGACCACCTTCAAGGTCTGCGTCCCGGGCGAAGGCGGGCAACGCCCGGCGGAGTTCAAATCCGAGGCGGGCCTGGTGCTCCAGGTGCTCAAGAAAGAGAAGCCCTGATCCGGAGGGAAGGCCCGGCGCGGGCCGGCGATCGTGCCGGCCGCGCGGGGTTCATGGCGATCAGCCTTCGGAGCGCTGCACGACCGGATTGACCAGCGTGCCGATGCCGTCGATGGTGATCGACACGAGGTCGCCTTCCTTCAGCGAGAACTCGTCGGGCGGGACGATCCCGGTGCCCGTGAGCAGGATCGCGCCGTCGGGGAACACGTTGTCGCGGCCGAGCCAGCCGATGAGCTCGGCGAACGACCGGGCCATGCGGGCGATCGAGGTCGAGCCGTCGAACTCCACCGCCCCGTCGCGCTCGATCATCAGGCGGATGCCGATGTCGGCGGCGCGGGGCATGGCCGAGGCCAGGGTCACGCACGGCCCCAGTGCACAGCAGGCGTCGTACATCTTGGCCTGCGGGAGGTAGAGCGGGTTGCTGCCCTCGATGTCGCGGGCGCTCATGTCGTTGCCCACGGTGTAACCCACCAGGCGCAGGTCCGACGACAGGACCAGGGCCAGCTCGGGCTCGGGCACGCTCCACTTCGAGTCGCCCCGCACACGCACGGCCTTGCCGGGGCCGACCACGCGGCTGGGCGTGGCCTTGAAGAAGATTTCGGGGCGCTCGGCACGGTAAACCTTGTCGTAGAACGACCCGCCGTCGGCCGACTCCTCTTGCCGTGCCACCTTGCTTCGCTCGTAGGTCACGCCGGCCCCCCAGATTTCCTGGTTGTCCAGGGGCGGGAGGAGCTGCACGTCGCGCAGGGCGATCACGTCACCGGCCGGGGTGGCGTTGATCGCGTCCTCGGGAGATTGCGCCGAGATCAGGCGAGTGAAAAGGGTTGCGTCGACCGCGCCGGGGGCGCCCAGGGGGCGGACGCCTTCCCCTTCGACCAGTCCCACGCGGGGTGTGCCGTCGGCGTCGAGGAACTTGGCAAGCTGCATGGCGGGATCTTCCGTTTCTTGATACAAAAATCGCCTCTCGGCGGCTGGTCTGCACAGCCTTGATACCGTGGGCGAGTCGGGCGGGTCAACCGGTGGGTGACAGCCCTACGGTCGACAGATTCCGAAAAATCGAATCATGCTGGCCGGGGATTCTGGCCGAAATAAGTCGAGATCGACCCTCGTAAGGATGCGAGGGGACGGTCGACCGAGAGTCGGACGAGGCTACGGATGGCCGAACGGATTCTGATTATTGGTCACTCGGCGGTCACCTGCCTGGGGCGCGACCTGGACGCCACCTGGGACGGCCTGATCGCAGGCCGGTCGGGCATCCGCCGCCACGCGAGCCTGGGCCCCGAGCGATTCCTGCAGGATATCGGCGGGATCGTCGAGGATTTCGGGCCCGGATCCGCGACGGAAGACGCTGAAATCTCGCGCCTCGGTTCGCGATCGATCCACCTCGGCCTGGCCGCGGCCCGCGCCGCCTGGGCCGACGCCGGATTCCCCTCCGCCCCCTTCGACCCCGAGCGTGTGGCCCTGATCGTGGGCTCGGCGATGGGCGGTCTGGACCTGCTGGACGCCGAGACGACCCGCGCCTCGACTCGCAAGAATCTGGCCGTGAGCCCGTACCTGATCCCTGGCCTGATCATCAACCAGATCGCCGGCCAGATCGCCCAGCAGCTTGGCCTGCACGGCCCGAGCATCGCGCCGGCCAACGCCTGCGCCTCGGGCGGTCATGCCGTGGCGATGGGGGCCATGCTGCTGAGGGCGGGCGAGGCCGAGATCGCCGTCTGCGGCGCGGCCGAGAGCGCCTTCACGCCCTCGATCGTCAACGGATTCGTGACGATGAAGGCCCTGTACAACCGCAAGGGCGACGACCGCGGCGCGGCCGACCCGTCGCAGGCCAGCCGGCCGTTCTCCGCCGACCGCGCAGGGTTCGTCCTCTCGGAAGGGGCGGGCATGCTGGTCCTGGCGACCGAGACCGCGGTCAGGCAGAACAACCTGCGTCCCCTGGCCGAGCTGAAGGGCTGGGCCATGAATTCCGACGGCTACCACATGGCCATGCCCGAGGCGAAGCGGGTGGCCCTGTGCCTGAAATCCGCCCTCAAGCACTCGGGGCTGCCCCCCGAGGCGATCGGCTACTACAACGCCCACGGGACGAGCACGCCGGTGAACGACCGGCTGGAGACCGGCGCGATCCGCGAGGTCTTCGGCGATCACGCCGACCGCCTGCCGGTAAGCTCGATCAAGGGGGCGCTCGGGCATGGCCTGGGGGCGGCCTCGGCGATCGAAGCCGCGGTCTGCGTCCGGAGCCTCCGCGAGCAGGCGATCCCCCCCACGATCAACTATCGACCCGACCCCGAGCTCTCGCTGGATTTCGTGCCCGATGTGGGGCGTGATTCGCCGGTTCACGCCGCGATGAGCGCCTCGTTCGGGTTCGGTGGAACGAACAATGCCCTGATCTTCACGAGGTGGACCGATGCCTGATGCATCCCTGCTAGGTGAAGTCATCGAAGTGATCCGCGACGCGGGCAAGGTCGCGCCCGGAGTGGCGATCAAGCCCGAGCAGCGTCTGGTGGACGACCTGGGGATCGACTCGCTCGACCTCGTGGGCGTGTTCCTCTCGATCCAGGACCGCTACGACGTGGTGATCGACGATGACGACGTGCCCGATCTGAGACGCGTGGTGGACCTGGCCGAGTACGTCGCCAAGAACCGCCTCCGGGCCGCCTGAGCCCGCCCCTCAGTCGCCCCGTTCCTGCCATGACCGGTCGAGGATGGATTCCATGCAACGACGCTGGCTGAAGATACGCAAGGCCCTGCTCCGGCTGATCCTGCCGGCAGTACGCGCGTTGCCTCCTCGCACGGCGTCGCGGTTCGTGGCCGGGATCGGTCGGGCCGAGTACACCTTCGGGCGAGGCCTGCGGGTGCGGTTCGACGGCGCGGTGCGCCGCGGGGCCGCGCATTTCGGGACGAGCTGGGACGTGGCCGAGGTCGGGCGCGAGCTCGCCGGCAACCAGATCCGCTGGCGGACCCGGGACCAGCTGCTGGACGGGCTCGACGACGCCGGGGTGGCCGCCCTGTTCGAGGTCGAGGGGCTCGAGCACCTGACCGCGGCCCAGGCCCAGGGCAAGGGCGTGATCCTGCTGGGCAACCACTTCGGCGCGCACCTCATGCCGGCGCACTGGCTCGTGAGGCTGGAGTACCCCCTGCGGCTGTTCATGGAGCGGCCCAACCACGTGTCGCAGTACCTCAAGCAGAGGTTCGAGACCGAGGGGCCGCTCGGCCAGAAGCGGCTGTTCATCTCGCGCAAGGCCGACCCGAACGAGGCCGCGGGCTCGATCCTCCGCGCAGGCCGCGTGCTCAAGGCCGGGATGATCATGCTGATCGCCGGCGACGTGCGATGGGAGGGGGGCAACACCGAGGAAGCGACCTTCCTGGGCAACACCTACCAGTTTTCCTCCACCTGGGCCACGCTGGCGGCGATCACCGGGGCGCCGGTCGTCCCCGTGTTCTGCCGGATGCTCCGCGACGGCACCCACCGGCTGGAGTTCCTGCCGGGCTTCAACGTCCCAGGCAGCGCGGTCCGGCAGAAGCAACTGGGGGCTTACGTGCAGACGTGCCTCGACCAGGTGCAGGAGCGGGTGCGGCTCTCGCCCGAGAACAGCAACGAATACTTCTTCTGGGACGATCCCGACGACGCCGAGGTCGTGGCCGATCGGTTCCGCAAGTCCCCGTCCCCGCAGGCGACGGGTCGTCGTTCATGACCCGCGTGAACTCGTTGAGCGAGGTCCGTCGATGGCGGTGAGCTTCGCAAATCTCCCGAAGTTTCTGGTCAAGAACCTCATGCCGGCGCTGCGGGCCATCCCCCCGCGCACCGCGCTTCGGATTGTGATGGGCCTGGGGCGGCTGGAGTTCGCCCTGAACTGGCCCCGGCGACGCAAGTATGGCCTGGCCGTGGCCCGCGCCGCCGAGCACCTGGGCGAGACCTGGGATCCGACCCGCACCGGCAGCGACCTGGCCGCCAACCAGTTCCGCTGGCGGGCCCGCGACGTTTTGCTCGACCGCCTGGACGACCAGCAGGTCGCCCCCTTCTTCCGCGTGACCGGCGAAGACAAGCTGCGCGAGGCCCACGCCCGGGGCAAGGGCGTGGTCCTGCTCTTCAACCACTTCGGCGCGTTCCTCATGCCCGCGCACTGGATCGTCCGCAAGGGCTACACCCTGCGATGGTTCACCGAGCGCCCCCGGCAGATCTCCAAGCTGGTCTCGCGCGACTTCGGCGACGACGGGCCCCTCGGCCAGCGACGCCTTTTCATCTCGCGCAGGCTCACGGCCAAGGAGGGCAGCACCGCGATTCGTCGCGCCGTGCGCATCCTTGAGGCCGGGATGATCGTGCAGATCGCCGGCGACGTGCGGTGGACCGGCCCGCGCACGGCCAGCGCCGAGTTCCTCGGCCGGCGCTACCAGTTCACCACGACCTGGGTCACGCTGGCCGCCATGAGCGGCGCGACCGTGGTGCCCGTTTATAGCGTGATGAACCCCGACGGGTCGTGCTCGCTGGAGTTCCTCGACCCCTTCGAGGTCTCGCCCGACGCCCTCAAGACCGACGAGGCCCGGCGGCTCGTCCAGAACAACCTCGACCAGATCGAGGCCCACGTCCGCAAGCATCCCGACAACAGCCTCGACTACCTGTTCTGGACCGAGGGCGACCAGAACGGCCCCGAAGCCGAGGCCGCCTGAGAGGCAAGTGTCAGCGGACACACCCACGCGATCGGGGCGATTCAGGTTGGGATAATCGTTCCCCTATGCCTACCCGCGACATCCATCCCCCCCAAATACGGGCTAAGCTTCCTCCAGACGCTTGACGAGCCACGAATCCTCCCGGATCGGCCCACCGCTCCGCCCGGGCGGTCGTCGAGCCTTCGTAAATATGGCTTGAGGTCGGGGGCACGATGATGAGCTCCATGGGGAAATCGGAAGTCACCGAGCGATTCGCCGAACTGGAGCGGATGGACCGGCGACGGGTCTGGGAATCCACGGTCAATCCCCTCGCGTCCGCTCAGCCCGAGCGGAAGGCCGAGGTGATCTCGGTGCCGATTGACATCCTGATCGACCGGCTTAACGAGCTCGAACGGAGCATCCTGCACGTCCGCAAGGACATGCAGACGCAGGTGGCCAGCCTGCACCACAAGGGCAGGCGCACCATATGGACCATGGCGGGGCTGCTGATCGCCGTGGCGGCCCTGGTCTTCGTGGTGCCCCGCGTGGCCGCCATGCTCAGGCCCGCGCCGATCGCGGGCACCGGGCTTTTCCTCGAAGA